>NZ_JBHVRX010000002.1:257246-343375 GCF_042885515.1 Streptomyces sp. NPDC058052 | reverse complement strand
CCGGCGTGACCAGCATGCTGAGCTCCAGCCCGCGCTACCGCGAACTGCTCGCCGCCTGGGGACTGGAGGTCGTCCGGCTGCGGGCGGCGCGACGGGGTGTTTTCATGGAGGTGACGGGAAGGACTCCGTGTGAGGACACGGAGTAGCGGTCCCCCGAGGCCGTGCACCGTGCAATCAGGATCCGCGAGAAGCGGGTGAGTCCTTCCCGCCCCTTCATCTCTTCCGTCCGCCTCCCCGCCGGCGACGCCGCCGGGCGGGCGAGGGAGGCGGTCCCATGAGTGGTGGCGCGTGGACGGTCCTGGCCGTGGCCGGTGTCACGGCCGCCTATGCCCTCGGCTCGCGGCGCCTCGCCACGACCCCCGTCTCCTCGGCGATCGTGTTCACCGGCTGCGGCGTCCTCCTCGGCCCCGCCGTCCTCGACGTCGTCGGGGGCGACGACGCCGCGCCGATCACCGCCCTCCTGGAGGCGGCCCTCACGCTGGTGCTGTTCACCGACGCCATGGCCGTCCGCCGCCGCGACCTCACGCGGGGCGGATTCCTGCCCCGGCGCCTGCTCGGGATCGGCCTCCTGCTGAGCATCGGGGCCGGCTGGCTGCTGGCCTGGCCCCTGCTGCCCGGACTCACCGTGTGGGAACTCGCCCTGGTCGGCGTGATCCTGGCGCCCACCGACGCGGCGCTGGGCAAGTCCGCCCTCTCCGACCGGCGCGTCCCGCCGCTGGTCCGCCAGGGCCTCAACGTCGAGAGCGGCCTCAACGACGGCATGGTCCTGCCCTTCTTCGTCGTCTTCCTCGCCGCCGTGCCCGGCACCACGTACGCCGCCGAGGGCATCGGGGGCACCTTCTGGCGCTCCCTGCTGCTCAGCACCGCCATCGGCCTGCTCGCCGGAGATCTCGCCGGCCGGCTGCTCCAGGCGGCCCGGGCCCGCGGCTGGATCACCCGGGAATGGCGCCACGTCTACGTCCTCGCCGTCGCCGCCCTCTCCTACGAACTGGCCGTCGTCGTCGACGGCAGCGGCTTCATCGCCGCCTGGGTCGCCGGCTTCGCCTTCGGCCACGCCCTGCGCGCCCTTCCGGTGAGTCCCCCCGGAGCCCCCGCACCGGGCCCCGACGAAGGCCGGGACACCACCCCCGAACTCGCCGAGGACCTCGGCGGACTCCTCGCCTCGATCGCCCTGTTCCTCTTCGGAGCCGTCCTGCTCGGTCCCGCCCTCCAGCACCTCACCTGGCAGATCGTGCTCTACGCGCTGCTCAGTCTCACCGTGGTCAGGCTCGTCCCCGTCGCCCTCTCCCTGCTCGGCAGCGGTCTGCGCCCGCCCACCGTCCTCTACATCGGCTGGTTCGGGCCCCGCGGCCTGGCCTCGGTGGTCCTCGGGCTCCTGGTCGCCGAGGAGCACGTCGCGGGCACCACGACGATCGGCCGCGTCGTGGCCGTCACGGTCGGCCTCAGCGTCCTCCTCCACGGCGCCACCGCCCCGGCCCTCGCGGGCGCCTACGGAGCCTGGTACCGCCGCGCCCTCGCGGCCTCCGGCGGCGACCTGAAGGAGTCCGCCGACGTTCCCGAGGCCAGGAGCCGCCGGCGCCTGGGAGGGTCGGACACCCCCGCGACCTGAGCGCTCCGGCCGCGCCGCGCGCGCCGGGGCGTCCGGGACGACCATGGAAGGAACGCGGGTACCGGGCGCCGGTCCGTACCCGGTGAATCGAGAGCGAGGTCCACCATGGCCGCCACGCACACACCGCACCGGACGGACAGCACGAGCCAGCTGTGGGCGGGAGGACTGACCGTCTTCGCCGCCGTCATGCTCGGGATCACCGGCGTCGTCGGCGTCTTCCGGGGCATCATGGCGATCGCGGAGGACGAGGTCTTCCTCACGACGCCCAACTACGTCTTCCAGTTCGACCTGACCAGCTGGGGCTGGATCCACCTCGTCCTCGGCGCCGTCGCCATCGTCGTCAGCTTCGGCCTCTCCAAGGCGTCGATGTGGGCGCGCGTGACCGGCGTGGCCATCGCCGCCCTCGTCGTCATCGCGAACTTCCTGTCCCTGCCCTACTACCCGGCCTGGTCGATCCTGATGATCGCCATGTCCGGCTTCGTCATCTGGGCGCTGTGCGTCGTCAAGTCCGACAACCCGATCGTGCGGTAGTCCGGCGCCCGAGGCACCACGAGGAGCCCGTCACGACGTCAGCTGGTAGAGGCTGCGACTGACCAGCCACAGCCCCAGCAGCAGACAGACGCCGATGACGGCGGGCTCCTTGTGGCGCTTCAGCCAGCCGTGCAGCCCGGTCAGGGTGCGATGGGCCCGCTCGGGCGAGAACACCATCGACAGCTCCATCGCCAGCAGCGTGGACGTGGCGAGGAGACAGAAGACGACGAGGGCCAGCACGTTCCCGGCGTCCGAGAGGTCGGCGTGGACGACGGTCGCGGCCGCGGCGCCGACCATGCCCCACGGCTGGAGGAGCGGAGCGAGCACCGCGGCCGACCGGACGGAGACCCCGCCCGGCGCGGACGTCCTCTCCGCGGCGCCGTCCGTGTCCGGCGCGCCCCGGAGGACACGGCGGCGCCGGTACCAGGCGTACCCGATCAGTCCGAGTCCGATGACGAGCGTCACCACCTGCGCCGTTCTCGACGGCGGGGAGCGCGGCGCCGGCGGCTGCCCGCCGGTGAACAGCACGACGATCCCGATCACGGCCACCAGGCAGGCCAGCCAGGACACGATGAACACCAGCCCCTTGCGCACCCCCTGGGGCGAGGCCACCACCAGCACGAACGCCATCACGGGCAGCGGGAACAAGGTCACCGCCAGCCCGATCATCAGCAGGTCAAGCACCATGACGCCGACCCCTGCCCTCGTACGCCGCCCCGGAGCGCGGCTCCGCCGCCCGCACGGCCGCGCCCGTCAGGAGCGCTTCCGCCGCAGCGAGTCCGCGACGCCCCTGGCATGCTTGCGCAGGCTCCGCAGAGCCTTCTTCAGATCGGCCTTGGTCCGGTCCGTCCGGCCCTCGGCCTCCATCCTCTCGTCGCCGGTCAGCTTCCCGGCGATCTCCTTGACCTTGCCCTTGGCCCTGTCGACGGTGGTGCCCATGGCCGCGATCCCTCCTTAGGACCGTCCCCCGGATCCACGCTAGGCCGCGCCCGCGCTCCCCGCCCGTCGGCCCGGCGAACGGGTCACCGGCTCCTCGGGTGACCGGTGTGATCGACGTCTGCCGCGCCGGGGCCACCGGCCGGACCGCGCCCCCGAACCTCTCCGCGACCGACACCGCCGGGACCCGGCCCCCACCGCCGGCGACCGCCGTCCCGCCGTCGGCCGACCCCCGCCGGCGGGGCCCGGACCGGCCTCCGGGGCCCCGCCGCCCGCCCGGTACCGTGGGCGGCGACACAGTGCCGTGCCCCGGGAAGGACCGAGTGATCGCCGTGCCCGCCGAACACCCCGCCGACGCCCCCGCCGACCGGGACGCGGACGTCCTGCGCCGCGTCGAGGGCCGCGCCGGACTCCTCACCCTCGACCGGCCCCGGGCCATCAACGCCCTCACCCACCCCATGGTCCGCGCCCTCGACGCCGCCCTCACCGCCTGGGAGCACGACCCGGCCGTCACCACCGTCGTCCTGCGCGGCGCGGGGGAGCGGGGCCTGTGCGCCGGCGGCGACATCCGCGCCATCCACGAGGACGCCCTCGCCGACGGCACCGCCACCGCCGCCTTCTGGCGCGACGAGTACCGCCTCAACGCCCGCATCGCCCGCTACCCCAAGCCGTACGTCGCCTTCATGGACGGCATCGTCATGGGCGGCGGCGTCGGCGTCTCCGCCCACGGCTCCGTCCGCGTCGTCACCGAACGCTCCCGGATCGCCATGCCCGAGACCGGCATCGGCTTCGTCCCCGACGTCGGCGGCACCTTTCTCCTCGGCCGCGCCCCCGGCGAACTCGGCACCCACCTCGCCCTCACCGGCGGCCAGATCGGCGCCGCCGACGCCCTCCTCACCGGACTCGCGGACCACCACGTCCCCGCCGGCGCGCTCGACGCCCTCGCCGCCGACCTCACCCGCCTCCCCGCCGACGAGGCCCTGGCCCGCCACACGACCCCGCCCGCCCCCGGCGTCCTCGCCGAGCAGCGCGAGTGGATCGACGCCTGCTACTCCGCCCCCACCGTCGAGGAGATCGTCGACCGCCTCTTCGACAGTGGCGTCCCCTCCGCCAAGGAGACCGCGACCACCCTCCTCGCCAAGTCCCCGACCGCCCTCAAGGCCACCCTCGCCGTGCTGCGCGCCGGGCGCGCGCTCGGCAGCCTCGAAGCCGTCCTCGACCTGGAGTACCGCGCCTCCTGCGCCGCCGTCACCGGCCACGACCTCGTCGAGGGCATCCGCGCCCAGGTCGTCGACAAGGACCGCAACCCGCGCTGGCGGCCGGCCACCCTCGCCGAGGTCACCGACGCCGACGTCGCCCGCTACTTCACGCCCCCGCCCGGCGGCGACCTCGGACTCGGCCCCGGCTGACCCTTCCCGACGGCCGCGGCGGCACGGTCAGACGGGCCCCGCCGGCCGACCGGCCGGCTCCGCTCCTGCCGCCGGCTCGCCCAGCGCCAGCGCCGCCGTCCGCCACGCCTCCGTGACGGCCCCGTGCGCCAGCGCCGTCGCCGCCGGCACGTCCGCCGGCAGCCGCAGCGGCGCCCCGATGTGCACATGCAGGCACGGGCGCCGCAGCGGGGCCGTCAGCACCCCCGCGATCTGCTTCACCGTCCCGCCCGACGTGATGCGGCGCGCCCCGGCCTGCCCGACCGGCACCACCGGTGCGCCCGTCGCCCCGGCGAGCCGCGCCAGCCCGGTGCGGAACTCCTCCGGCGGCGCCTCCGACGCCTCCCGGCGCGGCGGGATCCGGCCCTCCGCGTAGAGCATCACCGGCCGCCCCGAGGCGAGCGCCACCGCGGCCCGGTCCAGCGCGGCCGAGGCGTGCGCGGTGTTGCGGTGCACCGGCACGTACCCGTCCCGCGACAGCGCCCGCCCCAGCCCCGGCACCCGCCACAGCCCCGCCGCCGCGAGCAGCACCGGCTCGGCGCCGAGCCGCCGCCGCAGCGCGGCCAGCACCAGCGCCGGGTCGGCGAGCGAGGTGTGGTTGACCACGATGATGCTGCCCGGCTCGATCCGCGCGGCGGGATCCGCGGTCACGGTCAACCGCCCGAAGAACGGGACGAGATGTGCGGCGAGACGACTGAGCACGGGCGGACCCTCCACCTTCGGAACCGGTACGACGACGGCCCGCCCATCGTCGGCCGGAACCCCCGCCTCCGGCATGGGCGCCCGTACTCACCCCGTACTCAACTCCGCCGCCCGCCCCCACCTGGTGTCCCACGCTCCCCCCGATCCGTCTAGGCTGGCCCGACGCGAGGTCACGACGGAGGACGGGGGTGGGCGGTGCACGTCACGAAGCCGTCCTCCGTCCGCGCCCTGGCCCGGCTCCTGCCGGCGCTCCTCTGCGCGCTCTGCGCGTTCCTCGTGGCCCCCGCGAGCGCCGCCGTCGGCATCGGCAGCCCGACGGTCGCCGTCGCGGCCCTCGACCCGGCGGTGTCCGCGCCCGACACCCACGTGGCGGCCGCCGAGACCGCGGAACTGCCCGCCGTCGTCGAACAGTCGGTACGGTTCCCGGCGCCGCCCGCCGCGCCCCCGGTCGTCCGGAGCGCCGACGAGGCACCCGGACGCGGCCGCGTCGCGGGCGACCCCCGCCGGGAGCGCGCGCCGCCCGGCCTCCCGTCCGTCCCCACGGCCCCTCGGGGGCCACCCTCCACCCGGCACAGCTGACGCCGTTCCACCGCGCCGCCGTCCGGGCCCCCGGCATGCCCGCAGCCCGGCCACGCGCGCGTACCCCAGCTCGCCCCGCACGGCCCGCCGTCCCGGCGCACGGCCGTGCACCGCCCGTGGAGAACCCATGCCTTCGTCCGCCGTGCTCCGGCGCGCGCTCCTCGCGCTCGCCGTCGTCGCGCTCGCCCTCTGGACCGCCCTCACCACCTCGCCCCGTCTCGGCCTCGACCTCCGCGGCGGCACCCGGATCGTCCTGGAGACCCGGGACGCCCCCGGGGTCCGCGCCGACGCCGAGGCCACCGACCGCGCCCTGGAGGTGCTCCGCAAGCGCGTCGACGGCCTCGGGGTGGCCGAGCCGTCGCTCGCCCGCTCCGGCGAGAACCGGATCGTCGTCGAACTCCCCGGTCTCCGCGACCCGCGCGAGGCCGCCGAGGTCATCGGCCGCACCGCCCAGCTCACCATCCACGCCGTCACCGGCGCGTCCGGCGGCCCGGCGAAGCCCGCCGCCACCGACGGCACCAGGGTCCTCGCCGACCCCGACGCCGCCCCCGGCTCCGGCGG
The DNA here is from genome assembly GCF_042885515.1 of Streptomyces sp. NPDC058052. Lineage (NCBI taxonomy): Bacteria > Bacillati > Actinomycetota > Actinomycetes > Kitasatosporales > Streptomycetaceae > Streptomyces > Streptomyces sp. NPDC058052. The sequence goes on along the minus strand of NZ_JBHVRX010000002.1, from coordinate 337,030 downwards.
CTTCCTCACCCTCGCCGCGCCGGCCCTCACCGGCGACGGCGTGAAGAGCGCCGAGGCCGTCCTCGACACCACGAGCGGGCGCGGCTGGACCGTGGACCTCGCCTTCCGCGACGGCGCCGCGGCCGACTGGGCCCGCCTCACCGGCGAGGCCGCCTGCGCCCCGGCCGGCGACCCCGCCCGCCGGGTCGCGATCGTCCTCGACGGGCGGATCGTCTCCGCCCCCGCCATGCAGACCGGCGTGGCCTGCGGCAGCGGTATCGCCGGCGGCGCCACCCAGATCACCGGCGGGTTCTCCGCCCAGGAGGCCCGCGACCTCGCCGCACTCGTCGAGGGCGGCGCCCTGCCGGTCCCCGTCACCACCGTCGAGCAGAGCACCGTCGGCCCGACCCTCGGCGCCGAGGCCATCCGCGCCAGCGCCCTCGCCGCCGTCATCGGCCTCGCCTGCACCGGCGTCTTCGTCATCGCCGTCTACCGGCTCCTCGGCCTCCTCGCCACGATCGCCCTGCTCCTCTACGGCCTGATCTCGTACGCGGCGGTCGTCGCGCTCGGCGCCACCCTCACCCTTCCCGGCCTCGCCGGTTTCGTCCTCGCCGTCGGCATCGCCGTCGACGCCAACGTCCTCGTCTTCGAACGGGCGAGGGAGGAGTACGCCGCCCTCGGCCGCTCCGCCGCGACCCGCGACCCGCGCCGCCCGCTCGCGGCCGCCTTCGGCAAGGTGTGGAGCGCCGTCGCGGACTCCAACATCACCACCCTCCTCGCCGCCGGCCTCCTCTTCGCCTTCGCCACCGGCCCCGTGAAGGGCTTCGGGGTGACCCTCGCCATCGGCGTCCTCGCCTCGATGCTCACCGCGATGGTGATCACCCGGCTGCTCGCCGACGCGGCCCTCGCCCTGCCCGCCGTACGCCGCAGGCCCGCGCTCACCGGCATGGCCGGCCTCGGCCGGCTCCGCACGCGGCTCAACCGCCGGGCACCCCGGCTGATGGTCCACCGGCGCCGCTGGTTCACCGTCAGCACGGCGCTGCTCCTGGTCGCCCTCGCGGGGATCGGCGTGCGGGGCGTCGAGCTGGGCGTGGAGTTCACCGGCGGCCGGGACGTCCAGTACACCGCCACCCGGCCGGTGGACGCCGACGCGGCCCGCGCGGCCGTCGCCGCGGCCGGCTTCCCCGACGCCGTCGTCCAGACCACCGGCGACGGCGGCCGGGACGTCACCGTCCGGGTGGGGGAGACCGACGACGAGGCCCACGGCCGCATCACCGAGGCCCTCACCGAGGCGGCGGGCCCGGTCACCGTCGAACGCGACGACCTGATCGGCCCGAGCCTCGGCGGCGAGCTGCGCACCCACGCGCTCCTGGCCCTCGGCCTCGCCGTCGCCGCCCAGCTCGCCTACCTGTCCGTCCGCTTCCGCTGGACGTACGCGGCGGCGGCGGTCGCCGCGATGGTCCAGGACGTCCTGCTCGTCGTCGGTCTCTTCGCCTGGCTCGGCAAGCCGGTGGACAGCGTGTTCCTGGCCGCGCTGCTGACGGTCGTCGGCTACTCGGTCAACGACTCGGTCGTCGTCCTCGACCGCCTCCGCGAACTGCGCCGCAAGGGCGGCCGGCTGCCCCTCGCGGACCTCGCCGACCGCGCGGTGGCCCAGACCCTGCCCCGCACGGTCAACACCGGCATGGGCGCCCTCTTCGTCCTGGCCGCCCTCGCCGTCCTCGGCGGCGACACCCTGACGGACTTCTCCGTGGCGCTGCTCGCCGGCGTCGTCCTGGGCATGGCCTCGACCGTCTTCACGGCCCTCCCGCTGACGGTCACCCTCGAATCCCGCTCCCCGGCCCCCGCCCGCCCCGCGCGGAGCCGGACCGCCGACCCCACGGGCGCGGTCGTCTGACGGACCGAGCCGCCACCGGTCACGGCCGCCCTCCCGGGGGGCCGTGACCGGCGCGGCCGGGCGTCAGTGCCCGTACCCGTACGAGGAGGACCGCCGGAACACCGTCACGAACACCGTGTTCGCCGCCGCCACGACGCCGAACACCACGGCCCACGTGTCGTGCCCGAGCCCCGCCAGGGCCAGCGCCGCCGCCCCGAAGACGAGCGTCTTCACCACCAGGACCGCGGCGACCGGCACCTGGAACCGCGCCTTCGGGGCCGCGAACAGCCCCCAGAGCGTCGCCGCCGCCCCCGGCGCCGCGACGGCCGTCACCACCCGCAGCCACACCGGATCGACGACGCTCCACCCCCACCAGGCGAGCACTCCCAGCGCGAGCATCTCCCACAGGAAGGCCAGGAGATCGTTCAGCACGTGCGCAGCCTTCATGTGACGTCCTCTCGCCGGGCGGCGCCCGGCAGTTCGCAACGGAGCCCCGGAGCGCGTGCTCCGAGGCGAACACGTGATCGTAGACGCCATCTCCCCTCCCCGCCCAGCGAGTTCGGCGACCGCGGCCCGAGGCCGCTGTCGGTCCCCCGGGCTACCGTCACCGGACATGGGATTCACCAGCGCCTGGGCCGTCACCGCCCACCCGGACACCACCATCGCCGCTCTCGCCCCCCGCCTGCTGCCCGCGCTCCGCGAGGACCGCGACCGGCCCGGCGCGCGGGAGCGCTGGGCGGCGTGGTGCCGGGCGCCCCTGCCCGACCACCGCACCTGGTACGCGGTCGCGCCGCCGCCCGGGACGCCGGCCGCCGACCCGGCGGCGATCGGGGCGTTCCACGAACTCACCTGCCCCGGACCGGCCGTGGAGGATGTCTGCGACGGCACCCGGGACCCCGACTTCCACGTCATGGACGGCGTCTGGGACCAGGACCTCGACGAGGAGGACGTGTTCTTCTCCGTCCACCGCAAGGAGTACGCGGTCTCCTCCCTCTTCCACGCCCTCGGCCCCGCCCGCGCCGCGCTCCTCCCCGGCTGGTGCGGAAACTTCCTGCTCACCGCCGCCGAGACGGCCGCCGCGCTGCCGGCGGTCGAGCGGGCCTTCGCCTTCTCCGCGGCCGAACGGGCCGCGGCCGAGGCGCGGGACCGGCTCTGGTACGGGGACGGGGAGGAGTCCGTGCTCGACGGGCCGCCGCGGGTGTGGCGGACGGCGGTGGCCAAGGGGTACGGGCTGTGCGCGGTGGCCGTGCACGTCGGGTGACCGGGGGAGGGGCGCGTGGGCCGAAGGGGCGGTTCGGGTGACCCCGGCAGCGTTGGGTCGTTGCACGCGTAAAACGATCACACGGCGAAGACGCGGAGGTGGTTTCCGTGAGCGTTCAGCAGGCCACGGCGGTGAGGACCTGGGTGCTCGACGACCCGGAGGACGTACGGGAGGCGGCCACGGCACTCGCCGAAGGACGGGCCGTGGCGCACGGGTTCGGCAACATCTACGCGCTGGCCTTCCGTCCCGACCGCGAGACCGTCGAGCGGGTGAACCGGATGAAGGGCCGTCCCGCGGGGCGGACCGCGAGCCTCGTCACCGTCCCCGAGCGGATCCCCGCCGCCTTCGACTGGACCCGGCTCCCCGACGGTGTGCCCCGGCAGCAGGTGCGGTCGCTGATGGACGAACTGCTCGGGATCGGACCCGTCGGCCTGCGCGGACCGGCGGCCGACCGGGTGCCCGGCGCGCTCGCCGCCACCGACGGCGGCACCCGTACCGTGCGGGTCATCGTGCCCGGCACCCACTGCCCGTCGCACGCCTTCCTCGGCGCCGCGCTCGGCCGGACCGGTGGCGACTTCCTCGCCGTCACCTCCGCCAACCGCTCGCACCACCTGACCGGCCGGGCCGAGGAGCCCGCGCACTGGCGGGCCGAGGGCCTCGCCGACGCGTTCGGCGCCGAGCCCGGCGTCCGGGTCCTGGCCCACGCCGACGAGGAGGCCGCCCGCCGGCGCCATCCCTTCCACCGGCCGACCTCCGTCAGCGTCCTGTCCTTCCACCGCACCGCCGGGCACACCCGCTCGGGCCTGCCCGCGCTGGTCCTCGAACGGCACGGCTCGCTCTCCGCCGACCACATCCGCGCCGTCGCCGCCAACCACGGCTTCGGCGTCGTGGCGGCACCGCACGCCGTCACCCCCCTCACGGCCCGGTCGTACGGCCTCGCCTGACCCGCCGGGGCGGGTCGGCCCAGTCCCGGGAGCCGTCCAGCGCGACCTCCGCCCACACCGTCTTGCCCGCCTCCTCGTACCGGACGCCCCACGCCTGCGCCAGCGTCGAGCAGATGTGCAGACCGCGGCCGCCCTCGTCGCCGGCCTTCGCGTGGCGCAGGTGCGGGGCGGTGGCCGCGCCGTCGCGCACCTCCACGGTGAGCGTGGATTCTCCCCGGAGCAGCCGGAGGGCGTACGGCGGGGCGCCGTGCCGGACCGCGTTGGTGACGAGTTCGCTGACGATCAGCTCGACGGTGAGCGGGTCCACGGCCAGACCCCACTCCCGTACGCGTTCCTCCGCCGCGTGCCGTACCGGCGCCACCGCGGACAGCTCGCCCGGCACCTCCCACTCGGCGACGTCCGAGGCCGGCAGCCGCAGCGTGCGGGCCACCAGCAGGACCCGTTCGGGCGCGAGGAGTTCCGCCAGGTCGTCCGCCATGGGATGGGGGCCGCGGCCGGGTGAGGCCAGCGCCTCCGCGACCCGGGCCTGCGTCGGGCCACCGTCGGCGCGCGCGGAGGAGGCCAGGCACAGGGTGGTGCCCTCCGGAAGGAGGTGCGAGGAGCAGGCGAACGGGGGGCCGTCCACGCCGCCGAGCAGCGGACCCTCGTCCACCAGGTCCGCGTCGAGGGAGCCGTCCGGCCGGACGGCGACACAGAGCGAGGAGCCCGCGCGGGCGAGGTCCAGGCGCCCCGTCACCGGGTCGTGGACGGCGATCGTGCAGCTCGCCGCGGCCTCGTCCGCGCCGTGGCGTCCCTGCTCCCGGGCGAGACGCCGGGTCACGGTGTGGAGCCGGGCCAGCAGTTCGTGCGGGGCGAGGTCCAGCGTCGTCAGGCTGTAGACGGCGGTCCGCAGCCGGCCCATCGTCGCCACCGAACTCAGCCCCGGCCGCTCCACCTGCCCCACCACCAGCGCCACCCGCGCGCCCGGCAGCGGGACGACGTCGAACCAGGAGCCCGCGCCGGTGCCGCCCGACCGGTGCCGCTGGGCCACGTCGACGGCGTGCCGGGTCTCGCCCTCGGGGCGCAGCGGCCAGGACTGGAGCGCGGTCATCACGATGTGCTCGCGGGTGAAGCGGAGCGCGTTCTCCAGGCAGGTCGCGGTGTGCGCCGTCACGCCCTCGACGAGCGCCAGGTCGTCCTCGGTGTACGGATCGGCCCCGGGCGGGCGCCGGAACACCACGGCCCCCAGCAGCTGCTGGCGGACCGCGAGCGGCGCCACCACCCGTACGTCCCCGTCCGCGCCCACGAGTTCCGGCGCGGTGGGCAGCCGCTCGCCGAACAGGCCGGGCAGCAGGACCGCGCCCGGCTCCGGCAGCGGGCCGTCCGCGCCGGCGTCGCCGGAGCCGCCCACCGCGGTGCAGCGCAGGAGCGGCGTCTCGCCCGGCCGGCGCAGCTCCGGCGGCTTGCCGCGCAGCACGGCGTCGGTCAGCGCGACCACGACCGACCCGGCGAACCCGGGCACGGTCACCTCGACGAGCTCACGGGCGGTCCGCTCCACGTCCAGGGTCCGCCCGATCCGGTCGCGGGCCTCGTACAGCAGCCCCAGCCGCTGCTGGGCCCGGATCCGCTCGGTGACGTCCATGACGGTGGCGACGAGCCCGATCGACGGCCGCTTCTCGCCGCCCGCTCCCGGTGCGCGCAGCGGGTACACGGACACGGAGTAGACGTGCTCGTGGCCGGCGGCGTGCGGCGGCCGGCCCGGCACGAGGACGTCCCGCAGCGGCGGCCCGCCGTCGAGGATCTCGCGGAGCACGCTCTCCTTCACCTCGACGCCGAAGACCCGGTACGCCTCGGCCGCCGGCCGCCCCAGCACCTCCTCCGCCGCGACGCCCCGGGTGGCGAGGGTGGCGCCGGTGACCCGGACCACCCGCAGATCGCGGTCGAGGACGTGCACGCCGACCGCGGTCTGCCGGAACACGGTGTCGAGGACGGCGCGGTCGAGCGCGGAGGGAACGTCCTCGGACATGTGCACCCCTGCCAGCGGTCGACATCCGGTCCAGGCCCAGTCTGGCCGTTCCGGGGGCGCTCCGCCTGTCGCCGCGCCCCCGTCCGCCGGGCCGCGCCCCGGGGAGGACGTCAGCGCGCGGGCGGCGGGAGGAGGAGCAGGCCGGTGCCGACGGCCCGTTCGCCGGCCGCGTCGGAGGGGCGGCTGACGACCCCCGCGGCCGTCGCGAGGACGCTCGAACCGCCGCCGTCGAGGTTGAGCGCCTCGCGGGCGCCGAGGGCCTGCATCAGGCGGGCGGCGCCGTCGACGCCGAGGCCCTCGCTGGTGCCGGGGCGGCGACCGTCGGCGACGACCAGCATCAGCCGGCCCCCGTCGTCGACGCCGATCATGGACCGGGGGTTGGCGCGGACCGTCCAGTCGTAGGTGAAGGACGGGTCCGGGCCCTCGCGGACGATGCCGTCGGCCACCGCGTTCACCGCGACCTGCCCGTCGCGGACCAGGGCAGGACCGACCTGGAGGATCGTGGTGTCGGGCCGGAGGGGGACCGGGAGGCCGCGCCCGTCCTGGACCCGCTCGGTGAAGGTGAGCGTCGCGCCGGCGCGCGCGGTCCGCAGCAGCCAGGCGGCGGCGTCGCCGGTGGCCTGGAGGGTCGAGCCGCCGGGCGGGACGGGGGCGCCGCGGGTGGCGCGGACGGCCGTCACCCGGCCCCGGGCGTCGAGGACGGCCTCCGCGCCGGGACCGGCCGGGGGAGCGCCCCATTCGGGGGTGAACCGGACGAGCTCGTCGGCGTCGGTGCACCGGACGTCGTGCTGCGGGCGCTCGGTCGGCAGGTCGCCGCCGACGCCGCCGCAGTTCCAGATCACGCCGGGAAGCCGGTTGACCCCGTCGACCTCCGCGGTCTCCCCGGCCGCCGTGACCGTCACCCGTGCCGTGAACGTGTCGACGGCGAAGGACCGCCCGCCGCGCTCCAGCCGGACGCCGGCCCGTCCCTGGGTGGCGGAGCCGAGGATCCGGCCGTCCTTCACGTACAGACCGCCGGGGGCGTTGTCGTAGAACCACTGCCCGTTGACGCCGGCGACGGCGCCCGTGGCGCCGATCAGGGCGGTCAGCTTCTCGGTGCCGTGGAGGGTGGGGCCGTGACCGGTCTGCAGGCTGCCGCCGAAGGCGTCGAGGTCGATCCGCAGGACGTGGACGCGCTGGGGCGCGTCGTCGTCGGTGCCGTCCTGCGCGGTGTAGCGGGTGCGGGCGGTGAATCCGGCCGCCCGGAGCTGGTCGGCGAGCGCGGTCGCCCCGGCCTCGTCCGCGGACCGGCCGGCCCGTACCGTCCAGCCGAGCACCCCCGGCCGCAGGTCCGCGTAGGCCGGGGTGGTCACCTCCTCGACGCGCGGCTCGAAGTCCGCCGCCCGCACCGCCTCCGCCACCCGCAGCGCGGTCTCGCGCGGCCCCAGAGCCAGCGGCGCCCCGGCGAACGGTCCGTCGGGGAGCTGGGGCAGGCCGACCTGGACGGTCCAGACGTGGTCGGCGTCCCGCTGCCCGTACGTGAGGGAGGTGAGCGTCACGCCCCGGGCCGGCGTGCTGGTGACCTGGACGGCGCCGTGCACGGGGTGGGGGGCGGCGGAGGAGCGGGCCGGGCGGGCCTCGGCGAGGGAGACGGACGCGGCCGAAAGGACCGCCGCGGCCGCCAGGAGGGAGAGGGACCTGCGCTGCATGGAAGTCCTTCCGTCATCGGAACGCACCTGTCCGATGAGACAACACGTCGTCAGTTGCCGCAAAGCGAAGGAGAGTTCGACGCCGTCCGCAGATCCGCGGAACGCCGGGCTCCCCTCCTTCTCCCGGAGGGCGGCCCGCCGGCGGGCGCGTCCCCGGACGTCACCCGCCCGCCGTACCCCGGCGGGACCGGGATCCCGCCCCGTTATCCTTCCGGAGTGGAGATCCCCTCATACGACGAAATCCGGGCGCTGCACCGGAAGCACGCCCCCAGCGACGCCGCCTTCGAACTCGTCTTCACCCACTGCGAGATCGTCGCCGCCATCGCCGACCAGCTGCTCTCCCGCTCCGGCCGGGGCGCCGACGCCGCGCTCGTCCGCGCCGGCTGCCTGCTGCACGACATCGGCGTCTACCGGCTGTACGACGCCGCCGGTCGCATCGACGGCACCTCGTACGTCACCCACGGCGTCCTCGGCCACCAGCTGCTCGCGGAGGAGGGCCTGCCCGAGGCCCTCTGCCGCTTCTGCTCCTGCCACACGGGCGTGGGCCTGACCCAGGAGGACATCCTCGCCCAGGGCCTGCCCATCCCGCCCGCCGACTACGTGCCCGTCACGCCCGAGGAGCGGATGGTCATGTACGCCGACAAGTTCCACAGCAAGAGCACCCCGCCGCGGTTCGTCTCCCCGGACACCTTCGAGGTGCGCATCGGCCGCTTCGGCCAGGAGAAGGTCACCGTCTTCCAGGCCCTGCGCCGGCTGTACGGGGACCCCGAACTCGACGCCCTGGCCACCGCGTACGGCCACGCCGTGACCTGAGCCCCGACGAGGTCAGGTGACGACGACGATCGTGGCCACCGACACCGCGGCCATCGCCGCCTGCATGTCCCGGATCGCCTTCCGGACGTCCGCGGCCGCCCACTGGCCGTCCGCGAGCTTCTCCATCCGGGCGGAGACCTCCTTGCGCGGCACCCCGGGGAAGGCCAGGCGGTGCAGCTTCGCCCCGTGCACCAGCGCGACCAGCCCGGCCGTCCGCTCGTCCGGCGCGGCGCCGTCGAGGACCACGGCCCGCAGCCGCTCACGGAGCTCCCGCTCCACCGAGCCGTCGGCCTCCGGGTAGCGCCGCACCGGGAACAGGCCCAGGACCTTGTGCTTCTCCTCCACGACCAGGCCCCGCTCGCACAGGCGCGCCACCGTCGCGGCCGGCGCCTTCGTCTGGTCCTTCGTCAGCCACTCCGTGACCTTCGGCGCCTTGCCCTTCTTCCCCGCCCAGGCCGCGATCAGCGCCAGCCGCTCGTCCAGCAGCGGCTCCCCGGTGGGGCTCTCGTCCGTGACGGCCAGCCGCCCGCCGGTGACCGACACCCGCCCGGCGATCGCCAGGTCCAGCAGGATGCCGCCCGCGACCGCCCACGAGGCGGCCTGCCGCTCCTTCGCCGCCCCGGACTCGTCGTCCAGCGACAGCAGGGTGATCTCCTCGGCGAGCGTGATCGTCATCGGCATCCTTCCTGGTGGGGGCCGCCGGACACGCTCCGGCGGCTCTCCTCCGGAAGACGGGCCGGAGGCCCCTCAGGTTCCACCGGACCCCCGGGAACGTCCGTACGGGGCCGGCCGGCGGGCCGTTGTCAGTGGCGGCTGTCACGCTGAGGCCATGGACAGGCAGAGCGACACTCCCCGTGACCGGGGGAAGGGCGGCGGCATGGGAGGGGACCGTGACGAGGAGCTTCTGCGGGGCCGGGTCTACGGCCAGGACCACGACGACCCGCGCCCCGGACCACGCCCCGGGCGGGCCTACGCGGAGCTCGTCGGCGGCCCGCTCGACGGGCTGCTGCTCGACGTGACCGACTGGACCGGCGAGCGGATTCGGGCCGGAGCCGTCCTGGAGACGGAGCTGGGCAGCTTCGGACCCGGAGGCAAGGCGGTGTACGGTCCCCGGGCGGGCGACCCGGCGCGGTTCGACTGGTCCGGCGACACCCGCTGACCGACCGGAGCCACGGCCGACGGGGCCGGGCACGGAAGGAGCCGGACGGGGAAGGACCGGGCCCGCGGAAGCCGGGCACGGAAGCCGGGGCACAGAAGAGCCGGGTACAGAAAAAGGCGGGAACACCTCCCGCCATACTCAAGGTATAGCGCAAGGGGGGCCTTGCGGCAAGGCCCCCCACATGCCGCACAATCGCACACCTACCCCGTCACCAGCCGAAACGAGAGTTGCACGCGTGCCCATGCCTCAGCGCACCACCGGCCCCTTCGAGCTTCCCGACCGCCTCGCCGCCAAGGCCGCCCCGGCGCTGATCGCCGACGACGAGCAGCACTTCGCCGCCGTCGCGGAGAGCCTCGACCTCGCCATCGCCGAGCTCTCCGAGCGGCTCGACGCCGTGCGCCGCGCGCCGGGCGGCGTGGGCCGCGAGGCGATGGAGCGCGACCTGGAGGTCCACCGGCTCTCCGGCCGGCTGCGCGCCCTGCGCCGCTTCGGGCTCGACCTCTGCCTCGGGCGGATCGTCTCCGCCGACGGCTCCGAGCCCCTCTACATCGGACGGCTCGGCCTCACCGACAGCGCCGGGAACCGGCTGCTCGTCGACTGGCGCTCGCCCGCCGCCGAACCCTTCTTCGGCGCCACCCACGCCCACCCGATGGGCCTCGCGAGCCGCCGCCGCTACCGCTGGAACGGCGGACGCATCACCGACTACTGGGACGAGGTCTTCACCGAGGGCGGCCTCGACGCCCACGCGGCCCTCGACGACCAGTCGGCCTTCATCGCCAGCCTCGGCACCAACCGCTCCGAGCGGATGCGCGACGTGCTCTCCACCATCCAGGCCGACCAGGACGCCATCGTCCGCGCCGGCTCGCGCGGCGCCCTCGTCGTCGACGGCGGCCCCGGCACCGGCAAGACCGTCGTCGCCCTCCACCGCGCCGCCTACCTCCTGTACTCCGACCCCCGGCTCGGCCACCGCCGCGGCGGCGTCCTCTTCGTCGGCCCCCACCAGCCCTACCTCGCGTACGTCTCCGACGTGCTGCCCAGCCTCGGCGAGGAGGGCGTCCGCACCTGCACCGTCCGCGACCTCGTCCCCGAGGGCGCCGCCGCCGGGCCCGAGAAGGACCCCGAGGTCGCCCGGCTCAAGTCCTCCGCCGCCCTCGTCCGCGGCATCGAGAAGGCCGTCCGCTTCTACGAGGAGCCGCCGTCCGAGGCCACCCGCGTCACCACCGACTGGGGCGACCTCACCGTCACCGCGGAGGACTGGGCCGAGGTCTTCGACGCGCCCGGCCCCAGCACCCCGCACAACGAGGCCCGCGAACTGATCTGGGAGGAGCTCGTCACCCTCCTGAAGGAGAAGGCGGCCGACGAGGTCCCGGAGGTCCTCTTCGAGCGTGCCCTGCGCCACGACCGGGAGCTCGTCTCCACCCTCGACCGCGCCTGGCCCATGCTGGAGCCCACCGACCTCGTCGGCGACCTGTGGACCGTCCCCGCCTATCTGCGCCTGTGCGCCCCCTGGCTCGACCGGGACGAGGTGCGGACCCTCCAGCGGGCCGACGCCCAGGCGTGGACCGAGTCCGACCTGCCCTACCTCGACGCGGCCCGGCAGCGGCTCGGCGACCCCCGCTCCGCCGCCCGCAAGCGCCGCGAGAAGGCGACCCTGGCCGCCCGCAAGGAGCGGATGGCCGGCGTCATCGACAGCATCGTGCGCTCCGACGACGACGGCGAGGGCGCCGTCACCATGCTCCTCGGCAAGGACCTCCAGGACAGCCTGGTGGACGACGCCGGCCTGCCCGCCGCCACCACCGACCCGCTGGCCGGTCCCTTCGCCCACGTCGTCGTCGACGAGGCCCAGGAGCTCACCGACGCCGAGTGGCAGATGCTGCTGCTCCGCTGCCCGTCCCGCAGCTTCACCATCGTCGGCGACCGCGCCCAGGCCCGGCACGGCTTCACCGAGACCTGGCGCGAGCGCCTGGAGCGGATCGGTCTCGACCGGATCGAGATGGCCTCCCTGAGCATCAACTACCGCACCCCGGAGGAGGTCATGGCCGAGGCCGAGCCGGTCATCCGCGCCGTCCTCCCGGACGCCAACGTGCCGACCTCGGTCCGCGCGAGCGGCCTGCCCGTCGTCCACGGCCCCGTCACGGACCTGGACACCGTCCTCGACGCCTGGCTCGCGGACCATGCCGACGGCGTCGCCTGCGTCATCGCCGCCGAGGGACGCCTGCCCGGGCTCGGCGACCGCCCCCGGGTCAGGGCGCTCACCCCGAGCCTCTCCAAGGGCCTGGAGTTCGACCTCGTCGTCCTCGTCGACCCGCAGGAGTACGGGGAGGGCGTCGAGGGCGCGGTGGACCACTACGTGGCGATGACCCGGGCCACCCAGCGGCTCGTCGTCCTCACCACCGTCTGACCGGCGGCGCGGACGCTCAGGACGGCAGCCCGCCCCGCGCGATCACGTCCGCGTACCAGCGGGCACTGTCCTTGAGCGTCCGCCGCTGGCTGGCGAAGTCGACGTGCACGATCCCGAACCGCTTGCTGTACCCGAAGGCCCACTCGAAGTTGTCGAGCAGCGACCAGAGGAAGTAGCCCCGCACGTCCGCGCCGTCCTCGACGGCCCGCCGCACCGCCGCCAGATGCCCGTGCAGGTACGCGACCCGCTCCGGGTCGCGGACCTGCCCGGACGGGTCCGCGTAGTCGTCGTACGCCGCCCCGTTCTCGGTGATCACCAGCGGGACGTCCGGCAGCTCGTCGCGCAGCCGCACCAGCAGCTCGTACAGCCCGTCCGCGTCCACCGGCCAGTCCATCGCCGTCCGGGGCCCCGGCGCGGGCAGGAACCGCACGTGCCGCTCCGCGCCCGCCCACGGCGACGGCGACTCCGACGAGCCCGCCGCGACCACGGTGGGCGAGTAGTAGTTCAGGCCGAGCGAGTCGATCGGCGCCGCGATCGCCTCCAGGTCCCCGTCGCGCACGAAGCCCCAGTCCGTCACCCCGGCCGTGTCCCGCACCAGGTCCTCCGGCAGCCGGCCCCGGAACACCGGGTCCAGGAAGATCCGGTTCGCCACCGCGTCGATCCGCCGCGCCGCGTCCCGGTCCTCCGCCGACTCCGTCAGCGCCCGCACCACGTGCAGATTGAGCGTCAGCGAGACCTCCGACCCGGCCGGCAGCGTCTCCCGCAGCGCCCCCACCGCGAGGCCGTGCGCCAGGTTCAGGTGGTGCGCGGCGCGCAGCGCGGCCGCGTCGTCCGTGCGGCCCGGGGCGTGCACCCCGTTGCCGTACCCGAGGAAGGCGGCGCACCACGGCTCGTTCAGCGTCGTCCAGGTCGCGACCCGGTCGCCGAGCCCGTCCGCCACGATCCCCGCGTACTCGGCGAACCGCGCGGCGGTCTCCCGGCGCGGCCAGCCGCCCGCGTCCTCCAGCTCCTGCGGCAGGTCCCAGTGGTAGAGCGTCGCCACCGGCCGGATGCCCGCGTCCCGCAGCTCGTCGCAGAGCCGGCGGTAGAAGTCCAGGCCCTTCTGGAGCGCCGGCCCGCGCCCGGTGGGCTGGACGCGCGGCCAGGCCACCGAGAACCGGTAGTCCGTCACGCCCAGCTCGCGCAGGAGGGCCACGTCCTCGCGCACCCGGTGGTAGTGGTCGGCGGCGATGTCGCCGGTGTCGCCGTTGCGGACCTTGCCCGGCGTCCGGCTGAAGGTGTCCCAGATGGACGGCGTCCGGCCGTCCTCCGTCGCCGCGCCCTCGATCTGGTACGCGGCGGTGGCGGTGCCCCAGCGGAAGCCCTCCGGGAAGCGGAGCGTCGCGGGGGACTCGGGGCGGGCGTCGACTGCGGTCATGAGGAGGCAACTCCAGGGAGTGGGGAGGGAGGGAAGGGGCGGGCGCCGGGGTCAGCCCTTGACCGCGCCCTGCATGATGCCGCCGACGATCTGGCGGCCGAGCAGGCCGAAGACCAGCAGCACGGGCAGCGTGCCCAGCAGGGTGCCCGCCATGATCACCGACTGGTCGTGGACGTAGCCGCCGCCGAGCTGGCGGAGCGCCACCTGGACGGTCGGCTCCTGCGAGGAGAGCGCCACGATCGGCCAGAAGAAGTCGTTCCAGGCGGCCATGAAGGTCAGCAGCCCGAGGACGGCCATGCCGGGGCGGGCGATCGGCACCACGATCGACCAGAAGATCCGGGCCGTGGAGGCGCCGTCGACCCGGGCGGCCTCGATCAGCTCGTCGGGCAGCGACTGCACCAGGTACTGGCGCATGAAGAAGACGCCGAAGGCGGAGACCAGGCCCGGAAGGATCACGGACTGGAGCTGGTTCACCCACTGGAGCTCCGCGATGAGCATGAAGAGCGGGATGACGCCGAGCTGCGGCGGGATCATCATCGTGCCGACGGTGATCGCGAGCAGCGCGCCCCGGCCCCGGAAGCGGAGCTTGGCGAAGGCGAAACCGGCCAGGGTGCAGCACAGCACGGTGCCGACGGTGATCGACCCGGACACGATCAGCGAGTTGAGCAGCGCCTTGCCGATGTCGGCCTCGGCGAGGACGGCCTCGAAGTTCCGGATCAGGTGCGGGCCCGGCACCAGCGACGGCGGCACCTGGGCGAGGTCGGCGTTGGTGCGGCTGGCCGCGACGATGGTCCAGTAGAAGGGGAAGGCGGAGACGAGGACCGCCAGGATCAGCACGGCGTACGCGAACGGTCCGGCCTTCAGGGTCCGGCCCGCGCCCGACCGGCGCCGGCGGGTCGGTCCCCGGCGGGCGGGGGCGGGGGGCGCGGCGGGCGGTGCGGCGGGCGGGTCGGCGAGCGCGGTCATCGGCCGGCCTCCTTGCGGGAACGGCGGCGCGCGATCAGGGCGTTGGCCCCGACCAGCACCAGGATCAGCAGGAACATCACCCAGGCGATCGCGGCCGCCCGGCCCAGGTGGAAGAAGCCCCAGCCCTGTTCGTACATGTACAGGCCGAGGGTCTGGTACTGGTGCGAGATGCCGCCCGACATGGAGCCCTCGAAGAGCAGCGGCTCGCCGAAGAGCTGGGTCGCGCCGATCGTGGAGACCACGACGGTGAAGAGGATCGTCGGCCGCAGCCCGGGCAGCGTCACGTGGAAGAACTGCCGCCACCGGGAGGCGCCGTCCATCTCGGCCGCCTCGTACAGCTCGGAGGGGATGGACTGCATGCCCGCGAGGTAGATGAGGGCGTTGTAGCCGGTCCACCGCCACACGACGATGGTGGAGACGGCGATCTGGGAGCTGAGGGTGCCGGACTGCCAGTCGATCGGTCCGACGCCGACGAGGCCCAGGACGTAGTTGAAGAGGCCGAAGTCGCGCCCGAAGAGCTGGGCGAAGACGAGGGTGGCGGCGGCGACGGAGGTGGCGTACGGCAGCAGCATCGCCGTCCGCAGGAAGGTCCGGCCGCGCAGCCGGTGGTTGAGCAGATGGGCCAGCGCGAGCGCCATCACCAGCTGCGGGACGGTGGAGAGGACGCCGATGGTGAAGGTGTTGCGCAGCGCGGTCCAGAAGAACTCGTCGCCGAGGAGGGCGGTGTAGTTGCCGAGCCCGCGCCACTCCATGGAGCCGGGGTCCTGGAGCTCGACCCGGTGGAGGGAGACGTACGCGGTGTAGATCAGCGGGAAGAGCCCGAAGGCGGCGAAGAGGGTGAAGAACGGGGCGACGTACGTGTACGGCGACACCGCCTGCCACACCCGCCGGAGGACCGGCTGGCGGGGGGCGGTGACGGCTTTCGCCGGTGCGGTGAGGGTCACGGTGCGGCCCTTCGGGAGGTGGTCACGGGGGAGTCGCGGACGGGGTCTCGCGGGTGGGGGCCGGGGCGGGGGGAGCCGCCCCGGCCGGGGCGGCCGGCCGGGGCCCGGGGAGGGGTTCGGCCGGCGCGGGGTCAGCCGAGGGTGTTCGCGACGCCCTTCTTCGCGTTCTCCCACGCCTTCTCCGGGGCGAGGCCCTTGCGCTCGACCTCGCTCAGCGCGTTGGTGATCTGCTGGTTGATGTTCTGGTCGTGGATGCCGAGGACCTGGACCGGGGCGGCCTTGGCCGCGTCGCCGAAGATCTGCCCGATGGGGGCGCCGGAGAAGTACGGGTCCGTGGTGCCGGCGACCTCGGCGATGGCGCCGGTCGAGGAGGGGAAGTTGCCCTGCTTGGCGAAGATCTTGGCCTGCTGCTCGGGGGCGGTGAGCCACTTGATCAGCTCGTACGCCTCCTTCTTGTTCTTCGCGGCGCGCGGCACCGCGAGGTAGGAGCCGCCCCAGTTGCCGGCGCCGCCGGGCAGCGCGGCGATGTCCCACTTGCCCTTGCCGGTCTCGCCGGCCTGGCCCTTGATGTAGCCGAGCATCCAGGCGGGGCAGGGGATGGTGGCGAAGGATCCGGCGGCGAACGCCTGGTTCCACTGCGGGGACCACTGGTCGAGCTTGGCGCTGAGGTCGGCGTCGGTGGCCTCGACGGAGGTCTCCCAGGCGGTCTTCAGGGCGGGGTTGGTCTCCCAGATCAGGGCGCCGGAGGCGTCGTAGTAGCGCTCCTTCTCCTGCCCGATCATGATCGAGAAGAGGCTGCCGACGCTGTCCAGCCAGGCGCTCTTGGCGGGGGCCTTGGCCTTGTACTGCTTGCCGAGCTCCAGGTACCCGTCCCAGGTGGACCACTTCTTGGCGAGCTCGGCGCGGTCGGTGGGCAGTCCGGCCTGCTTGAAGAGGTCGGTGCGGTAGCACATCGCCTCGGGGCCGACGTCGGTGCCGAGGCCGAGGACCTCGCCGTTCTTCCCGGTGGCGGCGGCCCACTTGGCGTCGGCGAACTGGCTCTTGAGCCCGTCGGCGCCGTACGCGCGCAGGTCCTCGAAGCGTTCGGCCTGCTGCTGGGTGACGGAGGCGATCCGGCCGACCTCGATGCCCTGCACGTCGGCGAGGCCGCCCCCGCCGGCGAGCCGGGTCTGGAGGGACTTCCAGTAGTCGGCCTCGTCCTCGGTGTCGGTCTGCTTGATGGTGACGTTCGGGTGGAGCTTCTCGTACTCGGCGTAGAGCCCGGCCTCCTTGTAGCCGAAGGAGCCGAAGAGGTCGACGGTGATCGTGACCTTGCCGCCCGGCTTGTCGGAGGCGGTGCCGGTGGAGCCGGATCCGCAGGCGGTGAGCAGGGAACCGGCGAGCGCGACCGCACCGAGGCGGAGGGCGGCCTGGGTGGCGGCTCGGGTGATGGGCATGGACGGGCTCCCTTGGCTTCGGGACGGATCGGAACCGGGATTCGGAGGAGTGGGCAGCGCCGGGTCTTCCCCGGAGTCCCGAGAACGCTTGAGAGCGCTCTCAAGAACGGTCTGGAGCGTGCCCCGACTCGCCGGTTCCCGTCAAGACTCGAAGGCGTAACGGCTCGGAATCGAAGGGCGTGTACGGGCCACGCGTCCCAACTCGGCTTCCCGTCGCCTCTCTTGACGCCCAGGTTTCGGGAGTTTTACGTTGCGCACTGTTGAGAGCGCTCTCAAAACCGTTTCCGCGGTCTCCTCCGGGCCCCGCGGGACGATCCCCACACCCCTCCACCGAGCCAACGAGGTGCTGTACGTGTCAGCTCCCCGCTCCCGACCGGCCGCGTCGCTGGTCCTCACCGCCGCCCTGGCCGCGGCCGGTCTCGTACCGGCCGCCGCCGGTCCCGCCTCCGCAGCCACCGTCCCCGTGGGCGCGGGCGGATACTCCGACACCCGCCCCGCCGGAACCTCCGGCCCCACCACCAACACCGGCGCCCCCGTCACCCCCAAGGTGACCGCCGCCGCCAAGGACCGGCCCGTCCCCACCAACGACTGGTGGTCCTCGCTCGCCTTCCAGCGCTACGGCGACAACCCGTACTCCACGCCCATGTACGGGCACCCGCTCACCTACCAGGCCGTCGCCGGCGGCCTCCAGATCGGCTACCCCACCACCCCGGCGATCGTCGGCGACGGGCGCCAGTACGAGTTCGCCCACAAGGCCGACCTCACCCTCGGCCTCACCGGACTCAACGCGCCCGACACCAGGGCCGACGACTGGTCGGACTGGACCGTCACCCCCTACTGGTCCGACGGCGCCCGCACCCTGCGCACCACCATCGGCCACGGCCTGCCCTTCGTGTACGCCAAGGGCACCGGCGGCGACGCCCGGATCACCACCGCCGCCACCCCCACCGTCTTCGCCGACCAGGGCAACGTCCTCGGCATCACCGTCGGCGGCCACCACTACGCCCTCTTCTCGCCCAGCGGCACCGACTGGAACGTCTCCGGCACGACGGTGACCGCGGGCCTCGGCGGCAAGGACTACTTCTCCGTCGCCGTCCTGCCCTCCACCGACGCGCTCGCCACCTTCCGCAAGTACGCCTTCAGCTTCGTCACCGGCTCCCGTGTCACCTGGTCGTCCTCCGGCGGCAGGTCCAACGCCACGTACGCCCTCACCACCGAGGCGAAGGAGGGCACCGAGACCGGCACCCTCCAGGCGCTCTACCGCCACCAGTGGCTCAACACCACGGACGCCCTCACCCCGTACACGTACGTCTCCCCGCGCGGCACCATGAAGGTCCGCGAGAGCAGGACCTTCACCACCAGCCGCAACCAGGCCGCCGTCCTCCCCGGGCTGCCCGCCGGCGGCGGCGTCGACCAGGCGCGGCTGCGGACCTACCTCGCCGAGGTGGTGAACTCCGCCGACCCGTTCTCCGGCGCCACCGACACCTACTGGACCGGCAAGGCGCTCGGCAAGCTCGCCCAGCTCGTGCCGCTCGCCGAGCAGGTCGGGGACACCGCCCTGCGCGACCGGCTCCTCGGCCTGCTCAAGGGCCGGCTCCAGGACTGGTTCACCGCCGGCGGCGCGAACGAGTTCTCGTACGACCGCACCTGGAAGACCCTCACCGGCTACCCGGCCTCCTACGGCAGCGACACCGAGCTCAACGACCACCACTTCCACTACGGCTACTACGTGTACGCCGCCGCGATCGTCGCCCAGTACGACCAGGCGTGGGCCGCCGACTCGGCCTGGGGCGGCATGGTGAAGACCCTGGTCCGCGACGTCGCCAACCCCAGCCGCACCGACACGGCCTTCCCGTTCCTGCGCGGCTTCGACGTCTACGCCGGGCACAGCTGGGCCTCCGGCCACTCCGGCTTCGCCGCCGGCAACAACCAGGAGTCCTCCTCCGAGTCCACCAACCTGAGCGCCGCGCTCGTCCTGTGGGGCTCCGCCACCGGCGACACCGCCCTGCGCGACCTCGGCGGCTACCTCCTCGCCACCGAGTCCGACGCCATCGGCCAGTACTGGTTCGACGCCGACCAGCAGGTCTTCCCCGGCTCCTTCACCCACGACACCGTCGGCATGGTCTGGGGCAGCGGAGGCGCCTACTCCACCTGGTGGACGGCGAACCCGGAGGAGATCCACGGCATCAACACCCTGCCGGTGACCGCCGGAAACGCGCTGCACATGGGCGCCTACCCGGGCGCAATCCGCCGCAACCTGGCGGAGATGGAGCGGCAGAACGGCGGACCTGCCGTCGAATGGCGCGACATCCTCTGGGAGTTCGAGTCGCTCGCCGAACCGGCCCGCGCCAAGGGACGCTTCGACGCCACCGGCGGCAACTACACCCCCGAGGCCGGCGAGACCCGCGCCCACACCTACCACTGGCTGACCACGCTGGACGGGCTCGGCGCCCCCGACGCCTCCGTCACCGGCTCGATCCCCACCTCGGCCGTCTTCCTGAAGGGCACCGAGCGGACCTACGCCGCCCACAACCACGGCTCCGCCCCGGTCACCGTCACCTTCTCCGACGGCAAGTCCCTGACCGTCCCGGCCCGCTCCACCGCCACCGGCAAGGGCACCGGCACCATTCCCTGCGGCCAGCCCGGCGGCCCCGTCTGCCCCGAGCCGGGCAACGGCGACACCTTCCGGCTCAAGAGCGGCGGCCAGCTGACCACCGCCACGGACACCACCGCCGGCGCCGACACCATCGCGTCCGCAGGCGGCGCCAACCACGACGGCACCCCGTACCAGCCGCTCGTCTACGAGGCCCGGAACGTCACCGGCACCCTCACCCCGGGCGCCGCCACCGCCTTCCGCCTCGCCGTGGACGCGGGCACCTCCGTCGGCCTCGGCCAGCAGGCCCGCGTCAGCTACGACCTGACCGGCGACGGCAGTTTCGACCGCACGGAGACGTACCACTACTTCGCCACCGACCCGGTGTCCGGCTGGGAGCGCTACGACCAGACCCGCGGCCTGAAGTCCGCCACCGGCACCCTCGGCGACCTGCGCGGCGGCACCGTCCGCGTGGAGCTGTGGAGCGCCATCGGCAACGGCCCGGCCACCGTCAGGACCGGCACGGCGGACTCCGTGCTCGTCATCCCCTTCGACTGACCGGGTACGACCGAGCGGGTGCGCCGGGCCTCACGCCGAGGCCCGGCGCACCAGCGTCGTCGGAGTGATCAGCGGGTCCGGGGCCGAGGTCCCGGACCCGACGTCGTTCAGAAGCCTCATCAGCAGCCGGACCATCAGCCGGCCCATGCCCTCGATGTCCTGCCGGACCGTCGTCAGCGGCGGCTCCGTCCGCTCGGCGATCGACGCCACGTCGTCGAAGCCGACCACCGCCACGTCCTCCGGCACCCGCAGCCCGCGCTCCCGCAGCACCCGCAGGGCGCCCGAGGCCATCAGGTCGTTGGCGGCGAACACCCCGTCCACGTCCGGGCGCCGGTCCAGCAGCTCGGCCATCGTCCGGGCGCCGCTCTCGGCCGTGAAGTCCCCGTGGCACAGCAGGCCGGGGTCCGGGTCGCCGAGGGCGTCGCCGTACCCGAGGGCGCGGTCCACCGCGGAGGTCTGGTCGCGCGGACCGGCGAGGTGCGCCACGGCGCGGCAGCCCCGGTCGACGAGGAGCCGGACGGCCTCGCGGGCCCCGCCCCGGTTGTCGCAGTCCACGTACGGCATGTCCGGGCCGATCCCGTCGGTCGGCCGGCCGCCGAGCACCGTCGGGATCTTCGCCCGGCGCAGCACCCCCGCCAGCTCGTCCTCGTCGTGCAGCGAGAAGGCGAGGGCGCCGTCCACGTGACCGCCGCCGAGATAGCGGGCGATCCGCTCGTAGTCGCCCGGGCTCTCCACCCAGAGCAGTACCAACTGCGAGTCGTGGGCGGTCAGCTCACGGCTGATGCCGCGCACCTGCTCCTGGAAGAAGGGGTCGGAGAAGATCCGGAACTCCGGCTCCGCGATGACCACGGCCACGGCGCCGTTCCGCCGGGTGACCAGGGTGCGGGCCGCGAGATTGGGTACGTACCCGAGCTCCTCCACCGCCTGCCGCACCTTGTCGACCAGCGGGGCGCGCACCCCCGCGCCGCCGTTGACGACCCGGGAGGCCGTCGCCCGGGACACGCCCGCGAGTGCCGCGACGGCCTCCAGGGTCGGGCGGGCTCCCGTCGTCTGCTCGGCCACGTCGGGCCCCCTTCATCTGCTCCGGTCCGGGAGCGGGCGGCTGCCCGGACGGACCGCGTGATGTTCCGGGGCCAGGATATCCGTACCGGCGAGGAGCTTGAGAGCGCTCTCTGGAGTCCCGCGGGCTCAGTCCGGCGCGGGGGCGAAGGAGATCATCCGGGGCTGGCCGCGGGCGTCGTCGCCGCTGACGTGCCTGGGCATGGCGAGGATCCGTCCGCGGACGTGGAGGACGCGGCCGGAGAGGGTGCCGTACTCCGCCGCGGCGGCCGCCGCCGGGTGCCTCGTCAGCACCTTCTCCCGGCCGGCTCCCGCCCGGTCGAGGAGGAAGGTCCGGCCGGGCCGGCTCGGGGTGGCCGACTCGTACACGACGGTCCCGGACGCGGAGGACGAACCCACCGGCGTCAGGACCCTGCTGTCGTGGTTCCGGACGCCCCGGACGAGCTTCCCGGTCGCCAGGTCGTAGGCCCCGACGCGGTCCGTGCCGCCGACGTGGACCAGTCCGCCGGCGACGAGGATGCCCGGGCAGGGCTGGAGCCCCGCGTCCACGCCGGCGTTCGCGCAGTGCTCGAAGCCCTTCGCGCGGGGGTCGATGGTGCGGCGGTGCTCGCCGCGGGGGCCGAGGGCGACGATCCGCCAGTCGTCGGTGAGCCGGTCGTTGTCGATCGACGTGTACACCACCGGGTCGACGGAGACCATCCGCTCCACCGTCCGGCCGGCCGGGGTCCGGTGGCGCCAGCGCACGGTGCCGGTGCGGGGGTCGAGTTCGCGGAGCTGGGAGTAGGTCGCGCGGCGGTCGACGCCGGGCGCGCAGACGGCGGCGACGAGGAGCCGGCTGCCGCCGGCCACCTTGTCGGGGTGGCAGCGGCCCGGATTCTCGGCCGGGACGGCGTAGAGCCGGGAGCCGTCCGAGACGCGGAACGCCGTGGCGCCCATGCCCTCCGCGACCGCGAGGGTGTCCCCGCTGATCGCGGTGTCGACGACGAGGACGGGGGTGTCCCGGCCGGGGTCCCGCAGCAGCTCCTTCTTCCAGCCCGCTCGCCCGGTCCGCAGGTCGATCATCTGGAACCGGTCGCAGCGCGCGCCGCGCTGCGCGGTGCTCGTCGCGAGGACGACGACGATCCGGCCGTCCGGCGCCGGATTGTCCGGCACCTCGCAGACCGGGGTGGGCAGGGTCAGGTTCCAGACCTCGGCGCCGTCCGAGAGGCGGTAGGCGGTGACCTCGCGGTAGAGGGCCTGGACGACGGTGTCGCCGACGATCCAGGGGCCGTCGACCGGGACGGTGCGCCGGGGCAGGTCGGTGGAGTCCGAGGCGATCCAGGCGGTGGCCTCGCCGGGGCGGCGGGCCTCGGCGAGTTCCCGGGCGCCGGGGACGCCGGGCGGCGGGGGAGCGGGGGGAGCGGGCCGGGCGGAGGCCGCGCCGGAGGGCGGCGCGGTGGTCCGTCCGGCGGCGGCCGCGGACCGTCCGCGGTCGGGCACGTGTCCGTACCACCCGGCCCCCGCCACGGCCACGACGAGCAGGGCCAGGCCGACGGCGAGCGCGGTCAGTCCGCGGTCGCGCCGGGAGGGGCGCCCCGGCGGAGGCGGCTGCCCCGGTGGGTGCCAGGACGGCGGTGGGTACGACATCGGGAGTCCCCCTGTGGGTCACCGGTGGTTCCGAGCAATTTTCTAGAACAAGATTCTGTTTTGCCCGTAGCATAGCGACGCACACCGACGACACCGACGCGGGACCGGGGGAGACGATGACGCGCACGGGAACCGAACAGGGCGACCGCCAGAGACTGATGAGGGAGGCCGCGGCACGGGAGGGCCTCGGCGGGCACCGCGGCGGCCACGGCTCGACCGCCCCCGCGCGAAGCCGCGGCGCCCTCGGCGTCTCGATCCTCGCGGCCGTCCTCGCCGCGGCCGTCGCCGCCGCGCTCGCGACCGGCCACGGCCCCCTCGCGATCGTCCCCGGCCTCCCCCTGGCCCTCTGCGCCGTCTCGCTCCTGGGCCACCTCGTTTTCGGCGCCGGCACCGGCGACGCGCGCCTGGAGCAGTACGAGGGAGGGCTCGTCCTCCACCTCAAGGGCCGGATCCGGGTGGTCCGTTACGCCGACACGAAGATCCTCGACAACACGGTCCGCCGCACCCGGCACGGCCGGACCCTCTCCGTCACGCACTCCTTCGGCCTCACCGACACCGGGGGCCGCAACCTCGTCGTCGGCAGCGTCTTCGCCGGCGGCGACGTCTGGGGGCCGCTGCTGCGCCACGACGCCGCCCGCGCCCAGCTGCCCGGCGCCCTCGTCCGCCTCGACGCGGGCGAGCGGCTGGAGTTCGGCATCGTGTGGCTCACCGCCACCGACCTCGGCTCGGGCCGCGCCTGTGCCCCCTGGCACCTGATCAGCGAGGTCGAGATCGAGGACGGCACCCTCACCGTGCGCGCCGAGGGCCGGCGCGGCGCCCTGGTCGTCGCGCCCACCCGCTACACCCCCGACGTCTCCCTCCTGCTCGCCCTCACGGAGACCCTCCGCGCGGCGGGCCCCCGCCCGGCCCGCTGACGCGCCCGGGCGTCCTGACGGCGGGGAGCGCGGGCGCGGCACCGTCGTGTCGGGTCCCCGCCGTTCACCCATGGTGGTGGTCGCGGCCCGTACCGGGCCACGCCCCCTCCCGGGTGCGGCAGCGTGACCGTCATGAACGTCCGCCGCACCGTGCTCCCCCTGCTCGCCGCCCTCCTCGCCGGTGGTTGCGTCGCCCTGCCGGAGCCGTCCGCGCCCTCCGCCCCGCACGCCCCGGAGACCCGGCCGCCCGCCCTCGCGCCCGCCGCCCAGCGGCCCCCGTCGGCGCTGCCGGCCCCGCCCCCGGAACGGCCGGTGGAGGCGGAGCCCCGCGAGGAACTGGCGGAGGCGGAGGGGGAGACGCGCACGCCCGGGACCGGCGCCGGGACGGTGCCCGCGCGCGACTCCCGGGCAAGGACCGTTCCCGTACGGCCCCGGGACGGCGCCGTACGGACAGGACACGACGGCGGCGCGGGGGAAGGGGCCCGTTACGGCGGCGGGCCGGCGGGGCGGGAACAGGCACGGGACGGCGGCGCGGCCGCGGCGGCGCCCGCTCCCGCCCGCGAGCCGCGTACGACGGAACGCCGCCCGGCCGAGAAGCCGCGCCCGGCCCGGCTCCGCGCCGCGACCCCTCCTCGCGGGACCGCGCCCGCGTCCCGCCCGGCGGCGGCTGGGCAGGCCCCCGAGATGCGGGCGCTGTGCCGCGAGGCGCGGCGGATCGACGCCCCCATGGGCGCGGCGGACCTGTGCCGGAGCATGTACGGCCGCTGACGGCCCGTCGAAGCGACCCGGCCGCCCGGCCCGTCGAAGCGCCGCGTCCGACCGCTCCACGGGTCCCGGCCTCACTGCCGTCGAAGTGGCCCAGCCTCACGGGCCGTCAATGGACCAAGAGGTCCGGGCCACTTCGCCATAGCGTCGTGTCCATGGCGAACACCACCCCGGCGCACCCCACCGTCGCGACCCCCGGCCCGGCCCCCGCCCCCGGCCCGGCCCCCGCCCCCGGCTCCGCTCCCCGGGGCGCCGCGCCGTCCGCACCCCGCACCCTGCTCCTCGCCCAGCTGAGCAATTCCGTCGGCGACGGCGCCTTCTACGTGACCTCCGCGCTGTACTTCACCGGTGTCGTCGGGCTCTCCGCCGCGCAGGTCGGGGCCGGACTCGCCGTCGCCTGGGCGGTGGGTTCGCCGGCCGGGGTACCGCTCGGGGCGCTCGCCGACCGGCGCGGCCCGCGCGGCGTCTCCGTCCTCCTCGCGCTCGTGACGGCGGCGGCGGTCGCCTGCTTCCTCGTCATCGGCTCGTTCCCCGCCTTCCTCGCCGCCGCCATCGTCTACGCCTGCGCGCAGAGCGGCCTGGCCGCCGCCCGGCAGGCGCTGCTGGCCGGTCTGGTCGCGCCGGCCGGCCGGACCGCCGTCCTCGCCCGGCTCCAGGCCGTCCTGAACGCCGGACTCGCCGTCGGCGCGGCCCTCGGCGGCATCGCCCTGCACGCCGGCACCCGCGGCGCGTACCTCGCCGTCCTCGCCCTCGACGCGGCCGGCTTCCTGCTCTGCGCCCTGCTGCTCGCCCGGCTCCCGGCTCCGGCCCCCCGCGCCGCGTCCCCCTCCCGGGACGCCTCCGCCGCGGCCGTGCTGCGCGACCGCCCCTACGTGGTCCTCACGCTCCTCAACGCGCTGATGCTGCTGCGGATGCCGGTGCTGAGCCTGGCCCTGCCGCTGTGGATCGTGCAGCGGACGGCGGCGCCCGGCTGGACGGCCTCGGCGCTCTTCGTCCTCGACACCGTCGCCGTGACCCTCTTCCAGGTCCGTGCCGCCCGGTCGGTCACCGGCCTGGAGACGGCCGCCGGGGCGGTCCGGGGCGCGGGCGCCGTCATGCTCGCGGCCTGCGCCGTCTTCGCGCTGACCGCGCTCCCGGGGCTCGGCGCCGGCCCGGCCGTCGCGGTCCTCGTCCTCGGCGCCGTGCTCCTCGTCGTCGCCGAGATGCGGCACGCGGCCGGCTCCTGGCAGCTGGGCCTCGGCCTCGCGCCCGCCGACCGGGTCGGCCAGTACCAGGGCTTCTACGGCGCCGGAGTCCCCGTGGCACGGGCCCTCGGGCCCCTGGTCGTCACGACCCTCCTCATCGGCGGCGGCCCCGTCGGCTGGCTGCTGCTCGGCGGCGTCTTCGTCCTGGCCGCCGCGGCGACCGGCCCGGTCGCCCGCCGGGCGGCCCGGACCCGGAACGCGCACGCGTAGCCCCGCACCGGCGGACCGGGCCCGGTCGGCGGGTGGTCAGGTCCGCGGCCGGTCCTCCGTGAGCAGGGCGAACCCCGGCCGGTCGACGGGGACGCTCGCGGCGGCCAGGACCACCACACCGGTGCCGGAGCCGCGGTCCAGGCCGAGCCAGGAACGGAAGCCGCCGGTCCCGCCGTTGTGCATCGTGACCGACAGGTCCCTGAGCCGCACGGTGATCCACGCGGCGCCGATCCGCGTGCCCCCGCTGAACGAGGCGACCGGTTCGAGCGCGGCCGTCCCCGGCGCGGTGCCGTCGAGGAGCGCGGCGGTGAAGCGCGCCATGCTGCCGATGTCGGCCCGGATGCCGCCGGCCGGCCCCAGCGCCTCGCCCGTCCACGGCTCGCGCGGCCTGCCCCGCCGGGTCGTCCCCGCGAGAGCGCCCGGCCGCAGCCCGGAGGGGTCCGCCGGGAGGTAGAAGCGGTCCAGTCCGAGCGGCCCGCCGATCCGCTCGGCGACCAGTTCCGCGTACGAGGTCCCGGCGGCGGTCGCCAGCGCGTGCCCGAGGAGTTCGAATCCGAGGTTCGAGTAGCGGGGCCGCGGCGGCCCGAGCCGCACCGCACGCGTCTGGTCGATCAGCGCGGCGAGATCCTCCCCGTACGGATTGGTGCCGTGCCGCCACAGCGCGATCGTCCGCCGCCACGGCCGCGCGGAGCCCGGCACCCTCGGCAGCCCCGACCGGTGCGTGGCCAGCGCTCCCAGCGTCACTCCGCCGGCCGGCGCGTCCGCCAGCGGCAGCAGCGCCCCGAGCGGCGTCCCCGCCGTCACCTCCCCGCGCTCCAGCGCGTCCGCGTACAGCAGCCCCGTCACGCCCTTCGACACGGACCCGATCTCGTAGTCGGCCCCGAGCCCGGCCCCGACCGAGGCCGTCACCGTCCCCCCGGGCCCGACCACGGCCCCGGCGACCGGGAACCCCCCGCCCGTCAGCGCCCGCAGCCGCTCCGCCAGCCGCCCGTCACCCTGCCGCTCCCCATCCATGCGGTCACCCTAGGTCCTGCCCGTCCCACCCGGCCCGGCCATGCGTCCGGGCGCCCGGACGACGACCTCGCCCGTACCGGGTGCGCCGCCCTTCCAGGGGCGGACGGGGCCGGTGCGGCGGTGACCGGGGGAGCCGCCTCCCCGGCCTCCGGCCTGATGTGACCCACATCACGGATTCCGCTTTCCCTCTTTCCGTTATCCCCGTCCTCGGCCGAGGCTCTCCCAGGCGCAGGAAACTCCGGGAACGGGCGAGAGAAGGACGGACGGCGTGCAGCGGACCATGGGTGTGGATCAGACGACCGAGTGGATACGGGCGGCGCAGTACGGGGACCCCTGGGCGTGCGACCAGGTCCTCGGCGCCCATCGGCCGCTCGTGCACGCCCTGGTGTCCCGCGCCCTCGTCGCCCGCCCCTCCGTCGCCGCCGACACCGTCGTACGGGACACCCTGCGCCGCGCGCACGGCACCCTGCACACCCTGCCGTCCCCGGAGGCGTTCCGGCCCTGGCTCGTCGCGCTCGCCGTGGACACCACCCTCGGGCACGCCGCCGCCGGCCTCCACGAGGCCGGCGGATGGCTGGACGTGCAGGACGCGATGCTCGCCGCCCTCGGGTCGCTGGAGGACGAGGGGCTGCTCCTGCGGTACGAGACGGCCGCCGCGCTCCAGTGGACGCCGGAGGACACCGCGCTCCGCATGGAGACCGTGCGGACCCGCGTCGACGCGGCCCGGTCCGTCGGTGCCGCGCTGGCCCGGCGGCCCCGCTGCCCCCGGCTCCAGGAGCTGACCGCCGGATGGGACGGGCGGCCCGGTGCCGGGTGGCGCGACCACCTGGCCGCGCACACGAGCCACTGCGGGATGTGCGGCGGGAGGGAGCCCGCGGCGCCCGTGGCGCCCGCGTACGTGACGCCCGAGCCCTTCGAGGCCGGGGGCGAACTCCAGGACGGGCTTCCCGCCGGGGCCGAGGTCGAGGCCGGGGTCCAGGCGGGGCTTCCGGCCGGCGCCGGGGCCGGGGACGACGACGCGACGCGGGCGTACGACCTCGGCGGGCTCGCCGCCGTCCCCGCCGGACGGCGCGGGACGCGGGCGGACCGCCGCCGGCGGCGCCAGGTCGAGGAGCGGACCCGGCGCAGGGCCGCCGTCGCGGCCGGGATCGCGGTGGTCGCCGTGACGGGCGGGGCGTTCTCGATGTACGGCGGGCGCGGCGGGCAGGAGGAGCTGCTGGAGGCGAACCGCGCCGTCGTCCCCGGCCCCGACGTGCCGCTCACCCACGACCCGGACTCCCTCTCGGCCACGCCCGCCACCGTCGGCGCGACGCCCTCCGCCACCCCGTCCGCCCGGGCCACCACCTCCGCCACGCCCGGCACCACCGCCAAGAAGACCCCCTCCGCGCGCCCGACCACGGCGACCCCCACCCCGCAGCGCAGCACCGCGGTCCCGGCCCCCACCCTGCCGCGGAAGACCGCCACCCCCACGGCCGCCCCGGAGCCCACCCGGACGACGGCGAAGCCGACGGCCGACACCGATCCGGCCCCCGGCGGCGGCGCGCAGAACGACGCCGGCCAGGGCTCGGCGGCGGACCAGGTGCTCTCCCTCGTCAACGCCGAACGCGCCAAGGCGGGCTGCGGGCCGCTCACCGCGAACGCCACCCTCGCGCGCGCCGCGCAGGGCCACTCCGACGACATGGCCGCCCGGGACTTCTTCGACCACACCAACCCCGACGGCGACGGCCCGGGGGAGCGCGTCACGGCCGCCGGCTACCCCTGGTCCACCTACGGCGAGAACATCGCCATGGGCCAGAGCACGCCCGAGCAGGTCATGGAGGGGTGGATGAACAGCCCCGGCCACCGCGCGAACATCCTCAACTGCGACTTCAAGGAGCTCGGCGTCGGCGTCCAGAACGACGGCGGCCCCTACTGGACCCAGGTGTTCGGCGCCCGCTGAGGCGCCAGGGCCGGCCGGCGGTCCGTCGCCGCGATCGGGCCGGCCTGCGGTCCTCGCCGGGATCGGGCCGGCCGGCGGTCCGTGGCCGTGAGCGGGGCGGTCAGCGGTCCGTCGCCGCGATCAGGGCGGACAGTTCGACCCGGGAGCGGATCTGGAGCCGGGCGTACACCCCGCGCAGGTGGTGGTCGACCGTCCGGGGGCTCAGCGACAGGCGGGCGGCGACCTCCTGGTTCGTGGCCCCGTCCGCGACGAGCCGGGCGATCCGCTGCTGCTGCGGGGTGAGATCCGCCAGCGCGGAGGGCTCCGGCAGTCGTGCGGCCGGGGCGCCCGTCGCCCGGAGTTCGGCACGGGCCTGCCGCGCCCACCCCTCGGCGGCGGCCCGCTCGAAGGTGACCAGCGCGTCGCGCAGCGGGCCCCGCGCCTCGCCGGGACGCCGCCGGCGGCGCAGCCAGGTCCCGTACGCGAAGAGGGTGCGGGCCCGTTCGAAGTCGTTGCCGCCGTCCTCGTGGCGCCGCAGGGCCTCGCCGAACCAGCGGCTCGTCTCCTCGCCGCGCGGTGCCAGCAGAGCCCGGCAGCGGGCCAGTTGGGCGGGGGCCGGGCGGTCGATCCCGAACCCGGCCCACCGGGCGTACTCCTCCGTCGCCGCCCGGGCCTCCGCCGCGCGCCCCGACGCCACCGCCGCCTCCACGAAGCACGGCACGGCCAGCATCCGGAGCGCGAAATGCCCGCCGCGCGGTCCCGGGCCGACCAGCGGGGCGAGACGCGCGGCCGCCTGGGCGGCGAGGCCGACGCCCAACTCGGCTCGGGCCAGAGCCCATTCGGCGAGCGTCACCGCCTGGGCGAGCCCGTGCGGGCGCCCGATCGCCAGCGCCCGTCCCGCGTGCTCCGCGACGGACGGCCCGTCGCCCGTCACCGACGCCACGAGCGCCAGCACCGCGTGCTGGTGGGCCGCGGAGTTCAGCTGGCCGGTGGCGCGGGCCGCGCGCAGGCCCTCCCCGGCGGCGTGCCCGGCCCGGGCGTACCGTCCGGCCCGCAGTTCGGCGTACGCGAGGTGTTCGAGGATCCGGGGCAGCAGCGAGGCCCGCTGTTCGGCCCGCGCCCGCGCCAGCGCCCGCCCGTGCAGCCGCGCCGCCGCCGCGACGTCCCCGAGCACCAGCGCGGCCGATCCCGCCCGCAGCAGCAGCCGCGGCTCCTCCCGCACCGCGCCGACCGCGACCACCGAGGCGAGCGGGGTGCGCGCCTGGTCCGGGCGGACCGTGAGCGCCGCCCGCAGCCCATCGGCGAAGGCCCGCTCGGTGCCCGGCACGGCCGGTGCCAGGTCGAGCGCGGCGAGGCAGGCGCCGACGTCCCCCGCCGCCCACCCGGCCTCCATCGCGAGGAAGCGCGCGTCCGCCGCCTCGGCCGGCTCCCGGTCCCGCAGCGCCTTCGCCGCCTGGAGGAACGCCTCGTGCGCGTCCATGACCGGCCCGCCCGCGAGCGCCGCGAACCCGCGCGTCAGCAGGGCCCGCCCCCGTGCCGCCGCGGAGCGCGCCCGCACGGCCGGCGGGGGCCCGAGCCGGTCGGCCCGGTGCCGCTCGTGACGGTCGGGGACGGCGGTCGGGGCGGGGGGACCCACGCGGTCGCGGGGGCGGCCAGGCGTCCCGTCCCGGCCCGGGGCGTGCCCTGGCAGCCGCGCCCGGTCCTGCCCCGGTGCCCGCCTCTCGTCCTGTCCCCGCTCCCGCTCTCGTCCCCGCTCCCGTACCTGTTCCTCGCTCCGCGTCCGCTCCGTGGTCCGGCTCCGGTTCCGGTCCTCCTCCCGTGGGCCGGCCCGGTCGCCGTGGCGGGACGCCGCCGCGCGGCGCAGGAACGGGTCGGGGAAGGCGAGCGCGTCGCCCCGGCGGTGCAGCAGGCCGGCCGCCACCAGGCCGTCGAGGGTCTCGGTCGGCACGCGAAGGGACCGGGCGCGGGCCAGGGCCGTGCCCACGTCCGTGCGGTCGGGGTCCCCGGGCACCGGGCCCGGCGCGTCCGGCGTACCGCAGGCCCGGGCCACCACGCCCAGCAGCCGGCGCCCGTCCACCGGGAGCGCGCCGAGCAGCCCGCCGTACACCGCGCCCAGGACGCCGTCGTCCACCAGCCTCCCCGGCCAGGGCGCCGTTCCGGCGAGCACGGCGGGCGCGAGCCGGCGGACGGTCTCGGCCAGGACGCCCGGGTGCCCGCCCGCCTCGTCGAGGAGCCGCTCGGCCACGGCGGTTCCGGCGCGCCCTCCGCCCACGTCGTGCAGCAGGGCGCGGGCGCTCGCCCGGCCCAGACGCGGCAGCCGGACCAGCGGGGCGCGGTCCGGGGCGGGCAGCGGGCGGCCGGGCGCGGACGCCACGAGCCAGCCGACGCGGCCCGCGCCTCGCGCGCCGGGCGCCCGCCAGTGCGCGGCGAACGCGGCCCGCGAGTGCGCGTCCCACAACGGGAAGTCGTCGAGGCAGAGCAGGACCGGCCCCCGGCCGGGGAGACAGGTGGCGAGCGCCGCCGCGATCCCGTCCGGGCCCCGGGCCAGCCGGGCGGCCCGGCAGGCCGCCGCCCCGGAGACGGACAGCGCGGCGAACAGCGCCCGCGCCCCGCTCCACGGCACGTGCCGGTGTGGCGCGCCGACCACCCACGCCGCGCCCGGGAAGTCCCGGGCCGCCCGGGCCAGCAGCACGGAACGCCCCTCGCCGGGGCCGCCGGCCACGCACACCACCCGCTCGGCCCCGAGCGGCACGGACGTCGGGGACAACAGCTGCGAGACGGCGGCGAGTTCGGCCTCCCGGCCGTACAGCACGGGCCCGGTGTCGGCGGTCACGCCCGTCACGCTAACGGGCCCGGCGAGGGGCGGGAACGGAGCGGCACGGGAGTCTGGGCCGGAGCCCAGCCCCCCGTACGACGTGCTGTGCCCGCGCACAGCACGGTCAGGACCCGTCCGGACCCGATCGGGAACCGTCAGGACCCGAGCGGGCACGTGCCCCGGTACTCGTCGATCGTCAGGCTCGGCCGCGGCAGCGGGCAGAGGAACTGCTCGTACCGGGTGTCGTCGTCGACGAAGCGCTTCAGCCAGGCGAGGCTGTACTTGGCGATCGTCGTGTTCGACGTGTTGGGCGTGAAGTGCGTGGCGCCGTTCAGCTCCAGGTACGCCTTGTCGAGGTCCGCGGGCAGGCTCTCGTAGAACGGCTCCGAATGGGTGGCGACGGGCGCGACCGTGTCGCCGTCGGCGCCGATGACCAGCGTCGGCGTGCGGAGCTCGGGCCAGGTCTTGTCCGTGTTCCAGCCGGTGAGCGGCACGGCGGCCTTCAGGCCCGGCCGGCTCTTCGCCGCTTCGAGCGTGCCGCCACCGCCCATCGAGTGCCCCATCACGCCGAGCCGCGAGGCGTCCACGCGGTCCCGCACCGGGCTCTTCTGGGTGAGGTGGTCGAGCGCGGCGAGGAGCTGGCGGCCCCGGCTGTCGGGCTGGTCGAGGGTGGTGAGCGTGTCGATGACGAAGACGACGAAGCCCTGCGACGCCAGCCGCGGCCCGAGCCAGGCGACCGACGACTGCGTGGCGGTGAACCCGGGCGAGATGGCCACCGCGCCGAACGTGCCGTCGCTCGTGCTCGTCGGGTAGTAGATGGTGCCGCCGCCGAACCCGGTGGCGGCGAGCGAGGAGACGGAGCTCTGCGCGACCGCGTACGGGCCGCGCAGCGCCTCGACGCTCGTCTCGGTGGGCGCGGGACCGCGCTGGTACGGATTGCCGGCCGCTGCTCCGGCGCCCGGGGCGAGGAGCAGCGCGAGGCCGGCGGCGACGGCGGAGGCCGCGGCAAGGGATCGCTTCACGACGAAGTCGTCCTCTCGTGTCGTGGTACGGCCGCCCCGTGGGGAGGGCGGACCGCTGCCGTGGGACGGCCCCGCCACTGTGGAGCCGTCCCGTACCGCCGTCATCGGCACAATCACCGGCCCCGCGCCCCGCGCCCCGCGAGAAGCGCCCCGGCCGGAGCCCGGCCCCCGATCGGGTGGGCGCACGCGCGCCACCGGTCCCCGGACTGCCGCGCCGCCTGGCTTCGAGGACGCCGCCGCCCGAGGCCCCGCCGACGGGCTCCGGGGGCCCCTCCGACGGGCCCCGGGTCTGTCGCGGCACCATGGGAGGAGGCCCAGGGGCCCGCTCCGGGCCGGGGAGCGGGTCCGTGCGAGACTGCGGGCCTCACCGCCCCTCACTCGATCGGCCGACTGGAGACCCGATGTCCGTACGTTCCCGGTCCGCCGCGTCGCCGGAGCTGCTCCTGCGGCACGGGGCCGAGGCGCCGGCCGGCGCGGTGCTGCTGCTGCACGGCGGGCGGGCCGACGGGCTCGAAGCGCCGCCGTTCCTCAATCTGCCCGCCCTGCGGATGCGGCCCTTCGCCGAGGCCGTGCGGCGTGCGGCGAGCGGCCGGGCGGTCCTGGTGGCCGAGGCCCGCTACCGGCACCGGGGCTGGAACGGGGAGCGCGCCGACGCCGCCCGGGACGCCGAGACCGCGCTGGCCGCCCTGCGCGCCCGCTTCGGGGAACTGCCGGTCGTCCTCGTCGGCCACTCGATGGGAGGCCGGGCCGCCCTCGCCGTCGCCGGGGACCCGGCGGTCCGGGGCGTCGTCGCCCTCGCGCCCTGGTGCCCGCGGGGCGAGCCGGTCGCCCACCTCGCGGGCCGCCGCCTGCACCTCCTCCACGACGAGACGGACCGGGTGACCGCGGCCCGCGACTCGTGGGAGTTCGTCCGCCGTGCCCAGGAGGCCGGGGCGGACGCCACCGGCGTCCCCATGCCGACCGGAGGCCACGCCATGCTGCGCGGCGCCGCCCTCTGGCACCGGCGGGCCGCGGAACTGGCCCTGGAGACCCTGGCGTCCGAGCCCTCCTGACGAGGGGGCGCCGGACGCCCGCACCTCACCCGGCAGCACGCCCAGGAGGACCCGCTCGATTCGCGGGAGCGGGCATATCGGGCAAGGATCGGGCGGAGAGGGGGCGTGTGACGACGTCCCCGCGCGGTCGCGAGGCCGGCCCCGCCGCCCCGCGCGTGTCCGAGGAGGCGTCAGTGTCGGAACTCATCGTGATCGGGTACGAGGACCGTGCCGCCGCCGAGGAAGCCCTCGGCACGGTGCAGGACCTCCAGCGCGACCAGGTGGTGGTCCTCAACGGGCTCGCTGTCGTCTCCGTGGACGCGGAGGGACGCACCCATGTCGACACGTCGAACCGGGTCGTCGGTGTCACGGCCGCGACGGGTGCCCTCTGGGGCACCATCTTCGGCATCCTCTTCCTGGCCCCGGCGGTCGGCGCCCTCACCGGCGCCGCGCTCGGCGGGCTCGTCGGCCGGCTGAGCAAGTCCGGCATCGACGACCGGTTCCGGCAGCAGGTCGGCGACCTGCTGCGGCCGGACACCGCCGCCGTCGTGATCATGGCCGCGAAGCTCACCGAGGACAAGTTCACCGCGGCGATGCAGCGCCACGGCGGCACCCTCCTGAAGACGTCCCTCAGCGACGCGGACGAGAAGGAGCTGGCCGAGCAGCTCGCCGGCCCCGCGTGACCCTTCGCGCCCGCCGCCCCTCCCGCCCGCCCCGATACCTCCCGTCCCCTCCCGTTCCTCCCACCGGTGCCCGACCGGCCCCACAGGAAGGCCCTCCCCATGGACCCCGTGCTCAGCAGTGAGCTGCTCGCGAAGCTGCGCCGGCCCCGGCCGTACCCGGCCGTCTCGCTGGTGATGCCGACGCACCGCCGCGAACCGGACAACGCCCAGGACCCGGTGCGCCTGCGCAACCTGCTCTCCGAGGCGGAGAAGGCGCTCACCGGCGATCCGGACGTGCCGCGCGAGCGGCGGCTCGACATCCTCGACCAGCTGACCCGCGCCGCCGCCGAGGTGGACCTCGCGCACGCCGAGGACGGCCTCGTCATCTACGCCGCGCAGGGCGAGCACCAGGTGTGGTCGCTGCCCAGGACCGTGCCCGAGCGGGTGGTCCTCTCGGACACCTTCCTCACACGGAACCTGGTCGCCGCCCGCGCCGCCGAACAGCCCTACTGGGCCCTCGCCGTCGCCGCCGACCGGGTCTCGCTGTGGAGCGGCGACCCGGAGCGGGCCACCGAGGCCGACCGGGACGGCTTCCCGTCGACCCGCAGCCTGGAGGACCCCGACGCCGAGCGCAAGGAGCGTATCGGCGACCTCCCCAGCACCTTCCAGGACGAGGCCACCCGGCAGTTCCTGCGCGAGGCGCACGAGAAGCTGCGGGCCGTCCTCGCCGCCGAGCCGCGCCCCCTGTACGTCCTCGGCTCCGCCGAGGCGCTCGCGCTCCTGGAGGACCTGGGCCCGCTCGCCCCCGACACCGTGACCGTCCCGCACGGCGGTCTCGCCGACGCCCCGGCCGCCGCGGTCCACGCCGCCGTCGAACCCGCCCGCGCCGCCCGCGCGGCGGCCGCCGTGACGGCGCTCTCCGCCGAGCTCGACGCGGCGCGCGGCCGCCGCGAGTTCGCCGGCGGCATCGACGAGGTGTGGCGGGCGGCCAAGGAGGGCCGGGCCCGGCTCGTCGCCGTCGAGGACGACTACCGGACGGTCGTGCGCGAGGAGGGCGACCACCTGGAGCCGGCCGAGGCGGGCGACCCCGGGGCCCGGGACGACATGGTCGACGAGATCGTCGAGCGGGCCCTGGACACGGGGGCCGAGGTGCGGTTCGTGCCCGGCGGAACCCTCGACGGCCAGGGACGCATCGCCGCCGTCCTCCGCTACTGACGACCGCCGCCGGCGGCGCGCGCCACCGGGCCGGGACCCCCGCACCGGGGGGCCCGGCCCGTGTGCGTCCCGCCCCCTCCGCGTCCGCGCCGCCCTCCGGGCCCCTGCCCTCCGCGTCCCGGCCCGTGCGCGCTCCGGTCCGCTGTATACGCTGGTCGGGTGGCCAGTGGACAGGGGAAGCGGGACGTGTCGGACACGCGGGACGGCGACGGCGGTACGGCGGGCGGCGGGGACGTCGGCCTCCAGCGGTTCGCCGTCGCGCTGCGCCGTACCCTCGGCGAGGTCAACCGCGTGGCCCACGGCTTCGCCGCCGACCAGCGGCTGCACCCCACCGACGTCCAGGCCCTGTCCTTCGTCCTCGACCACGAGGGCCCCGTCACCCCCGGTCTGCTCCGCACCCACCTGGGGCTGACGTCGGGTGCCGTCACCGCGTGCCTCGACCGGCTGGAGAAGGCGGGGCACATCCGGCGGACCCGTGAGAGCGCCGACCGCCGGGTCGTGCACGTCGAGTACGCCGACGGGGCCAAGGCCGTCGCCCGTGACCACTTCCGGCCGCTGGCCGAGGCGACCGAGAAGGCCCGGGAGCGCTTCGACGCCGACGAACTCGGCACCGTGCTGCGGTTCCTGGAGGCGCTCAACGCGGAGCTGGCCGAACTGCGCGTGCCCCGGCGCTGAGGGACCCGCCGCCACCGCGCCGCCCCGCGTCCGGGCGCCGCCCGTCCCGTGCTCCGGCCGCCCGGGCCGCCGGGGTCAGCCCCCGTCCACCCGGAAGGCGAGGAGCGCCGTGTCGTCGCGGTGGTCCGAGAGGCCCTGGAGGATGCGGAGGAGATCGGGGAGGGACCGGCGGCGGCAGAGCGTGGACTCGGCGGCCAGGCGGCGCTGGCCCTCGTCGATGGGCGCGGACGGGGTCTCGATGAGGCCGTCGGTGTAGAGGAGGAGGGTGTCGCCGGGGCGCAGGACGTGGACGTGGGTCGTGCGCGGGAGGTCCGAGGCCACGCAGAGCGGCGGGTCCGCCGCGCCGGGGAGGTACGCGGCGTCCCCGTCGGCCGGGGCGAGCAGCGGTGGTGGGTGGCCGGCGCTGGTCCAGCGCAGCGTCCACGAGCCGGCGGCGTCCCGGCGGAGGGTCGCGTGCAGGGCGGTGGCCAGCGGGGCCGTGGCCAGGCCGGCGGAGACCTGGTCGAGGCGGGCCAGCACCTCGTCCGGTGCGGCCTCCGGGCCGCCCGCGTAGGCCAGGGCCCGCAGCATGCTGCGCATCTGTCCCATCGCGGTGGCCGCCGTCAGGTCGTGGCCGGCCACGTCCCCGATGCCGAGGACGAGCGTGCCGTCCGGCAGGGTGAAGGCGTCGTACCAGTCGCCGCCGATCTCCCCGCTGGAGCTGGCCGGCTGGTAGCGCGCGGCCAGCGTCCCGCCCGGGACCGGCGGCGGCTCCGTCAGGTGGGCCCGCTGGAGCCCCAGGGCCGTGCGCCGGGCCTGCTGGAGGTCCAGGACCTTCCGGATGGGGCGCTGGGCGTGGTGCAGCACCTCCCGGAGGAGTTCGGTCTCGGCCGGTCCGGGGATCGGGGTGTCGCCGTTGCTGCTGGTGGCGGCGTATCCGAGGACGAGGTCGTCGACGATCAGCGGGACGAGGGTGAGGCTGGTGGCCCCCGAGGCGGTCAGCCAGCGTTCGCTGACCGTGGGGATCAGTCCGGGCGGCACGGGGTCGCCGGGCTCCAGCCGGTAGGTGACCGGCTCGCGCCCGTTCAGCACCTCGCGGACCGCCGGCGTCACCGCCACCCGCTGGCCGCGCAGCGCGGGCGGGGCGGGCAGTCCGGGCCGGGTCGCCGACGCGATCCGCCGGGCGGTCACCCCGGCGTGCTCCGGCAGCGGCCATTCGTCGTGCGACAGCAGCAGGATCAGGCAGGCGTCGGTGAGTTCCGGCACCACGACCTTCACCACCTCGGCGAACGCCTCCGGCAGGCTCGCCCCCGACACGGCGGCGACCTGCGCGAGGAGCCGCTCGCGCAGCCGCGTGCCCCAGGCGTCCTCGACGTCGGCGGTCGCGGCGACCCACTCGGTGATCCGTCCGTCCCGCAGCACCGGCACGGAACGGGTGGACAGGTGCCGGTACGAGCCGTCCCCGGCCCGCACCCGGAAGATCGCCTCGAAGACGCCGGGCCGCTCGCCGTCCCGCGCCGCGCGCCGCCACGCGGCGGTCAGCGTCTCCCGGTCGCGCGGGTGGATGTGCGGGTACCAGCCCTCGTCCGCGCGCGGGTGCCAGGGCGATCCGGTCAGCTGCTCCCAGCCGGGGACCAGTTCCTCCATGGTCCCGTCGGCGCCCATCACCCACACCATCTGCGAGACGGCGGAGACCAGCGCCTCGTACCGCTGGAGCGTCTGGGTCTCCGCGGTGGTGTCCATGGCGAGGACGAGGATCCCGGGGCCCTGCCCGGTGGTGACCGGGCTGCACGAGTAGACGAAGTGCCGGGCCTGACCGGGGGCCCCGGGGTCGGTCCGCCGTTCGCCGACGACCTGCCGGGCGCGGCCGGTGGCCCGGACGGAGTCGAGCACGGCCAGGAAGCGGTGGCCGTCCGGGTCCGGGAAGGCGGCGTGGGCGGGCAGGCCGAGCCGGCGGGCGCCGAAGAGCCGGGTGAACGCGGAGTTCGTGTAGAGCAGCCGGCCGTCGGGACCGGCGAGCACGGCGACGGCGGCGACGGTGCCGTCGAACATGCGCGGGTCGACGGGCGGCCCCGCGCCGGTGTCCGGCCCGTTCCGGGACCCGTCCGGCCGGGGCCCGCCGGGCCCTCCCGTGCGCTCGCCGCCCTTCACGTACCCATCATCGCGGCGCGGGCGGATCCCGGCCCGCCGCGGTGCCGCCGGACGGCGGTGCCACGGCA
Source organism: Streptomyces sp. NPDC058052 (assembly GCF_042885515.1). Classification (NCBI taxonomy): domain Bacteria; kingdom Bacillati; phylum Actinomycetota; class Actinomycetes; order Kitasatosporales; family Streptomycetaceae; genus Streptomyces; species Streptomyces sp. NPDC058052. The sequence continues at coordinate 298,622 of NZ_JBHVRX010000002.1, read as the reverse complement.
CGGTTGACGCGCGTATACCCGACGGGCCAGGCTTCCTCCCGACAGGCGCTCTATGACAGATGCATGACACACCATGTCCCCGCTGTACGTGCCCGCCGAGGTGGAGGCCCGCCCCATGTCCCCGCACACCCGCGCTCCCGGTCCGCTCGTTCCCGCCGCGTCCCCCGTGGCCAGACTCCTGCTCGCCCTCGTCCTGCTGGTCGCCGGTCTCACCGGCGTCGTCGCCGGCGCGAGCCCCGCCCGCGCCGACGGCTGTTACACCTGGTCGCGGACCCTCTCCCAGGGCGCGACCGGAGCCGACGTCACCCAGCTCCAGATCCGCGTCGCCGGCTACCCCGGCTACGGAGCCGTCCTCGGCATCGACGGCTCCTACGGCCCGGCGACCGCCGCCGCCGTGAAGCGCTTCCAGTCCGCCTACGGCCTCGCCGCCGACGGCGTCGCCGGACCCGCGACCTTCAGCAAGCTCTACGCGCTCCAGGACGACGACTGCACCCCGATCCACTTCACCTACGCCGAGCTGAACAACTGCAACTCCACCTGGGCGGGCGGTGCCGTCAGCGCCGCCACCGCCAAGTCCAACGCCCTGCGCACCATGTGGAAGCTGGAGGCCCTCCGGCACGCCCTCGGTGACGAGCCCCTCCGGGTGACCAGCGGCTTCCGCAGCACCGCCTGCAACGACGCGGTGGGCGGCGCCTCCTCCAGCCGGCACCTCTACGGCGACGCCGCCGACCTGGGCGCCGGCCCGCATTCCCTCTGCCGCCTGGCCCAGCAGGCCCGCAACCACGGCTTCAACGGCATCCTCGGCCCGGGCTACCCCGGCCACTCCGACCACGCCCACGTCGACCACCGTCCCTCCCGCTACTGGTCCGCCTCCTCCTGCGGCATCTGACGCCTCAGCACTCCGGCCCGGCCACGCGGACGCGCGGCCGGGCCGGAGTGTGCGGAGCGGTGGAGCCACGTTCAGTACGTGACCCCCACATGGGCCAGTGCCTGCTTCAGGAGGACGCCGTGGCCTCCGGGCATCTCGCTCTGGACGGCGGGGGAGGCGGCTTCGTGGGGGCTGAACCAGACGAGGTCGAGGGCGTCCTGGCGGGGGCGGCAGTCGCCGCTCACCGGCACGATGTAGGCGAGGGAGACCGCGTGCTGGCGCGGGTCGTGGAAGGGCGTGATGCCCGCGGTCGGGAAGTACTCCGCGACCGTGAAGGGCTGGAGCGAGGCCGGCACGCGCGGGAGCGCCACCGGGCCGAGGTCCTTCTCCAGGTGCCGCAGAAGGGCGTCCCGGACGCGCTCGTGGTGCATGACGCGTCCGGAGACGAGGGTGCGGTTGATCGTTCCGTCGGCGCCGATGCGGAGCAGCAGTCCGATGCTCGTGACTTCGCCGCTGTCGTCCACCCGTACGGGAATCGCGTCGACGTACAGGATCGGCATCCGGGCGCGGGCCGTGTCCAGCTCGTCCGAGGTCATCCAGCCGGGCGTGGTCTCAGTCATGTCAGACATCGCCTGATCATACTTTCCGCCACGACCGCTCCGCTGTGATTCCGGCATCCGCCGTTCGGGTGGCTCCGCGCGCCGGGGCCGGTCACTTGACCGAACCGGCCATCACCCCCTGCACGAAGTGCTTCTGGAAGGCGAAGAACACCACCAGCGGCACGGCCAGGGAGAGGAACGCCCCCGGCGCGAGGACCCCGATGTTGCTGCCGAACTGCCGCATCTGCGACTGGAGCGCCACCGTCAGCGGCTGGGACTCGCCGTCGGCGAAGAGCAGGGCGACCAGCATGTCGTTCCAGACCCACAGGAACTGGAAGATCGCCAGGCTCGCCAGCGCCGGCCGCCCCAGCGGCAGCACGAGCCGCCGGAAGATGCGCCATTCGCCGCCGCCGTCGAGCCGCGCCGCCTCCAGCATCTCGCGCGGGATCTCCGCGAAGAAGTTCCGCAGCAGGAAGACGCCGAACGGCAGCCCGTACGCCACGTGGAAGAGGACCACCCCCGCCACCGTCCCGAACAGGCCCACGGCGCCGAAGAGTTTGGCCACCGGGAGCAGCCCGATCTGCACCGGGACCACCAGCAGGCCGACCACCACCAGGAAGAGCGCGTCCCGGCCCGGGAACTCCAGCCAGGCGAAGGCGTATCCGGCGAGGGCCGCCACCCCGACGACGAGGACGGTGGTGGGCACCGAGATCAGGACGGTGTTCCAGAACGCCTGGACGAGCCCCGAATCCTCCAGCAGGACGCGGTAGTTGTCGAGGGACAGCTGCGACGGCTCGACCAGCGAGGTCCACCAGCCGTCCGAGGCGTTGTCCCGCTCGTCGCGGAGCGAGGAGAGCAGCAGCCCCGCCAGCGGCGTGATCCAGACGAGGGCGACCAGGACGAGCAGCGACTGCACCGCCGTGCTCCCGAGCCACCGGGTGACGCGCGTGGGCCTGTTCATGAGCCGCCGCCCTTCCGGAACCGCCGGATGTTGAAGACCATCGCCGGGACGACGAGCAGGAGCAGCAGCACGCTCAGGGCGCTGCCGAGCCCCTGGTCGTTGCCGCCGCCGAAGGAGACCAGCCACATGCGGGTGGCCAGCACGTTCGCCTCCTCCTGCACCGGGCCCGGGGCGATCACGTACACGAGGTCGAAGACCTTCATCACGTTGATGACCAGGGTCACGAAGACGACGGTGAGCACCGGGGCGAGCAGGGGGACGGTGATCCGGCGGAAGATCTGCCGTTCGTTCGCCCCGTCCACCCGGGCCGCCTCCAGGACGTCCAGGGGGAGGGCGGCGAGCCCGGCTCCGATCAGCACCATGGAGAAGCCGGTCCACACCCACAGGTAGGCGCCGATGATCGCCGGCGTGACGAGCGCCGGGCCGAGCCAGTCGACCCCGCCGTACCCGGCGGCGAAGTTGCCGGCCGGCACGCGCAGCCGGTACGTGCCGTCGCCGAGGCCGTCGAACCGGAAGGTGCCGTCGGCGGCCGTACGCGCGGTGGCGACCGTCCTGCCGTCCCGGACGGCCTCGACCGTCATCCCGGGCAGCCCCTTCTCCGGCCCGTCCACCACCCCGGGCCGGCCGCCGGTGCCGGGCGTGAAGTCGAGGTAGACCGTCCCGGTCAGCGCGTCCGGTGCCGGGGCCGGTGCCCGCGCCGGTTCCGCCCGCCCGGGGACGGCCCCGGGAGCGACGCCCACGAAGGGCAGGACGGCGACGGAGCCGGGCCGGAGCGCGCCGGTGGTGTATCCGCCGGCCGGCCCGCCGGCCAGGCCCTCGCCCTCGCGGGCGCGGGCGGTCGGATAGGGGGCCGGCTCCTCGAAGGCGTCGTGGACGCCGACCACCACCGCGTTGAGGACGCCCCGGCCGGGGTCCTGTTCGTACGCCAGCCGGAAGACGATGCCCGCGGCGAGGAACGACACGGCCATCGGCAGGAACAGCACCAGCTTGAACGCGGTCGCCCAGCGGACCCGCTCGGTCAGCACTGCCAGCAGGAGGCCGAGGCCGGTGAGCAGGACGGGGGCGACCACCACCCAGATCGCGCTGTTGCGGAGCGCCTTCAGGGTGGCCGGGTCCCGGATCATCTCGACGTAGTTGGCGACGCCGACGAACCGCTCCCCGCCCGCGTCGAACAGGCTGCGGCCGACGGAGAAGACGACCGGGTAGGCGACGAGCGCGCCGAGGAGCAGGAGCGCGGGCAGGGCGAAGGCGGCGCCGAGGAGCCGCCTCCTGCGCAGGGCGCGGCGCCGCGGGTCCACCGCGGCGCGCGCCTTCGGCTGCCGGTCCCTCGCGGACTGACGGTCCATGGGGGTCCGGCCTCAGTTCCCGTACGCCTTGGCCGCCGCGGCCTCCAGGGCGGCCGCGGTCCGCTTCGGGTCCGAGGGGTCGCGCAGGAAGTCCTGGAGCAGCTTCCACTCGCCGGCGCCCTTGGTCCCGCCGAACGCGGCGGGTGCCTGGTCGGACATGTCGAAGCGGACCGAGTCGCCCGCGGCCACGAGCGAGGCGGCGGTGGCCCGCGCGGTGTCGTCGGCGTACGCCTCCGGCTTCACGTCCTTGTTGGGGGAGAGGAAGCCGCCGGCCCCGGCCCACACCTCGGCGGCCTCCGGGGTGGCGAGGTACTCCAGGAGCTTCATCCCGGCGTCCGCGTTCTTCGCGTCCTTGAGGACGACGGCGGCGTCGCCGCCGCTGACCACCGGCGCCTTCCCGCCGCCGACCGGCGGGAAGGGGAAGAACCGGGCGTCCTCGCCGGGCTTCCTGCCGAACTCGTCCTTGGCGACGCCGCCGACGAAGTCGCCCTCGTACACCAGGGCGGCCTCGGGCTCCGGGCCGAAGACCTTCTCCACGGAGCCGGGGAAGTCGGTGCGCAGCGCCTCGGCGGCGCCGCCGGCCACCAGCCGCTCGTCCTTGAACACCTCGGCGAGGGTGGTGAGCGCGGTGACGACGCTGGGGTCGGTCCACTTCAGTTCGTGGCGGGCGAGCCGGTCGTACTTCTCCGGTCCCGCCTGGGACAGGTAGACGTTCTCGAACCAGTCGGTGAGGGTCCAGCCGTCCTCGCCGGCGACGGCGAAGGCGGGTCTGCCGGAGTCGGCGAGCGTCCGGCCCGCCGCGAGGAGTTCGTCCCAGGTCGCGGGCTCGGTGACCCCGGCCTGTTCCAGCGCGTCGGGGGCGTACCAGACGGTCGACTTGTGGGCGGCCTTGAAGTACAGGCCGTAGAAGGTGCCGTCGACCGTGCCGTACTCCTTCCAGACCGGCGCCAGGTTCCCGCCGGCGGTCGTGGCGGCCTTCTCCGACAGCGGCTTGAGCCAGCCCGCCTCAGCGAACTGCTGGAGGACGCCGACCTGGGGGACGAGCACCACGTCGGGGGCGTTGCCGCCCTCGATCTTGCTGCCGACGAAGGTGGAGACGTTGTCGCCGGAGGGGACGAAGACGGTCTTGGCGCCGGTCTTCGCGCTGAACGCGTCGAGGACCTTCTTGAAGTTCTTCTGCTCGCCGCCGGTCCACACGCCGGCGACGGTGACGGTGGTGCCGCTCAGTTCGCCGCCGGACTTCGTGCCGCCGCCGTCGTCTCCGCACGCGGTGGCGGTGAGGGCGAGGGCGAGGGTCGCGGAGAGCGCTCCGGCGGCGCGGAGGGTGGAGAGGGAGGGTCGTCGCATGGTCGTCCTTCCTTCGCTTCGATGCTTTCATGTTAAGTAGCAGCGACGAAAGCATGTCAACCGTTGCGACCCAACAGGCTTGATGGGCAAGCTCTTTGGGCAGACAGGCGGGAGAACGGAGAACCCCTCTACCTAACGTGTAGGTAGAGGGGTCCGGGGAAGGGAGGGACGGACGTGCCGTCAGGAACCGGCCGGGACCACCGCCTCCCGGCCGTCGTGGGGGATCGCGGCCAGCTCGCGCGTCAGCCGCCGCACCCCCTCCTCGGGCGAGGTCCGCAGCGCCAGCACGTCCTGCGCCACCGCCTGCACCGCCAGGCTCACCTGGTCGTACCGGGCGCTCTTCGGCCGCGGCACCGCCGCCAGCACGCTCTCCCGCAGGATCGGCAGGTACGGGTGCGCCGCCACCAGCTCCGGATCCGCGTACAGCGAGGCGCGCACCGGCGGCAGCGACCCCCGGGTCAGCACCTGCCGCTGCACCCGCTCGCTCGTCAGGTACGCGAGGAAGTCGGCGGCCGTCGCGGGGTGCCGCGACCGGGCCGACACCGCCAGGTTGGAACCGCCCAGCACGCTCGTGCCCGGCCCGTCCGGCCCCGGCAGCGGCGCCGCCTCGAACCGGCCCGCCACCTTCGACCCCGGGCGGCCCGCGTCCGCGTACACGTACGGCCAGTTCCGCAGGAACAGCAGCCGCCCCTCCTCGAACGCCGCCCTGGACTCCTCCTCCTTGAACCGCAGCGCCTCCGTCGGGATCCACCCCTCCCGCACCCCGCCCGCCAGGAACGACAGCGCCGCCCGCGCCGCGTCCGAATCCACCCCCACCCGCGCGCCCTCCTCGCGCAGCACCGTCCCGCCCGCCGACTGGATCGCCTCCGTGACGTTCACCGTCAGCCCCTCATAGGGCAGGAACTGCCCCGCGTAGCCGCCGAGCCCGTGCTCCGGCGCCAGCGTCCGCGCCAGCCGCGCCAGCTCCGCCCAGGTCCGCGGCGGCCGCTCGCCCGCCGCCTCCAGCACGTCCTTCCGGTAGTACAGCAACCCGGCGTTGGTCACGTACGGCACCGCGTAGAGCCGCCCCCGGAACGTCGCCGTCCCCACCACCGGCGGCAGGAACGCCGCCAGATCGAACCGTTCCCGCTCCAGCGGCGCGATCAGCCCCGCCGCCGCGAACTCCGACGTCCACGCCACATCGATGTTCAGCACGTCGAACCGGCGGCTCCCCGACCGCAGCTCGCTCAGCATCTGCGCCCGCGTCTCGTCCGCCGCGTCCGGCAGCTCCACCAGCGTCACCGGCTCCGCCGGCCGCTCCGCGTTCCACTCCGCCACCAGCGGCGCCAGATAGTCCGTGAGATCCCCCGCCGTCACGAACGTCAGCGCGCCCCGCCCCCCGGCCGGCCCCGCCCCCGACGGCGGCGCGCCCCCGGCGCACCCCGCCAGCAGGACCGAGACCACCAGCACGCCTCTCACGACGGACCGTACCCACCCCATGCGTTCCTCCCGGACATGGTGCCGAACGCGACGACCCATCGTGGCAGACCCACGGCGCGCCCCATCGGTGATACTGGTCCGGCGGACCCGGCGACCGCCGGTCCACCGGCCCCCGGGCCGCCATCACCGGGCCGGGAACGGCGCACGACACAGAAGGGGGAGCGCGTGCGGCAGCAGCTGCTGGCACTCCTCACCCGGGGCCCCGCCCACGGCTACGAGCTCAAGCAGGGCCTTGAACAACTCCTCGGCTCCGCCTACCCTCAGCCCAACGTCGGCCAGGTCTACGTGACCCTCGGCCGGCTGGAGAAGAGCGGACTCATCGAAGGCGAGGACGTCGAGCAGACGGGCCGCCCCAACAAGCGGATCTACCGCCTGACCGACGCCGGACGGGAGGCCGTCGCCGCGTGGTTCGAGGACACCACCGACGAACCCCGGGTGCGCGACGGATTCTTCATGAAACTCGCCCTCGCCCCCCTCACCGGAATCGCCGACCCGATCGCCCTGATCAACCGGCAGCGGCGGCAGCACCTCAACACCATGCGCAGCCTCTCCCGGCTGGCCGCCGCCGAGGACCGCGACAACAAGATCGCCCAACTCCTCATCGAAGGCGCCATGCTGCACCTCCAGGCGGACCTCGACTGGCTGGAGCGCTGTCAGGAGGAGCTCGAATGACCGACGCGGGGCCCGCCGGAGGCCCGCCCCCGCCGGGGGCGATCGTGCACGCCGTGGGCCTGACCAAGACCCACCACGGCGACCGCGCCCCCGTCCACGCCGTCCGGGGCGTCGACCTCACCGTGCGCGAGGGCGAGTTCGTCGCCGTCACCGGCCCCTCCGGCGCCGGCAAGTCCACCCTCCTCCATCTCGTCGGCGGCCTCGAACGCCCCGACGCCGGCCGCCTCTGGCTCGGCGGCGAACGCGTCGACGGCTACGGCGAGGCCCGCTGGGCGGTCCTGCGCCGCCGCAGCGTCGGCGTCGTCTTCCAGTTCTTCAACCTCGTCTCCCACCTCACCGTCGCCGACAACGTCGAGCTCCCCGCCCTCCTCGCCGGAGCCGGCCCCCGCGCCGCCCGCGCGAGCCGCGACGAACTCCTCGCCGAACTCGGCCTCCGCGGCAAGGAGCACGCCCTCCCCGGCGCCCTCTCCGGCGGCGAGCAGCAGCGCGTCGCCCTCGCCCGCGCCCTCGTCAACCAGCCCGCCCTGCTGCTCGCCGACGAACCCGCCGGCAGCCTCGACAGCAAGGGCACCCGCGACGTCCTGCGCCTCCTCGCCCGCTTCCACGCCCGCGGCCAGACCATCCTCATGGTCACCCACGACGCCCGGATGGCGAGCGCGGCCGACCGCGTCATCAGCTTCTTCGACGGCCGCGTCGCCGACGACGCCCCCCTCGGCGACCCCGCCCCCGCCCGCCCGGGGGTGACCGGTGTGCTCGACCTGAAGGACTGACCGCACGGAAGGACCGAGGCAGCGACGAAGGGAAGGCGACATGCGCGCGACCTGGCGGTGGGTCCACTCCGACCTCCGCACCCACCGCGGCGAAGCCCTCTTCGCCGTTCTCGCCTGCGCCGGCGTCATCGCCTCCCTCCTCCTCTCCGCCGCCCTCCTCAGCTACGCCGTCAACCCCTGGCAGCGCGTCTTCAACCAGTCGCAGGGCGCCCACGTCTGGCTCCACGGCCGCGACGGACGGGACGGGTTCGACCCCGCCGCCCTCGCCCCGCTGGCCTCCCTCGACGAGGTCGCCGCCGTCTCCGGGCCCTTCCGGACGGCCGCCGCCACCCTGGAGACCGGCGGGACCCGTGCCGGCGTCGTCCTGCGCGCCACCGGGGCCCGCCCGCCCGGCACCGCCCGCCCCCTCCTCACCGACGGCCACTGGCTCACCGGCGGGAGCCCGCGGGACCAGATCGTCCTGGAGCGCGGCCTCGCCCGGGCCCTGTGGGCCGAACCCGGCGAGACCGTCACCCTCACCCTCGCCGGCCGCGACGGCCCCACCACCCGCACCCTGTACGTCGCCGGCGTCGCCGAGACCGCCGAACCGCGCTACCGGGCCGGCCAGGGCGACGGCACCGGCTGGATCCTCCCCGGCACCCTCGACCGCCTCGCGCCCGCCGCCACCGGCCAGACCGCCGGACTCCGCCTGAAGGACCCCGCCGACACCGACTACGCCGTCCAGCGCGCCGTCACCCTCCTCGGCGCCGGACGGATCGACCAGGTCACCAAATGGCAGCAGGCCAAGGCCGACATCGGCGGCGACGACCGGCTCCTCGGCCAGATCTTCGCCGCCTTCGGCCTCGCCGCCCTCCTCGCCGCGGCCGTCGCCGTCGCCGGCGCCGTCCGGGCCCGGATCAGGGGACAGGCCGGCGACATCGCCGTCCTCAAGGCCGTCGGCTTCACCCCCGGCCAGGTCGTCCGCGGCTTCCTCCTCCAGCACCTCGGCTTCGCCGTCGCCGGCGCGGCCCTGGGCACCGCCGCCACCCTGACCTGCGGACGGTGGATCCCCGGCCGGATCGGCGACGCCGTCACCCTCTGGCCCCGCATGCCCGGCCACCGCGCCGCCGTCGTCGGCGTCCCCGTCGCCGCCGTCCTCCTCATCGCCGCCGCCACCGCGCTCGCCGCCTGGCGCGCCGGCCGTGTCCCCCCGGTCCCCGCCGCCCGCTCCGCCCACCCCGCCGCCCGCCCGCTCTCCGCCCTCGGGCGCCGCGCCCTCGGGCTCCGCCTCTCGCCGGTCCTCGTCCTCGGCTGGCGCTCCGCCTTCACCGCGCCCGGCCGCGCCCGCGCCCTCGGCTCGACCGCCCGGCTCGCCCTCCCGCTCGCCCTGATCACCGTCGCCCTCGTCGCCTGGACGACCCTCGGCCAGTTCCGTACCGACCCCGCCCGGGTCGGCCGCGCCGCCGCCCTCACCGTCCGCACCGAACAGGCCCCGCCCGCCGGCGACTTCGCCGCCGCCCTGGAGGCCGTCCCCGGGGTCGCCGACGCCGTCCCGGGCACTGAGTCCGTCGCGCTCGTCCCCGGCCAGACGGGGACCATCACCCTGCGCGGCCTCGGCTCCGGCGGCGCCCCCTACCCCCACACCGTCGTCGAGGGGCGGGCACCGGACGGCCCCGACGAGGCCGTCGCCGGCCAGGGCCTCCTGGACCTGCTCGGCGTACGGGTGGGGGAGTGGGTGCGGATGACGGTCGAGGGCCGGCCGCAGATCCTCCACCTCGTCGGCCGCAGCATCGAACCCGACCACGGCGGCCGGGTCGTCACCACCACCCTCGACACCCTCCGCGACGGCGCCCCCGGCCTCCGGCCCGCCTTCCACGCCCTCGTCCTCGAACCCGGCGCCGACCCCCGGACGGTCGCCGCCGCCGTCGCCGCGGCCGCTCCCGCACACGTCGAGATCCGCGGCACGGCCGACCCGGCCGACGGCGAGGACGCCCCCCGAGGCGTCCTCGCCGCCCTCGTCGCGGTCCTCGCCCTGATCGCCCTCGTCGAACTCCTCACCCTGATCGGCACCGGGGTGCGCGACCGGGTGCGCGACCTGCTCGCCCTCAGGGCCATCGGTCTGACCCCGCGCCAGATCGGCGCCGTCGTCGTCACCTCCGCCGCGCTCACCACCCTGGCCGCCGCGCTCCTCGGCACCGCCGCCGGCGCGGCTCTCGGCCACCGCCTCGTCGACGCCGAGGCCGCGGCGACCGGCCTCGGCGCAGGCGTGGCCCGTCTCCCGGACCCGGCCGTCCTCGCCGCCCTGGTCCTCACCGTCACCGCCACCGGCGCCCTCGCCGCCCTGACCCCGGCCGTCCGCACCGCCCGCCGCCGCCTGGCCGACTCGGCCGGCGAGACGCTGTAGGCCCCCGGGGCACGCGGACGGGCCCGCGCCGCCCAGGGGTGGGGGCGGCACGGGCCCGGTACAGGGGCGCCCGGTCGTTTCCTCCGGGCGGGCCCGGCGGGGTCCGGACATGCCTAGGGGCGCAGGATCAGCCGGATCGGGTCGCCGGTCTTGCTCTCCAGCCGTTCCACCGCCTCGGCGGCCCGGGCCAGGGGCAGCTCGCCGCTGATCGAGCCGGAGAAGTCCAGCCGGCCGCCCTGGACGAGGGCGAGGAGCTGCGGCAGCGCGACCGGCATGTCGGAGCCGTAGTGGCCGAGGATCTGCTGCTGCAGATAGCTGAAGCGGGTGCCGTCGGAGACGGTCAGCGGCTTGTCGGTGAGACCCACCAGGACCAGGCGGCCCTTGGGCGCGAGGACCGACAGCGCCTGGGCGCGGACGGCCGGCACCCCGGCGAAGTCGAAGGCCGCCGCGAGGCCCGCCCCGCCGGTCACGGCGCCGATCCGCTCGCGGAGCGCCGGGTCGGCGGGGTCCAGCGCCAGGTCCGCGCCCCGGGCGAGGGCGCGCTCTCGGGCCGTCGGGTTGGGGTCGACCGCCACGATCGGGCAGGCGCCGACGGCCCGGAGCAGCTGGACGGCGTGGACACCGAGCCCGCCCGCGCCCCAGACGCCGACCGCCTCGGCCGGCTTCACGGCGCCGGTGACCGTGATCGCGCCCCAGGGGGTGGAGACCGCGTCCGGGATGATCGCGCCCTGGTCGAAGGGGATCGCGTCGGGCAGCGCGGTGAGGGCGTCCTCGGCGGAGAGGGCGTACTCGGCCCAGCCGCCGTCGTAGTCGACGCCCCGGGTGTACGTGACGCCGTCGCGGACCTCGCCCGCGTACAGCACGACCCGCTGTCCCGGGGTCCAGCGGGTGACGCCGGGACCCGTCTCGGCGATGGTGCCGGACACCTCGTGGCCCAGCGTGACCGTGTCGCCGGGCAGCAGCAGCGGGGTGAGGGTGCCGTCGATCAGATGGACGTCCGACAGGCAGACGCCCGCGGCCTCCACCTTCACGAGCACCTGGCCGGGCCCGGGCGCGGGCTTCGCCACCTCCTCGATCCGCAGGGTGCGGCTGGGGACGTGCAGCCGGGCGGCGAGCATCTGCGACATGACGTGACCTCCTTGACACGAGGGCGACCCGGGCCGTGAGGCCCTTAACGCAAGTCGCCTTGCGATGCACCGTACGTCCGCTTCGCGGCATAAAGCAAGTGGACCTGCGTTAGGCTCGGATCATGGCTCCCGACGACCCGCCCGCACCGCCCCTGCGCCGCCGCGGCGCCCGCATGCGCTCCGCCGTCCTCGCCGCCACCGTGGACGTCCTCGCCGAGCACGGCCTCGCCGGCACCACCGTCGGCGCCGTCGCCCGCGCCGCCGGCGTCCACGAGACCTCCGTCTACCGGCGCTGGAGGACCCGCGAGAACCTCATCCTGGAAGCCCTGACCGAACAGGCCGACGCCGCCGTGCCGCTCCCGGACACCGGACGCGTCCGCGACGACCTCGTCGCCTACTTCGGATCCCTCGCACGCCTCCTCGCGACCCCCCAGGGCGAAGCCCTGCTCCGCCTCAGCGCCGAACGCGACGACACCCTCCCGGACCGCCGCCTCGCCTACTGGTCGGACCGCCTCGACCGCGGCGCCGTCATGGTCCGCCGGGCCGTCGACCGCGGCGAACTCCCCCCGGACACCGACCCCTCCCTCGTCATCGAGGCCCTCGGCGGCCCCCTCTTCACCCGCGCCCTCATCAGCGGCGCCCCCCTCGGCGAGGACCTCGCCACCCGCCTCGTCGACCTCGTCCTCGACGGTGCCGCGGGACCGAAACCAGGTGCCTGAGCACCCGCCCCGCTGGTCTACTGCTCCGATGACCGAGACACCGACCGCCGTACGGGACGCGCTGCACGGGCTCGCCTTCGGCGACTCCTTCGGCGACCGCTGGTTCCGCATCCTCCGCCGGGACGGCGACGCGCCCCTGGCGGCGCGCACCCTGCCCGAGGAGACGCCCTGGCGCTGGAGCGACGACACCGCCCAGGCCCTCGTCCTCGTGCGCGAACTCACCGACGGCGCCGGCACCGTCGACCAGGACCGCCTCGCCCGGGCCCTCGCGGCGGCCTACGCCGACGACACCCACCGCGGCTACGGCGCCTCCATGCACGACGTCCTCCGCCGCATCGGCGCGGGCGAGCCCTGGCGCGATGTCGTCTCCGGCCAGTTCGGGGGCCAGGGCTCCTGGGGCAACGGCGCCGCCATGCGCGTCGCCCCCCTCGGCGCCTGGCACGCCGCCGACCTCGACACCGCCGCGGAGCAGGCCGCCCGCCAGTCCGTCGTCTCCCACCACCACCCCGAGGCGGTCGCCGGGGCCGTGGCCGTCGCCCTCGCCGCCGCGCTCGCGGCCCGCAGCCGCGGCGGCCCCGCCCCGGCGCGCCCCGACTTCCTCCTGGACGTCGCCGCCCGCCTCCCGGAGAGCGACGTCCGCTCCGGGCTGCGCGTCGCCGCCCGGATGCCCGCGCGCACCTCGGTCCGGCACGCCGCCGAGGTCCTCGGCTCCGGCTACCGCATGTCCGGACCCGACACCGTCCCCTACGCCCTGTGGTGCGCGGCCGGACACCTCGACGACCTGCACGAGGGGCTGTGGAAGACCGTCGCGGGGCGCGGCGACATCGACACCACCTGCGCCATCGCGGGCGGGGTGATCGCCGCCCGTACGGGCACCGCCGCCCTCCCCGCCTCCTGGCACACGGCCCGCGAGCCCCTTCCGGCCGCCTTCGCGTAGCGGCCCCGGCCGGCGGTGCGTCGAACGCCCCGGACCCGGACGACCTGTGACGATGTGGGGGTCCGTCCGGGTCCGTCCGGGTTCTTCGCGTGAAGGAGGAGTCGTCATGTCCGGCCAGTTCGAGGCGACCGTCGAGGTCGACCGCCCCGTCGACGAGGTGTTCGCGTACCTCGCCGACGGGCGCAACGATCCGCGGTTCAGCCCCCGCGTCCTGCGGATCGACCGGATCCCCGAGGGTCCGACCGCTGTCGGCACCCTCTTCCGCAGCACCGTCAAGGACGCCGGGATGAAGACCGCGCGCACCTTCCGGATCACGGCCTTCGAACCGCCCCGGACCCTGCGCTGGGCCGAGGAGTCGAAGAACCTGGTGACGGCGAGCCGGGGCGGCTACGACCTGGAGCCGCTCCCGGGCGGCCGCACCCGGGTCCGCGTCCACAACGTCCTGGAGGGCCACGGCCTCGGCAGGCTCCTCGTCGGCCTCGCCCTCGCCGCGGCCCGCAAGGACGCCCCCGCCTTCGGGCAGCGCATCAAGGCCGCGATCGAAGCGTCCTGAGCCGGCCGGCCGTCGGGCCGTCACCCCGGCGGCCCCGCCCCGCTCACCCCGCCCCGGCCTCCTCCGTACCCCCCGGTTCGTCCCCCACGCGCGCGCGTGCCTCCTCCGTACGGCCCCGGGCCTCCTCCCGCAGGGCCGCGTACACCGACCAGACCACCGACACCAGCGGCACCGCCACCACCGCCCCGACGATGCCGGCCGCGATCGACCCCGCGACCACCGAGATCGCCACCACCAGCGGATGCAGCCGGACCGCCCAGCTCATCACCAGCGGATGCAGGAGATGTCCCTCGATCTGGCCGATGACGACGATCAGCGCCACCACCAGCGCCGCCACCAGCGGGCCCTGCGACGCCAGGGCCACCACGGCCGCCACCGCGAGCGCGATCGGTGACCCGATCAGCGGTACGAACGCGGCGGCGAACTCCAGCAGCGCCAGCGGCACCGCGAGCGGCACGCCGAGCAGCCACAGCGCGACCCCGACGAGGATCGCGTTCACCGCCGCGACCAGCACGATCCCGTGCGTGTACCCGGTGAACGTGCGCCAGGCCGCCCGGCCGCCGGCCGCCACCCGCCCCCGCGCCGGAACCGGCAGCTGCTCCTGGAACCACGCCCACTGGCGGTCCCCGGAGTGGATGAAGAACACCGACGCGAACAGCGCCAGGGCGAGCGTCGTCAGGACCGCCACCACGTGGTGCGCGCCGCTGACCGCCTCGCCGACCAGCGTCGAGCGGTGGCTGGACAGGAACTGCCCGATCCGCGCCTCCATGTCCGCCAGGGCTCCGGGGTGCAGGTGGAACGGCGGTGCCTCCAGCCACCGCTGGATGCGGCCGATCCCCTCCCGGAACTCCCGCACCAGCGTGGTCCGCTCGCCGGCCACGGCCTCGCCGACCAGTGTGAGCACGCCCAGGACGAGCGCCAGCCCGCCGAGCAGCGTGAGGGCCACCGCGATCCCGCGCGGGATCCCGCGGGCCACGACGTCCGCGACCGGCCGCAGCAGTGCGGTGATCACGAGCCCCAGGAAGAGGGCCACGCCGATCTCGTGGAACCGGCCGAGGAGGGCGAACAGGGCGTAGACGAGGAGCCCGACGACGAGCAGCCGCCACGCGTACGCGGCGGCCGTGCGGAGGAAGGGGGCCACCCGGGGCGGCCCTGCTGACTGCGGCTGCATGGCCGACGGCTACCACCGCGACCGGGTCCGCCCCCGCCCGCCGCACCGCGTCCGTCCGACCTTCACCCGGCCAGCGGTCGACCAAGATCGATAGTATTGTCCGCAATGTACGCCATCACGCGACGACCGGAGGCCGTCATGAAGGACTTCAAGTACGAGCGGAAGCGCTCGCTCTCCCGGGCGGAGGCCGCCGACCAGCTGTCGGCCCTCGCGGCCGCGCTCCGGGCCGGCGGCGAGGCCGAACTCGCCTGGGGCGGGGGCGTACTGAACCTCCGGATCCCCGAGGACATGCGCGGCGAGGTCGAGCTGTCCGTCGAGGACGGCGAGGTCGAACTGGAGGTCGAACTCAAGTGGCCGGTCGCCGGCGCGCCGAAGAAGACGTCTGAGAAGGCGTCCGGCAAGGCGGCGGAGAAGACCTCCGAGAAGAAGGCATCCGTCAGGAAGCCGGTCGCGAAGAAGGAGGCCGCGAAGAAGGATACCGCGAAGAAGCCGGCTCCCAAGAAGGCGGAGACGAAGAAGGCGGAGACGAAGAAGGCGGTCCCGAAGAAGACGGCGGCTGCCAAGAAGCCCGCCCCCAAGAAGGCGGAGGCGACCCCCAAGAAGGCCGCACCGGCGAAGGCCCCCTCGAAGAAGACGGAGGCCCAGAAGCCGGTCGCGAAGAAGCCGTCCGCGAAGAAGGCGTCCGCGAAGAAGACCCTCGCGAAGAAGGCCCTCGCCAAGAGTGCCGGCGCCGGGAAGGCTCCCGCCAAGCGGCCGTGACCGGTCGCGCGGCGGGAGCCCGGGTGGTGCGGGTCAGCAGCTGACGGTGCCCCTGCGCAGGGCGTGGCCGCCGGTGTTGGAGTCGTCGGACCAGTAGGCGGGCTTGCCGCCGCCCACGCACGCCTCGGCTCCGGCGAGGGCGAAGCCCTCGTTGTTGAGGTCGGGCATGCCGGCCGGACGGGCGTACACGGCGCTGACGGCGAGGGCGCCGGACGCGTCGACCTTCAGCGTGCGGTGCTGTCCGCCGCAGGTGTCGTCGCAGACCGCCCACAGCCGGGACGCCTGCGGCTCCCACTGGACCTCCATCACGCCCGCCATCCCGGTGGCGACCGTGGCGACGCGGGTGAAGGCCCCGCTGTCCTGGAGGACGTACCCGTGGACCGCCCCGGTGCCCTCGACGCCGACGAAGAACACGCCGCCGCCGTGGGGGCCGTAGCCCGCCGGGGCGTAGAGGGCGCCCGTCGACGCGTCCTTGAAGCCGGCGCCGGTGAGCGCGGTGTCGGGGACCCAGGTGATCCCCTCGAAGCCGAGGTTGGAGCCGGTCGCGGGCAGGCTCGCGGTGAGGTTCCACTCGCGGGCGGCGGTCAGCGCGGAGCCCGTGGCGGAGACGTCGTACCGGAGCACGGAGAGCCGGCTGGTCCCGGACGCGTCGCCGTTCCGCTCGCTCGCGACGTACACGCCCGCGGCGGCGCCCGCCCCGGTGACGGTGACGCCCTCGGCGTCGGGGGCGCCGGAGCCGCCGGGGAAGCGCAGGGTCTTGCCGGAGGACCAGCCGCCGGTCGGGTCGGGCGTCCAGTCGCCGGAGCCGTCCTGGACCAGTCGCCACAGCTTCCCGCTGTTCTGTGCGGCCCAGAGCACGTCGCCCTCCTGGTGGAGGCCGCTCAGGTCGCCGCCGAACACGTTCGCCGCGTCGGCCGTGGCGACCGTGCTGCCGCCGGGCCAGGCCGCCGGGGCGGTACCGCCGCCGGTTCCGCCGCAGGCGTTGGCCGCGCCGAGCGTGACGGAGGCCGCCTTGAACGCCCCGGTGCCGTCGGGGCAGCGGGACCAGGACGGCGAGGAGTGGCCGCTCCATGCATGGCTGTCCACGAGGGTGCTGCCGTCGGCGAGGTACAGGCGCGCCTTGTCGCTGGAGCCGAGCCCGAACCTGCCGTGGACGTCGAAGGAGCGGAAGGCGCCGGGGGCCAGCGTCGTGCCGGCGGCGATCGTGAACTTCGAGCTGTTGTTGTCGTCCTTGAGGATCCAGCCGGACACGTCGACGGCCGCCGCGCCCTTGTTGTACAGCTCGATCGAGTCCTCGACGGACCCGGTGGTGACGACCTCGTTGATCCGGATGTCGTCGGCGGGCGCGGCCTGCGCGGGCGCGGCGGCGAGCGCGCCGAGGAGGAGCGCCGGTACGGCGGTGAGGGCGAGGGGCAGATCACGGCGCCGGCGGCGTGCGCGCGAAACGGTCACGGAAGTCCGTCCTGGGGTTCGAGGGGCAGAGCGCCACGACGGTCCCGGCCCCGTCCGAACACCACCCCTCGTGCCGGGCCCCCCTCCGTGAACAGCAGCCGAAGCCTTCCCGCGCACCCGCCCCGGGCACGGGGTGACCGCGGCGGCGACGGGGTGTGCGGGATGGAGGCCGGTGGCGACGAGGGGATCCGCTCGGCGGTGCGGCCGGCGGGGGAGCTGGTGCGGCGGCGAGCGCGCGCCGGACGGGCGGCGGGCGTCGGTGCGGTACTCCTGGGTCTTCTGTGTATACCAAACATGTCTGCGATTGGAGTCTTCAAACCTTTCCGTGGGCTGGTGTGGACGGAATGCCCAGGTTCTAGCGCACCTGGAGATCGGTACCCCTTGTTCCGCATCCTTTACTTGGTATACAAAACGGGGACCCGTGGTCCTTCCGCTCCCGAGGAGTCCCCATGTGTGTCGACGCCCACTCGCCCGTTCCCTCCGGCCTGACCCGCCGCGGTGTCCTCGCCGGCGCCGCCGCGCTCGCCGGCACCGTGGCCGCCGCCGGCGCGGCCGCGGCAGCCGTGCCCGGCTCCCCGGGAGCCGCCGGCGGAGCGGGCGGGTCCGGCGGAGCGCGTCCACGCACAGGCGACCTGGTCGTCCGGGGCGGGACGCTCCTCGACCCCGCGACCGGACACGTCACCGAGGACGCGGTGGTCGTCATCCGGGCCGGCGTCGTCACCGCCGCCGGCCGCACCGGCTCCGTGAGGGTCCCGGCCGGCGTGCCGGTCCTGGAGGCGGACGGCCACTGGGTCCTGCCCGGGCTCACGGACGCGCACATCCACCTCAGCACCACCGCCGAGGCCCGCGCCGCGCTCCGCCACGGCGTGACGAGCGCGCGCAGCGGCTCGACCTCCTTCTACCAGGACATCGCCATCCGCGAACTCGCCCGGCACAGCCCCGAACTCGCGCCCCGCCTGCGCGCCGCCGGCGTCTTCGTCACGCCGCTTCCCGGCGACACCCTCCTCGCCGACCCGGACCTCACCCCGCTGGCGCGGGCGAGGGACGGCGTGCGGTCGGCCGAGGCGCTGCGCCGCATGGTCGACGTCAACGCCGCCCGTGGCGCGGACGTCATCAAGACCAGGGTCAACGAGCGCGCGGGCCTCCCCGACCAGGATCCGCTCGCGCAGGTGTACACGCACGAGCAGCTGGCCGAGATCGTGGCGGCGGCCCGCCGGCACGGCAAGGGCGTGCTGTGCCACAGCTACAGCGAGAAGGGCTGTCACGACGCCGTCACGGCAGGCATCCGCTCCCTGGAGCACGGCGTGTTCGCCGGCGAGCGCACCCTCCGTGAGATGCGGCGCCGCGACACGTACTTCACCCCCACCCTCACGGCCATCGCCGGACTCGCCGAGAGCGCCGACCCGGTCCTGGCCGAACGCGGCCGCACCTTCCTGCCCGTCCTGCAGCGGGCCGTGCGGGCCGCCCACGAGCTCGGCGTCCCGCTCGCCGCCGGCACCGACTCCTCCGGCGGCACCGTCGATCCCGTCGGCCGCGAGGTGGAACTCATGCACGCCGCCGGGCTCCCCGCGCTCGACGCCCTCCGCACCGCCACCACCGGCGCCGCCCGCCTCCTCGGCCTCGACGGCACGGCAGGACGGCTCGCCCGCGGCTACGCCGGCGACGCGGTCCTCCTCGCCGGCGACCCGCTCGCCGACCTCTCGCTCCTGAAGACGCCGGTCCGTGTGATCCGCGCGGGCATCCCCCTCTGACCCGCCCGCCGTTCGCGTCACCGGCGTCGGCCCCTCCCCGCTTCCCGTCTTTCCCCGTCCCTCGCTTCCTCTCCACAAGGAGTCCCGATGCAGCAGTCCTCCGCTCCCGCCGGTGCGGTCTCGCGCCGCTCCATGCTGGCCGGTGCCGCGGCCCTGGCCGGTACGACCGCGGCGGCCGCCGTCACCGCCGCCCCCGCCTCCGCCGCCGCGCCGGCCGCAGCGCCCGGTGCCGGGGGCGGGGCCGGGGGCGGAGCGGACCGCAGGTCCCGTACCGTCGTCTTCCGTGACGTGCGCCCGTTCGGCGGGGCGGCCACCGACCTGGTGGTCGTGGACGGGAAGATCGCGGACGGGCCGGCGCCGCGCGGCGCGAAGGTCGTCGACGGCGGCGGCCGGATCGCCCTCCCGTCCCTCGTGGACGCCCACATCCACCCCGACAAGACGACGTGGGGCGGACCGTGGGTCTCGCGCCGGCCGGCGGAGACCATCGCCGACTTCGTCGAGCAGGACGTGGAACTGTTCCGGGCCCAGACCCGCTCGGTGGCGGAGCGCGCGTACGGGCTGATGAGCCACGCGGTCAGCCGCGGCACGCGGGGGATGCGCGCCCACGCCGACGTGGCCCCGGCGTACGGCCTGGCCGGTGTCGAGGGCCTCGCCGAGGCGCGCCGCCGCCTCGCCCACGCGCTGGACGTGCAGATCGTCGCGTTCCCGCAGCACGGCGTCATCCGCACGCCCGGCACGGCCAGGCTCCTGGAGGAGGGTGCCCGCCGGGGCGTCGTCGACATGATCGGCGGCATCGACCCCATCGGCTTCGACCACGCCCTCGACGAGCACCTCGACACCGTCTTCGGCATCGCCGACCGGCACGGCGTCGGCGTGGACATCCACCTGCACGACGGGGGCGACGAGGGCGTCCGGGCCATCCGCGGCATCATCGACCGCACCCGGGCCCTCTCCCTCGCGGGCAAGGTGACGATCAGTCACGTGTTCTGTCTGCCGGGCCTCTCCGACCGTGACCTCGGCGTCCTCGCGGCCGGCCTCGCCGACCAGGACATCGCGCTCACCACCGTCGCCCCCTCCCGCGACCTCGTCCTCCCGATCGCCCGGCTCCGTGAGCACGGCGTCCGCGTCGGCCTCGGCTCCGACGGCGTCCGCGACTCCTGGAGCCCCTTCGGCAACGCCGACATGCTCCACCGCGCGCACATCCTCGGCTGGGTCACCGACGTCCGCCTCGACGAGGAGCTGAGGGACTGCTACCGCGCGGCGGCCCACGGCGGCGCGGACGTGATGGGTCTGCCGCACGCCGACCTCACGCCGGGCGCCCCCGCCGACTTCGTCCTCGTACGGGGCCAGGGCCTGCCCCAGGTCGTGGTCGACATGCCGCAGCGCGATCTCGTCGTGCACGGCGGCGTCGTCGTCGCCCGGGACGGTGCCTTCCTGTCCTGACCGGCCTCCCGGTGCCGCGCAAGGTCGGGATCCGGCCATGCGGCGGAACGCCGTAAACGGGGACCACTGCCCCCGTACCGACGGAGCCGGAGCCCGTGGGAACGCTCCCGCGCCGCCGTGCGGGGGCGTCGGGGGAGCGGGGGCCGGGGGAGCCCGGCCCCCGGCGCCTGAACTGCAACAGGTCTCTGAAAATTTCCGATCCACCTTCCGCGCGGAGCCGGATGGCGGGTCCGCTCGGCCGACGGGTCGTCACGGTCGGGTGGACGCGCGTAGAGCGGCCGAAAGTCCACCTTGCCGCGCCTCCTGGCGGAGTCGAGGATTCCTCCTGAGCTTGTCAGGTTCATGTCGGCACACCCGGCCGACCGCACTCCCCGCCCGAGCCGCCCACCCAGCGGCCCGCCCCCCATACGGAGGATCCAGTGAACCGTTCGACCCGAAGCCGCGGCCTCACCAAGGGCACCCGCCTCCTCGCCGTCCTCGGCGCCTTCGCCGCCGCGTCCGCGCTGGCCGTCCCCACCTCCTCGGCCCAGCCGGCCGGCGCCCCCCGCGCCACCGCGAGCACGCTCGCCTCCACCGGCGAGGCCGTCCTCCAGGCCGACGTCGCCGGCACCGCCTGGTACACCGACCAGGCCACCGGCAAGGTGGTCGTCACCGTCGACGCGACCGTCTCGCAGGACGAGATCGCCACCCTCCGCAAGGCGGCCGGCGCCAACGCCGCGCACCTGAAGATCGAACGCACCCCGGGCAAGATCGACAAGCTCATCGCGGGCGGCCAGGCCATCTACGCCGGCGGCGGCCGCTGCTCCCTCGGCTTCAACGTCCGCAGCGGCAGCACCTACTACGCCCTCACCGCCGGGCACTGCACCGACTCCGCGAGCACCTGGTACACCAACTCCGCCAACACCGCGCTGCTCGGCAGCCGCGCCGGCACCAGCTTCCCCACCAACGACTACGGCATCATCCGCCACTCCAACGCCTCCGCCGCCGACGGGCGCGTCTACCTCTACAACGGCAGCTACCGGGACATCACCGCCGCCGGCAACGCCTACGTCGGCCAGTCCGTGCAGCGCAGCGGCAGCACCACCGGCCTGCGCGGCGGCACCGTCACCGGCCTCAACGCCACCGTGAACTACGGCAACGGCGACATCGTCTACGGCCTGATCCAGACCAACGTCTGCGCCGAGCCCGGCGACAGCGGCGGCGCCATGTTCTCCGGCTCCACCGCCCTGGGCCTCACCTCCGGCGGCAGCGGCAACTGCTCCTCCGGCGGCACCACGTTCTTCCAGCCCGTCACGGAGGCGCTGAGCGCCTACGGCGTCAGCGTCTTCTGACCCGACGTCCGACGCCCTCCCGCGCGCGCGCCGCACCGTTCCTCCGCGCCCACGCCGTCACGACGGCGTGGGCGCGCCCCGTGCGGCGGCGGACCCGAACTCGCCGCGCCGGCGGGAGCGGTGGGCTTCGCGGTGGCTCCGTCCGATGCCCGGGCCGGGCGGAATGAACCCGGGAGGCGGGGGTACGCGCAGCGCATCCAACCCCCGAGGGAGGAGAACAACCATGGGCCTGGGACTGTGCATCATCCTCACCGCGGTCGGAGCCATCCTGACCTTCGCGACCGACTGGGAAGCGGAATCGGTCGACCTCGACATGGTCGGGCTGATCCTGATGGCCGTCGGCATCATCGGCACCCTCGTCTACACCAGCATCCTGCGCCGGCGCCGGATGGTCGTCCCTCCCGTCGCGCCCACGGCCGACGACCGGAGGGACGTGCTGTGACGCGCACCGTCGCCTGTCGGCCTCCGGACCGGTTCACCGGCGACACGACACTCCGCGGGAGTGCGGGTGCCACACCCGCCACAGCCACCTCGCCCGGGCCCTGACGTGCGCGAGCGGCGCGGCCTCTCCGTTCGTACCCTCGCTGCCCGTAAGTGAGTTGGAGACTTCGGCGATCATGATGTTGAGTGAGCCATGACACGTCGTACGCGTGGGTTCACGCGCGATGTGTGACGCCTGGTCACCAACATGAGGAGTGTCGAATGGCACGGGGGATCCGCGGAATCGCCATGGGAGCCGCCCTGGTTCTGGGGTTGACGGCCTGCTCGGACGGATCGGGGGGTTCCGGGGACCCGCTGGGCGGCCCCGCGGCGGCGCCCTTCAATCCGTCCCAGGTCGCCCAGGCGCTGCCCAGCAAGCTGTCGGCGCCGCAGGGGTGGGAAGGCGGTGAGCAGAACGTCATCGACGGCGGCAAGGCGCTGGAGGCATGCCAGGACGCGGGGGCGCTCAGCTGCGTCGGCCTCACCGCGATGGGCGAGACCGAGTACGACGCCGAAGCCTCCTCCGGCCGGGAGGTCACCTTCGGCCTGCTCGCCTACGACTCCGTGGACAACGCCAAGGTCGGCATGAAGACCCTTCTCGCCGAGGGCCGCGACAAGGACGGCGCCACGTCGAAGCCCCTCGCGCTCGACGCCGGGGCCGATGAGGGCGAGGCGTACACGAAGGAGGCGGAGGCCACGGCCGTTCTCCGGGTCGGCACCGTCGTCGCGTGGGTCTCCGGCAGCGAACTGTCCGCCCCCGGAGACCTCCAGCCTTTCGCCAGGCTCCAGACGGACCGGATCAAGGTCTCGGCCACCGGCAAGAACCCGGACGCCTGACGAGACCCCCGGAACCGGGTGGTCCGGGAACCGCGCGGCATCCGCCGTGACCGCCTCCGGGCGGCCGGCGCTCTCCCGGGCCACGGCCCGGAACGCCTCGGACGCCGGCGGTCCGACTCCTGACGGCTCCGCCCGGCGCGCGCCCCTCCGCGCGCCGGACGGCGGCTCGGGGGCGTGGCGCAACGGGCGCAATCGGGACGGAGTCTACGCGCGGAGAAAAAACATGCGCCCAAAGCGGACGACATCCGTCCCGGGGGCTACCCGCCGGTACGCACGCCCTGCTAGAAGTGTCGCGTTCAACCCAACCCACCTCCCCCACCCCGGATTTGAGGCTGACCGCCATGCTCTGGCGACGATTCGTGCTGTCCGCATCAACCGCGCTCGCCGTGGCCGCCGCGAGCCTCGGACTCGCCCAGCCGGCCTCCGCCGCCGGCCACCGCTACGTGGCCCTCGGGGACTCGTACTCCTCCGGCGTCGGCGCCGGCAGCTACCTCTCGGACAGCGGCGACTGCCGTCGCAGCACCAACGCGTACCCCCGTCTGTGGGCGGCGGCCAACTCCCCCGCCTCGTTCTCCTTCACCGCGTGCTCCGGTGCGACCACCGGATCCGTCCGCAGCGGCCAGCTCGGCCCCCTCAACTCGACCACGACCCTGGTGAGCGTCACGGCGGGCGGCAACGACGTCGGGTTCGCGGACATCATGCAGACCTGCGTCCTCAACAGCGAGGCGACCTGCGTCGCGGCCGTGAACGCCGCGATCGTGAAGATGAACGGCACGCTGCCCGGCGGCCTCTCCGCCCTCTACGGGGACATCCGCAACCGCGCACCCCAGGCGCGCGTGGTGGTCCTCGGGTACCCCCGGTTCTACAAGCTGTCCGGAAGCTGCATCGCCGGACTCAGCGAGACCGAGCGCGCGGCCATCAACCGGGGTTCCGACACCCTCAACGCCGTTCTGGCGAAGCAGGCGGCGAACGCGGGCTTCACCTTCTCCAGCGTCGTCGACGAGTTCACGGGCCACGAGATCTGCTCCGGGGACGCCTGGCTGCACAGCCTGTCCGTGCCGGTGTACAACTCCTACCACCCGAAGGCCGCCGGGCAGTCGGGCGGATACCTGCCCGCGTTCCGTTCGGCCGTCTGACGCCGTTCGCAGCCGCCGGCCCTGCCGGCGCCGGTACCGAGGCGCGGGCAGAGCCGGCAAGGTGCGGCACCCGCCCCGTGCGAAGGGACCGGACCGGCAGCCCACGGCGCCGTCCGGTCCCTGGTCACAGGGCGGTCAGGTCAGCGCGCGGTCTCCTTCCCGGGCCGCCGCGCGGTGGTTCCGGCCCGGGCGGGTGGCCCGGGGGCCGGCGCGGTCAGGTGCGGACACCCGTATCGGTGGAACGACCGATGTGCGACGCGGGCCCGTCCGGCCATAGTCCTCGGAGATCGTTCGCGGGCGCCGGTCGTGCGCCCGCTCTTCGAAAGGACCCTGCTGTGGGTACGTATGCGGATCTGGTGTTCGTCGGTGGACGGGTGGTCACGGTCGACGCGGAGTTCACCGTGGCCGAGGCGCTGGCGGTGACCGGCACGGTCATCAGCGCCGTCGGCACCCGGGAGGACATGGCGCCGCTCGTCGGGCCCAACACCCGCGTCGTCGACCTGAAGGGCGCCACGCTGCTGCCCGGCATCAACGACTCCCACCTGCACGGCTGCGCCTTCGGCATGTCCTCCCCGCCGCTCTCCCTCGACCTGAGCCACCCGGCGGTCGCGTCACTCGCGGACGTGGCCGAGGCGGTGCGGGAGGCCGTGGGGCGGACCCCCGCCGGGCAGTGGATCACCGGGCACGGCTGGGACACCGGCTACCTCGACGAGTGCGTCGCCGACCCGTCCCGGCAGCCCTCCCGGGCCGACCTCGACGCCGTCGGCCCCGACCGTCCCGTCGTCCTGTACTCCTTCTCCGGGCACGCCACCTGGGTCAACTCCAAGGCCCTGGAACTCATGGGCGTCGACCGCGACACCGTCGCGCCGCCCGGCGGGGCCATCGTCACGGACGGCGCCGGCGAGCCCACCGGCCTTCTCCACGAGGGCGCGCAGGCCCTCGTCCAGAACGCGCTGCCGCCGCTCGGCCGGCAGGAGCGGACCGAGGCGATCCGGTCCACCCTCGCCACGCTCGCCGCCCTCGGTGTCACCAGCTACACCGAGCCCGGCCTGGGCCCCGGCGGCGACGGCATCATGCGCGGCGCGTTGGGCACGGCGACGCTGGAGGTCTACCGCGAGCTCCTCGCGGACGGCGAGCTGACCGCCCGCGTCGGCGTCCTGCTCCTGCCGACCGGTATGGCGAGCACCGCCGAGGAGTTCGCCCGCACGCTCGACGAGCTGGACGGGACCACCGCCGGAGACGACCCGCGCCGCCTCGCGATCCACGGCGTGAAGGTCTTCGCCGACGGCATCGTCCCCAACAAGACGGCCTGGATGCACGAGCCGTACGTCGGCGGCGGCTGCGGCTCCCTCTGCGTCGGCGGCGAGATCGACGACGAGCGGACCGCCGAGATCCGGGCGATGATCCGGCACGCCCACGCCGCCGGCCACCAGCTGGGCGTCCACGCCACCGGCGACCGGGCCATCGACACCGTCGCGGACGCCTTCGCCGAGGCCGCGGCCGCACACCCGAGGACGGACGCCCGCCACTACGTCATCCACGGCGACTTCCTCACCCCGCACGCCATGAAGGTGCTCGCCGCCCACGACTACGGCGTCAACATGAACCCCACCATCAAGTGGACCGTCGCCGACATGGAGGAGGAGTTCGTCGGCGCCGGCCGCGCCGCCTACGCCTGGCCCTACCGCGACGCCATCGACGCGGGCGTGCGCGTCGCGAGCGGCTCCGACGCGCCCGTCACGCACCCGGACTGGCGCCAGGGCGTCGCCACCATGGTGCTGCGCGAGTCCAAGGCCGCCGGCCGGGTCAGCGGCCCGGAGCAGCGCATCGCGCTGGCCGAGGCGATCCGCACGTACACGATCGAGGCGGCCCGGCAGGACTTCGCCGACGACTGGAAGGGCTCCCTGGAACCCGGCAAGGTCGCCGACCTGTGCGTGGTGGACGGGGACCTGCTCGGCGCCGACCCGCACGCCATCCCGGGGATGCCCGTGGTGCTCACCGTCATGGACGGGAAGGTCGTGCACGACACCCTGCGCGATTGACGTACTCCAGGTAGATGATCATCCTGGAGGAATGGCAGCACAGCACGACACGGCGGACCTTCTGGACTCGGCCCTCCGGGTCCGCGAAGCGGCCATGAGCGCCACGGCCGGCGCGACCGGCGTCGACACGGTCCTGGCGGCCCTGTCGGACGTGGTCGAGCACGACCACGCCTCCCTCTCCCGCTGGGACCCGGAGCGGCGGCGCCACACCACGCTGGCCGGCAGCTATCCCGAGGACGCCACGGCCTACATCGAGACCCGCCTCCACCACGACCCGGTGTTCCCCGTGCTGCGGAGCCCGGCCCGAGGCGGGCTCTGGCTCAGGGACGTCCCCGCGCACCTCCTGGCCGCGTCCCCGGGATTCCAGGACGTGCTGTCCCCCCTCGGCATCGAGGACGGCGTCGCCCAGTGCCTGTTCGCCGCCGACGGCCGGTACGTCGGCATGCTGAACATCAGCGTCCGGCGCCCCCGCCGCACCCCCGATCCGGCGCGCGCCGTCGTGACCCTGCTCACCGAGTCCCTCGCCGCGGCGGTGGCCTCCTGCGACGCCCCGCCGCCCCGGAAGGCCACCGCGCCCGGGCAGGCGGAGACGGGACGGCCCGGCGGGCTCTCGCCGCGGGAGCTGGAGGTGCTCGCCGAGCTGACGACCGGCCGCACCAACCGGCAGATCGCCGAGCGGCTGTACGTCACCCCGCGCACCGTCGGCACCCACATCGAGCACATCCTCGCGAAGCTCGGCGTCCCCAACCGGGCGGCCGCCGCGGCCCGGGCCGCCGCCTGGGGCGTCACGGCCTCCCCCTGACCGCCCCGGAGAGCGGACAGCGGATACTGACCCGGCCGGGCGGTGCGCCACGGCGAGGGCCGCACGACAGCGGCCGGGCCGCCGGGTCCGGACGGCAGCGGCCGGACAGGGCCGGGCGGCGGAGGCCGGGCCGGGGGAAGACACGGGGCGGGGGACCGTACGGTGGAGTGGACATGGGTGGCGGGCGTGCTGGCCGGCCTGCTGATCTCGGTGGTGACCGCGCCCGTCGGGGTGTCGGGCGCCGTCTTCCTGCTCCCCGTCCACCTCAGCGTCTTCGGCGTGCCGAACCCCGCGGTCACGCCGACGAACCTGCTGTTCAACGTGGTGGCCGGGCCCGGCGCCCTCTGGCGCTACCGCCGTGACGGCGCCCTGCGCGGCCCGCTGGCCCGGCGCCTCGTCGCCGGAACGCTGCCCGGAGTCGTGGCCGGCGCGGTGATCCGCGTCTACGCCCTCCCGGGCCCCACGGTCTACCGTCTCCTGATCGCGGGCCTCCTCCTGCCGCTGGGCGTGTGGCTCTGCGCCCGCACCCTGCTCCCGGCCCGCCGCCCCCGGCCGGCGCCGTCCGGCGGCGCTCCGACCGCGGAGCCGTCCCCCGGAGGGCTCACCGCCCTCGCCCTCGTCGTCGGCGTCGTCGGCGGCATCTACGGCATCGGCGGCGGTTCGCTCATCGGCCCGGTCCTCGTCGCCCGGGGCCTTCCGGTGGCCCGGGTCGCGCCGGCCGCCCTCGCGACCACGTTCGTGACGTCCGTCGTCGGCGCGGCGACGTACGCCGTCCTCGCGCTCGCCGGCACCGGCGACATCGCCCCCGACTGGTGGCTCGGCCTCGCCTGCGGCCTCGGCGGTCTCGTCGGCGGCTACCTCGGCGCCCGCCTCCAGCCCCGCCTCCCCGAGCGCGCCCTCCGCCTCCTCCTCGGCACGCTCGCCACGACCATCGGCGCCCTCTACGCCGTTCAGGCCCTCACCTGACCCGGCGGCGGATCGGCCCGCCGCACGCCCGGCCCCCCTCGCCTCGCGGCGGGGGACCACCCTCACGCCCGGCCCCCCCTCGCCCCGCGACAGGGGGGCCACCCCCCCGCCCCGCCTCGCCTCGCCTCGCCTCGCGACAGGCGGATCACTCCACGGCGACGTCCAGCCGTTCCGCGACGGCCGTGAGCGCCTTCCCGAGGGGCAGCGCGACCCGGGCGGCGGCCAGCTTGTCGCCGCGCGTGGGATCCCGGTTCACGATCACCACCGGCGTACCGGCCTGCGCCGCCTGCCGCACGAACCGCAGCCCCGACATCACCGTCAACGACGACCCCAGCACCAGGACCGAGGCCGCTTCCCGCACCAGCGCGCGGCAGCGCTCCACCCGCTCCGCCGGCACCGTCTCGCCGAAGAACACCACGTCCGGCTTGAGGACCCCGCCGCACACCACGCACGGCACGACATGGAAGCCCGCGACCTGCTCGTCCGTGAGATCGGCGTCCCCGTCCGGATTCAGCGCGGCCGGCACCGGATCGAAGCCGGGATTGGCCTCCTCCAGCCGCCGCGCCAGCTCGCGCCGCGCGCTCACGTCGCCGCAGCCGAGGCACACCACCCGGTCGAGGCTCCCGTGCAGCTCCTCGACCCCGTCGCTGCCGGCGGCCTGGTGCAGCCCGTCGACGTTCTGGGTGATCACCCCGGCCAGCAGCCCCTCCCGCCCGAACGCGGCCACCACCCGATGCCCGTCGTTGGGCCGGGCCCGCCCGAAGGTGCGCCAGCCGAGATGGCTGCGCGCCCAGTACCGGCGCCTGGCCCGCACGCCCCCGGTGAAGTCCTGGTAGGTCATCGGCGTGTGCCGGCTCAGGCTCCCGCCCTCGCCCCGGTAGTCCGGGATCCCCGACTCGGTGGAGATCCCGGCCCCGCTGAGCACGAGCACACCCCCGGCCCGCACCACACCGACGACCGGTTCCAGGTCCGTCGTCCCCGGCGGGAGGTCCTCGGTCGGAGTCCAGCTCAAAGTAGGCCGCATACGCATGCCGCCAGCGTACGAAAGGACGCGCCGGTCGTGCCGCCGACAGCCGGAGAGCGGGCCGGGGGACCTGGTCGGAGGGCGGACCCTCGGGGCGGCCGCCGGAGGCGCGCTATCGTCGGCGGATGTCTGAAGCCGCAGCGAAGTTCGACCGTGCCATGGACGTCTGGAAGGAATGGCAGGAGGCCCCCTGGGGGCGGCTGCGCTACGCCGTCGCCGAGGCGAATCTCGTGCGGCACGCCGAGGCGCTCGGCGACGGGCCGCTGCGGGTGCTCGACCTGGCCGGCGGGGACGGCGGCGACGCCGTGCGGCTGGCGGCGCGCGGGCACCACGTGACGATCGTCGACCACGCGCCCGCGATGCTCGCCGCGGCGGCCGAGCGGGCCGGGGCGGCCGGGCTGGCGGAGCGGATCGACTGCGTCGAGGCCGACGTGCACCGGCTCCCCGCCGGGCTCACCGGCGGCGGATTCGACGTGGTGCTGTGCCACAACCTCGTCCAGTACGCGGACGACGCCCGCGGCACCCTGGCCGCGGCGCTCGCTCCGCTGCGCGCCGGCGGGCTGTTCTCGCTGATGGCGATCAACCGCCACTCGCAGCCGCTGACCGTCGCCGTGCGGGAGCTCGACCTGCCCGCGGCGGCGGCCGCGCTCGACTCCGACCGGGCCGCGACCCACATGTTCGGCTCGACACTGGTCCTGCACACGGCCGAGGAGCTCACCGGCCATCTCGCCGGCCTGGGCTGCGGGGACGTGAGCCACTACGGCATCCGCACCGTCTGCGACTACCTCACCGACGACGCCCGCAAGCACGAGCCCGCCTTCTACGCCGACCTCGAACGCCTCGAACTCGCCCTGACGGGACGCCATCCGTACATGCACACCGCGCGTCTCCTCCAGCTGATCGGCCGGAAGCACGACCGGTGAGCCGGGAGGTCACACGCCGCGGGCCTCGGCGATCCGGTCCAGCTCGCGCATGGCCTGGGCGTGGGCGCTCATGCGGCGGCTCACGGTGCCGGTGGTGAGGAGGGCGACGCCGGCGATCGAGACGGGCACGGACAGCCCGAGGACGGCCAGCGCCTCGGGCCAGTCGCGCTCGTTCTGGCACCAGGAGTTCTGGCGGAGGCCCCGGTTGGCGGTGCTCTCGTCGGTCAGGAGGCGCGCCTCGCACTCGGCCGGGTACGGGTCGTCGGGCTTCCGGTCCACCTCGTAGGACGTCAGCAGCAGCACCGCGCACCAGGCCCACAGGAGCCCGGCCGCGGCCAGCAGGCCCACGCCCCAGGCGCTCGTACGCCGGGCCTTGTCGCGGAAGTCGCGGTCGAACTCGTGTGATCGCATGGCGGACGAATCTAGCAGCGGCCCCTGCGGGGATGCTCAAGGCCCCTGGGCGGGACGCGCGAAGCCCGCGACCGCGCATTCACAACACAGGTGCGTGGATCGCGGCCGCTCCGGTGTTGGACCGGGTGGGTGCCGGGCGCGAAGCTGGCTCCGGGCACCCCGCCCGTCCCGTCCCCACCTCCCGCGAGCGAAACGAGGCACTCTCCTTGGACGACGTCTTCGAGACGAGGAGCGGCGCGGTCCAGGGCTTCCGGGCCGCGGACGACGTCGTCGCCGTGCTCGGCATCCCTTACGCCGCGCCGCCGTTCGGCCCCCACCGGTTCCGGGAGCCGGCCCCGGCCGTGCCGTGGAGCGGGGTGCGGGACGGTACCGGGTTCGGGCCGATCGCCCCGCAGTCGGCGGAGCTGCCCGGGGCGCCCGTGTGGTCGCCCGGCGACGAGGACGTCCTCACCGTGAACGTCTGGACCCCGGCGCCCGGCGGCCGCCTGCCGGTGCTGGTCTGGTTCCACGGCGGCGCCTACACCTTCGGCTCCTCCGCCCAGCCCGACTTCGACGGTACGGCGCTGGCGCGGGCCGGCCTGGTCGTCGTGACCCTCAACCACCGCCTCGGCTTCGAGGGTTTCGGCCAGGTGCCCGGCGCCCCCGCCAACCGGGGGCTGCTGGACCAGGTCGCGGCCCTGCGCTGGATCCGGGAGAACATCGCCACGTTCGGCGGCGACCCCGACAGCGTCACCCTCGCCGGCCAGTCCTCCGGCGCGGCGTCGGTGGCGTGCCTGATGGTGATGGACGCGGCCCGGGGCCTGTTCCACCGCGCCATCGCCCACAGCCCGGCCGGCGTCTTCCACACCCCGGACATCGCCGCGGCGACCGCCCGCGAGATCGCGGCGGAGGCGGACTGCCCCGCCACGGCCGCCGGATGGGCGTCGGCGGCGCCCGAGGCCCTCGTCGCCGCCGCGGACCGGGTGGTGGAGGCGTACCGCGACGACCCCGGCTCGGGGTCCCGCCACTACGACCCCTCCCTCTTCGCGCCCGTCCTCGACGGTGACACCCTGCCCGCGGACCCCCTCACGGCGCTGGCCGCCGGAGCGGGCCGGTGCGTGGACCTGCTGGTCTGCCACACCACGGAGGAGTACTGGCTCCTCGACGCCGTCGGCAGCTGCGCGAAGCTCACCACCGACACGCAACTCGCCCGGTTCGCGGCCGACTTCGGCCTCCCCGGCGAGCTGGTCGCCGGCTACCGCGCCGCGCTGCCGCACGCCCCGGCCGGCGACGTCCACCTCGCCGTCTTCGGCGACCTGCTCTTCGGCGAGTTCGCCCAGCGCCTCGCGGAGGCCCAGTCCGGGGCGGGCGGGCGGGCGTACCTCGCCCGCTTCGACCGCCGGCGCGGGGGAGGGGACGGCACGGCGGTCCGGGCCTGGCACTGCGCGGACATCCCCTTCGCCTTCGGCAACCACGACGACCCCCGCCTGTCGTTCCTCATCGGCGGCGCCCCCACCGACGCGGACCGGGACCTGGCCCGCCGCATGGTCCGCGCCTGGGCCGGCTTCGCCGCCACCGGCGACCCGGGCTGGGCCCCCGTCGAGGACGCGACCGGCCGCGCCGCCCGCGTCTGGAGGCCCGAGGACCAGCCGCCCGGCGACCTCCCCGCCGCGCCCCGCGCCCTCTGGGCGGCCGTCGGCCTTCCCCTGCTGTGCCCGTGACGGCGAGGTCCGGGCCAGGGGTCACGACTCCGGGGGCGTCCACCGCTTGACGACCCGCGGCCCGGCGTACGGCGCCGGCCATGCCTGCACCCGCAGGTGCTCCATGGTCTCGGGGGACTCGTCCGACGCGACGTCCGCGCGCACGGCGGCGGCGAGGTTCCGCCGGGAGGCCCGCACCCGCGTCCACCCGGCGGGCAGGGCGAAGCGGGCCGCGTCGGGCAGGTAGTCCGTGCAGCCGAGGACGACGAGCCGCCCCGACGCCACGTCGAGACCGGCCTCCACGACGTGGTCGAAGTCGTCCCGGTCGTCGTCCGGCTCCGCGGCGAGCACCTGCACGCTCACGGCGACGGTCACGTTGACGGCGGTCCCGAGGGCCAGGCCCCCGTCGGCGACCCCGAGCCCGTCCAGGACGGCCTGCTCCGTCCAGGCACCGCCGAGGTCGGCATCCGAGCCGTCGTCCAGGACGTGGATCTGGAAGTAGTCGGCGAAGAGCGCGAGGTCCGTGGTCATGCGCCCATCATCGCCCTCCCCGGCCGGCCAGGGCCCGCCGGTCCCCTGCTCGTCCGCGAGCCCGAAAGGCCCCGACGGGGCTCGCATGGACGCGGGCGGTCGGACTCCTCGTACTAGCGTGGGGCGGATGAGCGAGGAAGTCGTCGCCTGGAACCGGCTCGCCGCCCTGCTGCCGGAGGCCGAGGCCCGGGAAGTGCGGGACTGTTGGGCCATCGGCGAGCAGGAGGCGGGGCTCGGCGTGCTCGTCTCGTCGCTCGTCGCCCGACGGGTGCCGGTGGGCGGGACCGACAGGGCACGGATCTCCGTGGTCGCGGAGAGCTGGGGCGAGAGGGAGGCCCTGACCCCCGGGATCCAGCGGGTCCTCGGGGACGGGATGCCGTCGCGGGTGCGGCTGATCGAGCACGACGACGGGGCGGGCGGCACCGGGGACGGCATCGGCGGGGACGGCATCGGCGGTGGCGCGGCGGAGGGCGTGCTCGTGCCGTGGATCGTCTGCGAGCGCTGCGGACGGGTGCTGACACGGGCTCACACGCGGGAGCCCTGGGGCGGTCTCTCGTACCAGGCCGGGAGCTATGTGATCGCGTCCCCGGGGGACGGCTCCGTCGTGCGGGAGTTCCCGGGGGACGCCGCCGACGCGGCCTTCGCCGCCCTGCTCGCCGACTGCGGGGCGGAGCCCACGGCCGACCGCTGACCCGGTCGGCCTCCCGTGGCCCGCCCCTGGACCGGATCCGCCACCGGCCCAGGGGTATGTGCGTCACGGTCGCGTACGAACTCCCCGGCTCCGCCGCCGACGCCGAGGACGCCCCTGTGCCGCCGCGCGGACGAGGACGTCCCGGAGGACGCCGAGTCGCCGGCCGCCGAGGACGGCATCGGGTCCCGGTCCCGGCGGCCCAGTCCGCGCCGCCGGCGGCCGGCGGTCTCGTACAGCAACCGCGCGGCCACCGAGGCGCCGTCGGACCGGACCGTGCCGCGGACGGTCTCGGCGCGCGCACGGGTCGCGGGGCGCAGGGCCGTCGCCAGGGCGGCCGAGAGCGACCCGGGGGCCGGCGTCGGGCCGTCGTACGCGACGCCGATGCCCAGCGCGGTCACCCGGTCCGCCCAGTACGGCTGGTCCCCGCCCTGGGCGACGATCACCTGCGGCACGCCCGCCCGGGCGGCCGTCGTCGTGGTGCCGCCGCTGCCGTGGTGGACGACCGCGGCCAGCCGGGGGAAGAGCGCCCGGTGGTCGACCTCGTCGACCGTGAGGCAGTCGTCCCCGTCGTCCGGGGCGGCGAGACCGGCCCAGCCCCGGGAGACGATCGCGCGGTGGCCGCGTTCCCGGATCGCCTCGACGGCCGCCCTCGCGAGGTCGGGGGCGCGCGTGCCGAGGGGCGTGCTGCCGAAGCCGACGTACACGGGCGGGGCGCCGGCGTCCAGGAAGGCCACCACCGCGGGCGGGAGCGGACGGTCGTCGGGGCGGAGCCACGCGCCGGTCGGCACGACGGCCGGGCCGGACGGCGGCCAGGGGCTCAGGACCGGGTCCGCCGCGAGCCACGGGCGGTCGGTGAAGGCGTAGTCGCGGACGTTCCGGACCGGTGGCAGACCGACGGAGGCCCTGAGAGCCTCCAGCGTCCCGCCGAACATGTCGTCGGCGAGGCGGGCGTCGAGGTCCCACAGCTCACGGTTGTCCCTCACCTCCGGCGGCAGCGGCCGCCCCCGCCGTCCGGGCGGCGGCTGGTGCGGCGCCGGGAGGACGACGGGCGTGTGCGTGACGTACACGTAGCGGATGCCGAGCCGCTCGGCCACCGACCGCGCTCCCGTCGTGACGGGCAGAGGGCCCGTCGCCACCAGCACGTCGCATCCGTCCGCCGCGTCGGCGACCGCGCCGAACTGAGCGGCCATCAGATCGGCCGCCCGCTGGGCCAGGCCCTCCGCGGACCCCGGCTTCACGGTCGTCACCAGCGGACGCACCGGCGCACCGACGGGCACCGACGGCACACCGGCCTCGGCCAGCAGCTCCGTGAACTCCTCGTCGGGCGGCGCGCACACCCGCACCTCGGCGCCGCGCTCCCGCAACCGCACCGCGAGGCCCACCATCGGCTCCACGCTCCCGCGCGCCCCGTACGCGCTCACCACCACCCGCATGCCGCACCCTCCGCCTTCTCCGCCCGGTGCCGCCGGGAGTCCGCACCCGGCGCGGTCCTGCCGACCTGACCTGCGACCTCAAACGGGTGTGCGGTTGTCGGTCGTGCGTGATAGTCACTACACCCACGGGGTGGGACGATCATCAGCCACCCCGTGCGAACACAGCAAGGGGTGGGGAAATGGCGTTGCTCCGTGACGTGGGGACCACGCTGGGACGATGGACGGGCCGGCCCGTCGCGCGCGTCGACGAGGACGGTGACGATCCGGACGTACCGCGCGTCCGCGCCGCCGCGGAGGCCGCGGACTGGGCGGGCGTACGGGACATCCTCGACGCGCGGCCCGAGAGCGAGGACCGCACCGGTCTCCTGTGGACCGTCGGAGAGGTCGCCGGGGTGGAGCGGTGGATCGCCGGCGTCATGGCCGCCGAGCCCGACGCCGCCCTGCCGCGCCTCGTCGCGGCCGTCCGGCACATCAGCTGGGGCTGGGAGGCCAGGACGGCCGCCCGCGCCGCGCACGTGTCCCGCGAACAGTTCCAGGTCTTCCACGAGCGGCTGGCCACGGCCGAGACGTGGCTGTACGAGGTCGCCGAGCGGGAGCCCGGATGGACCTCGCCCTGGTACGGCCTCCAGGTCACCGGCCGCGGGCTCCAGGTCGGACAGGACGTGGCCCGGCGCCGCTTCGAGGCGACCGTGCGCCGCGACCCCCACCACCTGGGCGCGCACCGGCAGCAGCTGCAGCAGGTCTGCGAGAAGTGGAGCGGCTCCCACGAGGAGATGCACGCCTTCGCCCGCGCGTCGGCCTTCGGCGCGCCCGGCGGGACGCTCCTCGGCCAGCTCGTCGCCGTCGCGCACCTGGAGCACTGGC
Organism: Streptomyces sp. NPDC058052; assembly: GCF_042885515.1. Classification (NCBI taxonomy): domain Bacteria; kingdom Bacillati; phylum Actinomycetota; class Actinomycetes; order Kitasatosporales; family Streptomycetaceae; genus Streptomyces; species Streptomyces sp. NPDC058052. Next base: position 263,135 of record NZ_JBHVRX010000002.1, on the reverse strand, counting down.
TCGCCCTCGACTCCGGGCCCGACGCCCGCTACATCGGGCAGCCCCAGGTGATCGCCTCCCTCCACGAGGCGGCCGACCACTCCGTCCGCCACCGGGACTTCGTCCGCGGACGCGGCTGGCTCCAGGCGCACAACGCCTTCGCCATGGCCTTCGCCCTGGCCGGCGACCTCACCGCCGCCCGCGCGTTCTTCCGGGCCACCGAGGGACGCGTCACCGAGTTCCCGTGGTGCTACCTCGACGGCTCCGACCCGGCCAGGGCGTACAAGGAGCACCGCTCCCGCGCCGGACGCTGACCGGCAGCGGCAGCGGCAGGGCGGGGCGGGGGCGAGCGGGACGGAACGGGGGCGGGACGGCTCCTGCCCCCGCCGTCGCGGGCCGCGTCCGGAACGCGTGCGCACCAGGCCCGGGCCGGACCTCGCGACGGCACACCGCCGCCGACGGCCCGAGTCGGTGACGGCAGGACCGGCAGCGGTGCGCCCCGGCCCAGGAACAGCCGCGGGCGCCCGCCCGTACGCGTACCCGCACCGGCTCCACCGTACGAACACCCGTCACCGCGACCCCTCCGCATCGGCCCGGCACCCGCCCAGGCCCCGCGTCCCACCCCCACCGCTCCCGCACACGCTCGTACCGACCACCCCCTCGTACCGACCACCCCCTCGTACCGACCCACCCCACCGCACCCCGTCCGCGTCGCAGAGCGCGCGGGCGCGCACCGAAGGACTGCGCCAGGTGTCCCACTCCGAGACCTCCCCGAGCTCCCCGACCGCCCACACCTTCCAGGTGGATCTGCGCGGCCTGGTCGACCTGCTCTCCCACCACCTCTACTCCAGCCCCCGCGTCTACCTGCGGGAACTGCTGCAGAACGCCGTCGACGCGATCACCGCCCGGCAGGCCCTCACCCCCGGCGCGCCCGGCACGATCACCGTGCGGACCGGGGAGACGCTCACCGTCACCGACACCGGCATCGGTCTGACCGAGGCCGACGTGCACCGGTTCCTCGCCACGATCGGGCGCAGCTCCAAGCGGACCGCCGACGGCGCCCTCGACGGGGCGGGGCTCGACGCCGCCCGCGGGGAGTTCATCGGCCAGTTCGGCATCGGTCTGCTCGCCTGCTTCGTCGTCGCCGACGAGATCACCGTGCTGAGCCGCTCCGCCGCCGACCCGGCCGCGCCCACCGTCGAATGGCGCGGCCACTCCGACGGCCGGTACACCATCCGCACCCTGCCGTCCGCGACGCTCCCCGAGCCCGGCACCACGGTGAAGCTCGTCCCGCGCGCGGACAACGCCGAGTGGACCGGCCCCCAGCAGGTCGTCGCCCTCGCCCGGCACTACGGCGGGCTGCTGCGCCACGAGGTGACCGTCGTCGACGCGCGCGGCGACAGCCACCGGATCAACGAGGCGCCGCCGTGGGAGAAGGCGCACCGCTCCCCGCTGGCCAAGCGCGAGGCGTACACCGCGTACTGCCGCGAGCTCTTCGACTTCACCCCGCTCGACACCATCGAGCTGGACCTGCCCGCCGCCGGGCTGCGCGGTGTCGCCTACGTCCTGCCGGCCGCCGTGAGCCCGGCCCAGCGGGCCGGACACCGTGTCCACCTCAAGGGCATGCTGCTCACCGACCAGGCGCCCGAACTGCTCCCCGAGTGGGCGTTCTTCGTGCGCTGCGTCGTCGACACCACCAGCCTCCGCCCGACGGCCTCCCGCGAGTCGCTGTACGAGGACGGCACGCTGTCCGCGGTACGGGACGCCCTCGGCGACCGGATCCGCGACTGGCTCACCGGGCTCGCCGCCAGCGACCCGGCGCTCCTCCACCGGTTCATCGACACCCATCACCTCGCGGTCAAGGCGCTCGCCCGCTACGACGACGAGCTGCTGCGGATCGTGCTGCCCTGGCTGCCGTTCGAGACCACCGACGGCAACGTCACCCTGGAGGAGTTCGCGCGGACCCACCCGACGCTCCTCGTGACGCGCAGCGTCGAGGAGTTCCGCCAGGTCGCGCCGATCGCCTCGGCCGCCGGGCTCGGCGTCGTCAACGGCGGCTACACCTACGACCGCGACCTCGTCCACCGGCTGCCCGAGATCCGGCCCGGCACCGCCGTCACCGACCTCGACCCGGCCACCGTCACGGCCCACCTCGACGCCGTCGACCCGAGCGCCGAACTGCGCGCCGCCGCCTTCCTCGCGGTCGCCCGCGAGACGATCGGCGTCCACGACTGCGACGTCGTCCTGCGCGACTTCCAGCCCGTGACCGCCCCCGCGCTGCTCCTCGACAACCGCGACGCCCGGCACGAGCGCACCCGGTCGAGCCTCGCCGCCGACAGCGACGGCCTGTGGGCCGACATCCTCGGCTCCCTCCGGAACGAGACCCCGCGCGCCCAGCTGGTCCTCAACCACCTCAACCCGCTGGTCCGGCAGGCCCTCACCATCGGCGAGCGCGGCCTCGCCGTCACCACCGCCGAAGCCCTCTACGGCCAGGCGCTGCTGCTCAGCCGCCGACCGCTGCGGGCCTCCGAGAGCGCGCTGCTCAACCGGGCCTTCATCGGCCTGCTCACCCACGCCATGCACCAGCCCGGCACGGCCGGCCCCGGCTCCGAGCCCCGGAAGGAACTGTAGATGCTGGACACTCCCGAGGCCGTCGTCGAGGCACTCCGCGAGAACCACGAGCGCCCCCACGGCCTGTCGCGCACCGTCACCGCCGAGGAACTCGTCGAGGCCGCCGAGGTCTTCGAGAAGCCCGACGTGCTCGTCACCGCGCTCCTCGAACTCATGACGGCTTACGAGTTCACCGGCGAGCAGCGCAAGTCGCCCGTCGCCTTCGCCCGCATCCTCAAGCTGTGGGACTCCGACCCCGAGTCCTTCAGCCCCTACGAGGCCCACCAGGTCTTCTGGCGCTTCAAGTGGGTGACCACCTCGCTCCTCCAGGTGCCCGAGATGCCCCTGACGGCGATCCGCGGCTGGATCGACCAGATGCGCGACCGGTACGAGACCGCCGGCCACGGCATCCAGCCCGTCGCCGCCATGGGCTACCAGCTGGCGCACCACACCGGCACCGGCGCCGCCGACGCGTACGACCTGTGGGCCACCCGGCCCCGCACCGAGCTCAGCGACTGCGAGGCGTGCGAGACCCGCCACCACGCCTGGTACCACGTCACCGGCGGCGACGACGCCAGGGCGCTCGACGCCTGGCGGCCCGTCCTCGACGGCGAGCAGAGCTGCAGCGAGGAACCGCAGATGAGCCAGGCGTGCGCCCTGCTGCCGCTGCTGCGGACCGGCCGCACCGACGAGGCCCGCTCCCACCACCTCACGGGTTACCGCAAGGTGCGCGGCAACACCGGCATGCAGTCCGAGGTCGGGCTCCACCTGGAGTTCTGCGCGCTCTCCCGCAACGAGGGCCGCGGCCTGGAGATCCTCGCCGAGAACCGGACCCTCTTCGAGGCGACCGGCGCCCCGCTCGCGCGCCTCGGCTTCCTCACCGGTGCCGAGGTGCTCCTCGCCCGGCTCGTCGAGGACGGCCACGGCGACACCGCCGTCGCCGGCCCGCCCGGCCGCGCCTGGACGGCCGCGGAACTCCTCGCCCACGTCCGCGCCGAGGCCGAACCCCTCGCCGCCGCCTTCGACGCCCGCAACGGCACCGGTGCCGTCGGCGACCGGCGCCGGGAGCGGCTCGCCCGCCGTCCGCCGCTCGACGAGCCGCTGCCGCTCGGCCTGCGCGCGTCCACCACCGTCCGTGCCGCCGCCCCGGCCCCCGCGTCCGCCGCGCCGGCCGCCGCCCGGATCGCCGTCCCGGACGACTTCGCCGCCCTCGTGCGGGAGGCCCGCCGCCTGGCGCGCGACGGCCACCCCGGCGACTCCCGGCTCTGGACCCGGATCGCCGAGCGCCTCGCCGCGTCCACCGGGCCGCACGACGACACCCTCGGCCCCGAGGACCTGCTCCGCGCCGAACTGGCCGAGCACGAGGCCCAGCGGCTCTGGCTGGACGACCACCACACGGCGGGCGCCGCCGCACTCGCCTCCGCCGTCGACGGCTTCGAGCGCCTCGCCATGCCGTGGCACGCCCTCTCCGCCCGCGCCCGCTCCCTCGCCTGGACGACCGCCCCCAGTGCCCGCGAGGGCGGCCCCGGCCCGGACCGCGACGCCGCCCGGACCGCGCTCGACGAGGTGCTGCGCGAGGCGGAGAAGCTGCTCGCCGAGGCCCCCTTCGACGGGCGGCCGCTCGGCGCGGCGGAGGCCGCCTTCGGCACCGACCTGCGCGCCGAGCGCACCCTGGCGTACCTCGCCGTCCTCTACTCGGCGGCCTTCGCCGCGTACCAGGAACTGCTCGACGTCCTGGGCCGGGCCCACCGCCACGCGCCGGAGGAGGTCCGGACGGGCGAGGCGGGCGAGACGTCCGGGGCGTCCGGAGCGTCCGGGGCGTCCGGGGAGCATGCGGACGGGGGCCAGGACGGTGACGCGGCGGCCCTGACGCCGGCGGATGAGACCGCGGCCGTCGCCGCACGGTTCGACAGGGCCGTCGACGCGCTGCTGGCCGAGGCGACACGCCTCGGCCACCCGCACCAGTGCGCCAACGCGCGCCAGTTCCGCGCGGACATGTCCGGCCGGCGGGGCGATCTCGCCGAGGCCGAGCGGGAGCTGCGCGCCGCGCTCCAGGACATCGAAGCCGCCGGCCGGCCCTGGCGCCGCCCGCGCCCGTCCGCGCTCCTCGCGCAGACCCTGCTCGCCCAGGACCAGCCGCAGGAGGCGGTGGACCTGCTCCACTCCGCGATCGCGGACGCCGTCGCGTACGACGACACCTCCTTCGCGCTCGCCCCGACGTACAGGCTCCTCGGCCACGCCTCCACGCACCTCGGGGACTTCGACGGCGCCGTCCGCCATCTCTCCGAGGCCGCGGCCCGGTTCGACCAGACGGAGGAGCCCGGCGAGGCCACCGAGGCGCGCCTCCAGCTCGCCGAGGTCCTCTCCCGCTCCGGCCGGCAGGCCGACGCGGTCGCCGTGCTGGAGTCCGTCCTCGCGGACGACTCCACGTCCGGCATCGGCGAACGGGCCGTCGCCCAGGCCCGCCTGACCCTCGGCCGGGGCCTGCGCGACCTGGAGGAGTACCTCCCGGCCGCCGAGGAACTGCTCCGCCTCGCGGACACCGTCGCCGGCTGGCCCGAGGAGGACCGCGGCGCCGTCCTCACCCTGGTGGCCGCGGAGGCGGCGACCACGCTCGCTCTCGCGGACCGCTGGGACGCGGCGGACCTGGCGTACGGACGCGCCGTCGCCGCCCACGCCGAGGCCCCCAACCCGCCGCTCATCACCCTGATGATGCGGGAGTTCGCGCGCCTCACCATGCGGAGCCGCGAGACCGAGGGCACCGGCACCGCCCTGGAGCACCTGGCCCGCGCCGACGCGGTCCTCGCCGAGCTGGCGCCCGACGAGGACGGCTTCGCCGTCTGGTACGAGCGCGGCGAGATCCATTACCGCCGCGCCCGCGTCCTCGCCGAGTCCGGCCGCCACGACGAGGCACTGCCGGAGGCCGAGGCCGCCATCTCGGCCCACGAGGAGGGCGGCGAACGGGGCGAACTCGCGCGCGCCGAGGCCGTCCGCGTCGCCGCCCTGATCGAGGGCGACGGCCTGGACCGCACCAACGAGGCCATCGCCCGTCTCACCACCGCGGCGGCCCGCTGCCGCAACACCGGCCATCCGGACGCGTCCCGCGTCCTGGACGCCCTCCGGCAGGAGTTCCTCTCCCGCTGACCGTCGGCCGACCCGTCGGCGGGGGGCGGTGGTGGGGCCGGCCCCCCCGCCCGGGCCCCCCCCCCCCCCCCCCCCCCCCCCGCCCCCCCCCCCCCCCCCCCCCCCCCCCCCCGGCGGGGGGCCGGGGTGACGCGGAAAGGGGCATACACAGAATAG
>NZ_JBHVRX010000002.1:110380-257236 GCF_042885515.1 Streptomyces sp. NPDC058052 | reverse complement strand
CCTGGTGAACCTCACCCGGGCCCCGCCGCCCGACCGGGGGGGGGGGGGGGGGGGGGGCCCGGCCCCGCCGCCGGGGCCACCGCCCCCGCCCGCCCGGTCCGTGCCTACCGCACGGACCACTGCCCGACGTTGTCGGAGAAACCGCTGTTCATCGCGAACTGGACCTTCACGATCTTCGAGTCCTCGGGCACCTCGAAGGCGATGAAGCCGAGGGCCGTGTCGCCGGCGGCCAGGGTGACGCTGCCGGGGAAGGACGGCCCGCTGCTCAGGTCGGCGATCGTGGCACCGAACTGCTGCCCGAGCCGGTCGACGACCCGCGCGCCGTTGCCCGGGGAGTCGTCGTAGACCTCGGTGCCCGTGTTCTTGAGCCGGAACTGCACGCCGACCAGCTTCTTCCCCTGGTCCGGCTCGGAGAACTCGTCGTCCGACCGGGCCGGGTCGACGACCTCGACCACCGTGACGTCGAGGGCTTCTCCGTCACCGGTCCCGGTGAGCGACAGCGTGTCTCCCACGGCCGCCGGCCGCTGCGGCGTGGGCGCTTCCGTGGAGGAGGGCGGAGGGGACGGCGGAGGGGACGGCGTCGCCCCGGTGGCGTCGGCCGACGTCGTCGGCGCGGGAGTCGTGGAGAGCGTGGTCCCACCGGTGCAGCCGGCGGCCCCCAGGGCGACGACGGTCAGTGCGCAGACCAGTACGCGGCGCATCGCGGCCTCCCGCGGAAGTGCGGCCCCGAGAGTCATGAACCATCATGCGCCCGGCCCTCGGGGACCGCACCGCGACGGCGGGGCCGCGACACCTCCGGGCGCGGGCGGCGGACGACGGGATCAGGGCCCTCGCGCGGGAGACGCGCGAGGGCGGCATCACCGGCCCGGTCCCGCCGGGTCCGGGAGCGGCCGTGGTGTCGGTGGCGGCTGGCAGGATCACGGGCATGACGCCCTTGCTTCTCTCCGACATCGAACGAGCCGTGCGCGGCAGCTGGAGTGCCGAGACCTGCACGCCCGAGTACCGGTCCCGGTGGACCGAGGACAATCCCGCACGGGACCAGTGCGGGGTGACCGCCATGGTCGTGAACGATCTGCTGGGCGGCGAGCTGCTCCGCGGCGAGGTCCTCGTCGACGGGGAGCGCGTGGACTACCACTGGTGGAACCGCCTGGGCATGGGCGTCGAGATCGACCTCACGCGCGAGCAGTTCGGGCCGGAGGAGAGCGTCACCGCCGGCGTCGTCGTCGCCCGGCCGCCCTTCGCCGAGTGGCGCAGGCTCCACGACGAGTACACGCTCCTCCGCGACCGCGTCCTGGAACGGCTCGGCCGGCCGGACGGGGCGGACGCCGTGGAGGGCCTCCCGGCGTGACCTCCACGGGATCCCCTCTGGCGGAGCTGCGGGCGAACATGGCCGAACTGGCCACGCCGTCACGGGTGTTCGTGGCGGCCGGACGGTTCACGGAGCCGGACCCCGACCTGCCCGAGCTGGCGGCACGCGTCCGCGACCTGCTCGCCGGGATGGCGTCGGACGAGGCGTGGCGGCGCTTCCTCCCCGGATATGTCCCGCCGCCCGTCCGGGAGATCTGCGCCGCGCTGGAACCGCTGGAGGCCGACGAGGCCGCTCCGTTCCTGGCCACGCTCGCGACCGTCGACCTGTACTGGCCGTCCCACCGCCACATGCCCGCCGGGGCCGCCGGCCGAGCGGCGGAGCGCGTGGTGTCCCTGCTCGGTGCGGAGGCCAGCTGGTGGACCAACCACGACGCCTCGTGCCACGCCGTGAACGGGATCACCCCCTTCTTCGACAGCCTCCTCGCGGGGACCGACGGCGAGTACTACGCCGTCGCCCTCCAGGTCGCCGACGACTGAACAGCCCTGAACGGGAAGGGGGTTCAGGGGTCGGGTGGCATCGCCCCGCCGGAGTACGGACCCGGCGGCTCCCCGAAGGCGGGCACCCGGACCGCCTGGTCTGCCGGCCCGCCCGACCCGCCCGACCCGCCCGATCCGCCCGACCCGCCCGACCCGCCCGGTCCGGGCGGACCGGGCGGACCGGGGCCCCGGAGGTCAGTGCATCAGCAGCAGCCGTGTGTTCGGCACGAGCTTGCGGTTGACGCTGGTGCTCTGCACGAAGATGGTGAAGTCGGCGTTGTGGTCGGGCTTCACGCGGACCTCCTCGTCCGGCAGGCCCAGCAGCGCCCGCGCCTCCGGTCCCGTGTACACGCGGTCGGTCTGCTTCTCCAGCACCGCGATGCGCTTCCGGGCCTGGATCTTCTCGGACTTGCTGAGCTGGTAGTACGCGCACCCGGTCCGGTACGTGTGCCCGGACTCGGTGACCCAGTCACGGATGGCCGCGTCACGGGCCACCGGGATCAGCTGGTACCCGGAGGCGTCGACCGGGGTGAGGCCGGCCGCCTCGATGGTCTTCCGGTTGACGGCCTCCGCCCCCACGGAGAACACCGCCCGCGAACCCCGGATGCCCTTGGTGCGCCCCACCATGAACTTCTCGGTGGCCTGCTGGATGACCTGCCCGGCCTCCTCCAGGCCCTGGGTGCTGGTGGCGTCCCAGATGGCGACGTTGTCCTTGGGGAAGCCGCAGTTCATGGCCTCGCGCCGGCCCATCTGGTCCGGCACCAGGACGGCCAGCGTCCAGTTGTCGTCCTGCTTCTCGATCATCTCGGCCACGGCCGCCACCAGCGCCCGCGGCTGCTTGCTCGGCGCGTCCGGGCAGCGGTGGCTGGCGTTCTCCTGTCCGTCCGTCAGCACGAACGTCAGGAAGCTGTGGTCGCCGTACAGCTGCGCGGTCTGAGCCAGCTCCCGCTGCGACTTGAGCGCGGCCGCCAGCAGGGCCGTCATGCCCCCGACCTTGTACAGCTCCTTCAGGGACGGCATCCGCAGCACGTCCTTGTCGTAGATGACGCACTGGACCTTGTCCGCGAACACGTACACGGTGACCCGGGTCTCCTGGTCCAGCTCCCGCGACCGGCGGGCGAGGTACGCGATCTGCTGATCGGCGACCTCGACGACCTTGCCCCGCAGGTGCGACATGGACGAACTCGCGTCCAGCACGAGGGCGACGTGATTGATGTAGTTCTGGCTAACGGACACGGCGAACTCCCCGTCTTCTGCCGGCTTGATGTTCCTACCGTCTCACCCGCCACTGACAATCGACCGAGCCCCGGAACCACCCCTGCCGACCCCTGGGAGGACCCTGGCCGGCCCCCGGGTCCGACCGTGCCGGTGTTCCCGGAAGCGCCCTTGCCGGCCCCCGGGATCGACGGGAATCGCGGCCCCGCCGCCCCCGCCGCCCCGCCCGACCGCACGCGCTCCCGGCCGTTCCGGACACCCTGCCGCGCCCCGGGGCAAGCGCTTGTCCTTCCAGACCTCGTCCGCCACGGCGACCAGCGGATCCTCGACCGTGACGCCCGGATCCCCCGGCCGGCGCGAGAGGCGGCGAAGCGAGCCCGAGCCGCCTGGACCTCGTGCCGCAGCAGAACGGCCACTTCGGCAGGCGACGACCGCGGCGGGGGACCGGCGGAGGTGCCGAGGGCGCGGGCCGGCGGGCCGCCGCTCAGGGGCCCGCGAGGGCCCGTGGCAGGGGGTAGACCCGTTCGGCGGGAAGCAGTCGCTGCGCCTTGGCGGCCTGCCCGGACCGTATCAGCGTCGCCGCTCTGCGGACCTGGGGCGTGAGGTCGGTGAGGTCCACGATCCACTCGTCGGTGAAGGTACGGATCAGGCCACGCCCGATGCCGACCTGGATGCTGTAGTGGTTCAGGGCCGCACCGCGGAGCGACCGTTCCGGGTCCCACTGGACGTGGACGGCGGCTCGGGCCACGGCGGCGGGGTCGGCGGTCGTGAGCACGGCCCGGGAGAGCGCCTCCTCCCAGCCCCGCCGGGTGATCCGGACGGCGAGCACGCGCTCCTGGCCGGGCTTGCGGGCCCAGTTGCTGCGGTGCATCAGCCACAGGAACGAGGGCTTGATCCAGGTCATCCGGTGGAACGAGAAGGGCGCGACGAAACGTCCCGCCCGCAGCGCCGCGTCCGCGAGGGCGGGGGCGTACGCCTGGTAGACCACGATCGTGTCGGCGTCGTAGGCGGCGCGGATCTCGTACGGAGGTGCCATGCCCGGCACCTTCCCATCCCTCCCGCGCGCCCCGCGAGCGCATTTCCCGGAGCGCGAGGCCGCGTGGACCGGCGCGCACGACCTCCGCACGAAGGATTGTGCTGCGACGCGAGATCGTTCAACAATCCCACACAGTAGGGAAGTTGGCTCGACCGCGGAGGGGTGAAGAGGTGGACGTGCGGGGGAACGGGCCAGGGCGCGGAGGAACCTCGGCGAGGGGCGACCGCTCATGACACGGGACGAGGGCGGCGGGTCCCGGTCCTGGTGGCCCTTCCCGGGGTCGGCCGGCGCCGGGCGGAGGAACGGCTCCACGGGGACCCGGGAGCAGGGGGAGCGGCTCCTCGAACGGGGCAGGATCGTTCCGGCGGAGGCGATCCTGCGTCCGCTGGCCGAGGGCGGCGACGCGGAGGCGATGTTCCTGCTCGCGGCCCTGCACACGGAGAACGGCGACAGCTCGAAGGCCGCGAGCTGGATGCGGCGGGCCGCACGGGCCCCACGGGGCGCCAGCGTCGACGCGATGATCGAGTACGGGCGCACCCACAAGGACGAGGACGACCGGGAGGACTGGTTCGCCCGCGCCGAGCGGACCCTCGCAGCGGCGGCCGACCCGGACGACATCGGCGTCCTGACCTCCCTGTGCCGCCTGCACCATCTGCGCGGCGACACGGCGCGGGCGGACGAGGTCCTGGAGCGCGCCAAGGAGCTGTACGGCACCGGGGACGGAGCGGTCACGCCGGAGACGCGGTACCGGCTGGCGTCCCTGTGCGACCTCGCCGGCGCCACCGAGGACGCGACGCGGTGGTGCCGGTCGGCCGCGGAGGCCGGGCATGCCACCGCCATGTTCGCGCTGGGCAGCGACCTCCACGGCGAAGGCCGGGTCGACGAGGCGGCGCGCTGGTGGCGCCGCGCCGTGCGCGCGGGATGCGCCCGCTCCGCGTTCAACATGAGCCATCTCGCGGAGACCCCGGGCGGGTACGGGAGCCCGGTCCGCTGGCTGAAAGAGGCGGCGAAGGCCGGGAACCCGAGCGCCATGAACAACCTCGGGATCCTCTACCGCCACCGGGGCGATCACCAGCGGGCCCGCCGGTGGTACGCCGACGCCATCGCCGCCGGACACCAGGACGCCCGCCACAACCTGGACGGCCTGCACGCGGAGATGGCCTACCTTGCGGCCCGCGGCGTCGACCCCGGGTGGTGACGCGGAAGGCATGGGCACGGGGACGGGGAGACGGCCCTCCGGGCCGCCCGCCCGGAGGGCGCCGTCCCGTACGGCGCCGTCCCGTACGGCGTCGGGCCGTAAGGAAGACCGCCGGAACGCTGCTCCACGCCGCCGAGGCCCCCGAAGACACGCGTGATCCACCCGTCCGTCCGGGACGCGAAGTCCTCGGCGGAGGCGATGCCGGAGGCCGGGAGCGCGCCCCCGTCGAGGCCGGCGAGGAAGTCCACGTCCGCCCAGCCGCCGCGGAACAGGACGACGGACAGTTCGGCGCCGTCCGGGCCGAGGACTCTCACTCCCACCGAGTCGGGTTCGTGGACCAGCGCCCGGTCGGTCTCCAACGGCTGAGGCCACCGCGCCGTCGCATCCCGCCACGTCACCCGGCCGACCGCGAGCCCGGCGGCCCGCCGGCCGGTGCTCCGCCGCGCCAGGACGGCGGCCGCTTCGTCGAGGTCGATGACGTGATCCACGGTCGGATCCTCCCCCGGACGAGCCGCCGTCCGCACCCCGATGGCGGCGCGGACCGGCCGGGACGCGGACAAGGAGCGGGAGGGGGCCGGCGACGGGGGCGAGTCCGCGCGGGTACGGCCCTCCGCGCCCCGGCGGCACGAAGGGCAGCCCCGCAGGGTCATCGCCGCGCGGTGGCGACCGCCAGACGGGCCGTCGCCGCGGCGAGCCACAGGAGCCCGAGCCCGGCGCCGGCCGTGAAGGCCAGGACGGACGCGGCCGAGGCCATGAACCCGGCGAGGACGGCGACCGGCACCAGCCGCGAGGCGACGGCCCAGGCCCGCAGCCCCGAGGCGGCGAACGACCGGCCCAGGACGACGGACGCGGCGCACAGCGCGCCGTAGCCGACGGTCCCGGCGAGCATGTGTACGACGCCGTGCCCGCTCATCACCGTCGCGTCCGGCGCGCCGGCGGGAAATCCCGCCCCCGCGTCGGCGGGGAACCCGGCCGCGACCCAGAAGGAGACGCCGAACACCCCGATCAGGGCGGGCCCCCAGGCGCCACCGGGACCGCCGCGCAGCCTCCGCCGCAGACCCCACGCCCCACCGGTCAGCAGTACCCCGGTGACCAGGAAGTTCACCGTCTGGACCCATCCCGGCCCCCCGAGGGCGAGCTGGCTGATCGCATGCCGCCCGAACGCGAACCCGTCCCGTACGACCCCCTGTCCGACCCCGACCGCCAGGAACGACGGCCCCGCCACGACTCCTCCGGCCAGGGCCCACCCGACGGCACGGGCGCGCGGGGACGCTGCGGGGGAATCCACGGGACGGGGAACGGTGAGCATGTCGGTCATGACGGCGCCTTCCTGGCTGCGGAGTTGTCGCTCTTATGACCGACGGCACGCCCCGAAGTCATCGCTGTCCGGGCTTCTACGCGCTCCCGTCCGCCCCCTCCTCGTCCCACAGGCCGGTGCTGTGGGCGCGGACGAGGGCGGCGATCCGGGCGAGGGCGTCGCCGGCCGGGAGCGGGGCCGGCCGGCGGCCGTCACGGAGGCGGAGGGAGACGTGGCCGGCCGCGGCCTCCCGGGCACCGATGACGGCCTGGTACGGGACCAGGCGGGCGGCGCGGACGCGGGCGCCGAGGGTGCCGCGGTCCGGAGCCGCCACCTCGGCGCGCAGGCCGAGCGCGGTGCACCGCCGGGCGAGCGCGGCGGCGTGCGGGACCTCGGCGTCGGAGACGGGGAGGATCGCCAGTTGGGTGGGGGCCAGCCAGGCGGGGAACGCGCCGCCGTGCCGCTCGACGAGGTGGGCGACGGCGCGCTCCACGCTGCCGACGATGCTGCGGTGGACCATGACCGGGCGGTGCCGGGCGCCGTCCGCGCCGATGTAGCGCAGGTCGAAGCGCTCGGGCTGGTGGAAGTCGACCTGGACGGTGGAGAGGGTGGACTCCCGGCCGGCGCCGTCGCGCACCTGGACGTCGATCTTGGGTCCGTAGAACGCGGCTTCGCCCTCGGCCGCCTCGTAGGGCAGCCCGGACCGGTCGAGGACCTCGGTCAGCAGGGCGGTGGACCGCCGCCACAGGGCGGGCGCGTCGACGTACTTGCCGCCGGGCCCGGGCAGGGAGAGCCGGTACCGCGCCGGCACGATGTCCATCGCCCCGTACGCGCTCCGGATCATGTCCAGCGCCGCCCGCGCCTCATCGGCGACCTGCTCCAGGGCGCAGAAGACGTGCGCGTCGTTGAGGTGGATGGCCCGCACCCGGGTCAACCCGCCCAGGACGCCGGAGAGTTCGGAGCGGTACATGCCGCCGAGTTCGGCCATCCGCAGCGGGAGCTCGCGGTGGCTGCGGGCCCGGGAGCGGTAGATGAGCGCGTGGTGCGGGCACAGGCTCGGCCGCAGCACGACCTGCTCCCCGCCGAGGTCCATCGGCGGGAACATGTCGTCGCTGTAGTGCGCCCAGTGCCCCGAGATCTCGTAGAGCTCCCGTTTGCCCAGGACGGGCGAGTACACGTGCTGGTACCCGGCCCGCCGCTCGGCGTCGCGGACGTACTCCTCCAGGGCGTGCCGTACGGCGGCGCCGTCGGGCAGCCAGTAGGGGAGCCCCGCGCCGATCAGCGGGTCGGTGCCGAACAGGCCGAGCTCCCGGCCGAGCTTGCGGTGGTCGTGCATGGCGGTCTCCTCGCGGTCGTGGGGCGGGCGACCGGCGCACGAAGCCCCGGGGCACTCGCCCCGGGGCTTCGGACTGAGACAACGGTCAGCGCGCCGGGACACTCTCCGGCGTCGTCGTCACAGCGGCATGCTTCATGCGGGAGACGCTAACGGCGGGCGGATCCGCCCGCACCCGCTTTTCCGGGGCGCCGGTCAGGCGCCGCCGGCCCCCTCGATGCCCTCGGCGTCGTCGAGTCCCTCGACGTCGAACGTGCCGAAGTCGTCCTCACCGAACTCGCCCGCGCCGAACTCCTCGTCGCCCGGCATCATGGCGCCGGCGAAGCCGCCCATGAGCTCGTCGATGTTCAGCTCGGTGGCTCCGGAGGGCGCGACCGGCCTGGTGCCGGCGCCCAGCTTCAGGGTGAGGCCGAACTTCTCGACCTTCGCGTTCTCGGTCAGCGGGGCGAGGTCGACGTACACCTCCTTCAGCTCGCCGTTCTTGAGCGTGAAGTCGGCCGTGACCTTGGTGTCGGGGGCGTCCTTCAGGTCGCCGGCCGACGGCAGCTCCATGCCGGGCGGCAGCTCCGCGGAGAGCGGGCGGATCTCGTCGACGAGGTCCGTGACCAGCGTGCGGAACGGCGCCGTCGCCGAGATGCGCTCGGAGCCGTCCTCGCCGCCGGCGGTCGTGAAGTCGACGTCACGGGCGACGACCTCGCGCAGCGCCTCCAGGAGCTTCTTCTGGGTCTTGGCGTCCAGCGTGGGGGCCGGCGACGGCGCGCCGCCGGCCGGCTCCCCGCCCGTCGCGGCGTCACCCGAGGCGCCGTCCGCCGCCGGTCCGCCCGGGGCCTCACCGAGCTCCTGGCCGGCCTTCTCCATCTCCTCGGTGTCGAACTTGACCCACTCGCCCTCCAGCACCTTCTTGAAGGCGCCGGCCTCCTCGGGCAGCTCGTCGGCCGGCGGCATGGGCACGCCCATCGCCGCGGTGAGCTCCCGCACGTCGGACCGCAGGTAGGTGTAGTCCCCGACGACCCGGTACTCGACCAGGTCGCCCTCCGGGGTGCTCACCTTCATCGCCATGCCGACGAAGTCCTCCTCCCCGGACTCGCCGAGGGGCTTCTTCGACTCCATCGTGACGCTGATCTTCGCGCCGCTGATCAGCTCGGCGGCCTCGTCCGGGATCTCCTCGCCGGGCTCCGGGTCCGACTGGGCGTCCAGCTCCCTGAGAGTCTTGGCGTCGACGTCCAGGTCCAGCTCGAAGGAGAGCGACTTCGCCGTCCCCAGCTTCTCGAACGCCCGGTCCAGCTTCTTCCCGGCGGACAACTGCTCGACCGTCCCGCAGGCGGCCGAACCCGCCAGGACGGCGCCGACGACGGCGGTGGCGGTGAGGGTCTTGCGTATGGCGGTGATGATGGTCTCCTCGATGGTCGATCACGACGTGATCACCAGCAAGACTCACAGCGGGCCCACAGGGTTGTACGCCGGCCGGACAACACCGCCGTCGGGACGCCGGCCGGGCCTGAAGCCTCCGCTCAGGCGGAGGGCGGGACCGGGGGACGGACGCCGAACCACTGCTCGGCTCCGTACTCCTCGAAGCGCTCCACCTCGGTGAAGCCCAGCTTCGCCGCGAGACGCATGGCGCGGTCGTTGGCGCTCTGGGTGGAGAGGACCACCGGCTCTCCGGGCAGCGTCCCGCCGAACCAGTCGAGGGCCGCCGCGCACGCCTCGGCGGCGTACCCGTGCCCCCACGCCGCGGGCAGGAACAGGTAGCCGAGCTCGGCCTCCCCCGCCTCCGGGCGGACGTGCCCCCGCCGGTCGGCGCCGCGCGGGTCGAGCGTGACCATGCCGATCATCGCCTCGTCGAGCGTGACCACGAAGACGCCGGGGCGCCGGCCGGGCACCTCGGGAACGGCGCGTTCGAGCTCGTCGCGCGGCCGTGCGCCACCGACGTACGTGCCCACCTCGGGCGAGGCGAACAGGTCGATGAACGCCGCCCGGTCACGCGCCTCCGACACGCGGAGCACGAGGCGCTCGGTGGCTATCGGGGCGGGCGGCCAGGTGTCAGGTCCCAGTACGGTCATGACGGGCAACCTACCGCACGCCCGCCCGCCCGGAGCGGGTTCCCGGCCGCGGGCCCGTGCGCCGCCCGGCGGCCGCGTTACAGTACGGCAGCGTGGACCCACTGAGACCCGGTCAGGACCCCGCGCGCATAGGCGGCCACACCCTGCTCGGCCGGCTCGGCGCCGGCGGCATGGGACAGGTGTACCTGGCGCGTTCGCCGGACGGCGGGATGGTCGCGCTGAAGGTGATCCGCGACGAGATCACCGGCCACCGCGAGGCGCTGGCCCGCTTCCGGCGGGAGGTCGCCACGGTGCGCACCGTCCGCGGCCCGCACACCGCGCAGCTGGTGGACGCGTCGCTGGACGAGGCCCCGTACTGGCTCGCCACCGAGTACGTTCCGGGGCCGACGCTCCGTCAGGCCGTGGGCGCGCAAGGGCCTTTCCGGCCGGAGGCGTGCCGCGCTCTCTTCGAGGCGCTCGCGGTGGCCCTGGAGAGCGTGCACGCGTACGGGATCACCCACCGGGACCTCAAGCCGCACAACGTGATCCTCGCGGCCGGGGGGCCCCGGCTCATCGACTTCGGCATCGCGCGCGGCCCGGACGACACGGCCCTCACCCGGACCGGCGCGGCGCCGGGGACGCCCGGCTTCACCGCCCCCGAGGTGCTGTTGCGCAACGACACGTCCGCGGCCGCCGACGTCTTCGCGCTGGGCGCGACCATGGCGTACGTGATGACGGGCCGCCCGCCGTTCGGCGAGGGCCTCGCCGAGGCCGTCTCGTACCGGGCGGTGCACGAGGACGTAGACCTGGACGGCGTCGACGACATCGCCGACGCGGACGGCGAGTTGGTCGGCCTGGTCCGCGCCTGCGTGGCGAAGGACCCCGCGGACCGCCCGGGCACGGCGGAGGTGATCGCGCGGTGCCGGGGGGCGCGCGGCGTGCTCCTGCCACCGACACGCGTCGACCCGGCGGCGGATCCGCGGACGGACCCCGCCGGGGGCCCGGATACGGGCGCGGGTACGGTGCCGGTTCCCGCCCGCCGCAGCCGGTGGGGCGCGGCTGCGCTGGTTCTGGTGCTGGCCGGTGTGGCGGGCACGGTCGCCTGGCAGGAGTGGGGCCAGGGGAACGCCGGGAACGGGGGCCGGGGCGGACCGGCTGCCTCGCCGTCCGGAACGGGGGCGGCGGCCCCGCCCACGGGATCCGGCGGCGACTCCGGCGCCGGCCTCGGCGACGGGCAGGACGCCCGGCCCGCGCCGGAGTCCGCGTCCGACGTGCGATGGGTCCTCTCGAAGGACCCGAAGCAGGCACGGCTCGGCGCGGGGGAGTGCGACCGCCCGCCGGAGGCCGGGCCGTCCGGCAGCACGTCCTCGACCTCGGTCACGTACCGCTCCGGCGCCCCCTCGGCCGACCTCCGCTTCTCGTTCTCCGGCGAGGGGACCTACCGCCTGGTGGCCGGCGTGAAGCCTCCCGGAGGGAAGGGTTTCGGCCACACCTCCCGTCCGGTGCGGGTCGGCGCGACCGAGAAGTCGCTGACCTACCCCGGCGACTTCCCGGGCGCCCCGCCCGTGACCTCGAAGGCCGGCGACTGGACGGTGGTCGTGTACCGCGCCGACGGCGACGACAGGGCCGGATGGAAGCGCTTCGGCTGCACGGGCTTCCGGGCGGTCGCCGGAAGCGGGTAGCGCGATTCCGGCGGAGCCGCCGGCGCCCGGCCCGGCATCACCCGCCGGTCCGGTATCCCGGTCCGGCGGCGCTCAGACGCCCGGCCAGTCCCGCCCGCCGGTCGCCTCCCGCGCGAGCCGGAGCCACCGGGCCTCGCCGTCCGGCAGGGGCCAGGCCCAGGTCGGCCGGGTCCGCGTGCGCAGCTCGCGCAGGTCGCCGGCGAGCCGGGGCCCGGCGACGGCGGCGCCGTCGGGGACCGTGGGGCCGTGGACGGCGCGGAGGCCGGCGAACCGGGCCACTTCGCTCGCGTAGGCGGCCGCCGCCCGGTCGGTGTGGGCGGCCAGGTCGTCGTGCGGGAGCGCGCGCCGCAGTTCAAGGAGCGGAGGGTCGACGGATTCGGCGATCGCCGCGGCGAGCCGGGCGTGGCCGTCCAGGACCAGAGGACAGTCGAGCCCGCTGACCCACCACGTCAGCACGGGCGGGAGCGTCCCGTCGCGCGCCCGCTTGCGGTACGCCTTCACCCGGCCGTCGTCGGCGGCGGGCATCGGCCGCAGCGGCAGGAGCTCCCACCCGCAGTTGTGGACGAACCATTCGAGCCATCCGTCCGGATGGCCCTCCACGAGCATCTCGGTCCAGTACGCGGCGGGCGAGACCCCGACGGGCCTGTGGCGCCGGATCAGGGGGTCGCCCGTCAGCAGCCACCTGCCCTCGTGCAACGGGCCGTCGGACGTCTCGCCGAGCCACCCCGCGAAACGGTGCGCCCACCGCTCCGGGCTCCCCGCCAGCGCCCGGACCAGGTCGGCGCGGAGCGGCGGGACGAAGGACCGGTAGGCGTCGGTGCGCCAGAAGTCCACGCCCTGGAGGTGCTCGCCGACCACCGCGAACAGCACGGGCCGTTCCCCCTGGGCGAGCAGCAGCCGCCGTCCCGCCGTGAGGACGCACAGCCCCGGCCGGGGCCGGTCCCGCACGTCGAGGTCCAGGCCCGACCAGGTGCCGTCGTCCCGTGTGACCTCGCCGCGTCGCATGCCGCGAGCCTAGACGTCCGTCGTCCCGGCCTCCGCACCGCCGGGGCGCCGGCCGTGCACCACCGCGGCGCCGTGCCGTCCGGTGCGAGGGCGGCCCCTGCCGCCGCGGGGTTCCACGGTGCAGGGGCCGGAAGGGGCGGGGGTGGTCACGCCTTGCCGTTGAAGTACGTGATGTCCCAGTGGTGCCCCTCGCGGGCGTACACGTTGCCGTTCGGCGACTTGTGGAGCCGGGCGCCGTCGCCGCGCGTGCCGGCCCTCTTGTAGTGCTTCTTGATGTAGGTGTCGAGACAGGACGTCCGTACCGACATGTCGACCTTGTAGCCCTTGCCGTGGGTGTACGCGCCCCGGGTGCTGTGGCCCACCTCCGTGCCGCCGGTGATCACGATCGTGCAGCGGCTCGCCTTCTTGAAGGCGATGGCACCGGCGACCGTGGCCCGGTTGATGCCGGTGAAGGAGGTGCAGCCCTTCCGGTTCCGGTCCGAGCAGTTCTTGCTCGACGTCCACGAGATGCCCGCCGCGCGGAACTGCTGGGCCGCCGCCGCGTGCGTGTAGGTCGCGGGCGCCGCGTCGGCGGCCGGGGCGACCACGAGGAGCGGGGCGGCGACCGAGGCGGCCAGGAGGAAGGGGCCGGTCCACATGCGCATGACCGAGGGGTCCTTTCGTCGGGACGCGCCTCGCCCGTTCGGGTGAGGCGCGGAGAAGGAGGCGTCCCCCGCTCCGGTACGGCGGCACGCGGACGTACCGCGGCGGGAGCGGTGGGATCGGCGGGAGCGGCGACGCCCTCCCGGCCCGATCACCGTGCCGCGCCGACCCCCCTCGCCGCTACCCTCGGCACCCGTCGGCGCACATGCGTCCATGCATGCCTGGATGCACCGCGCTGACCTGCGACGATGCACATGCATAGGGGATGCGTCATGGACTGCACAGGGGCCGCCGCCGAGGAGCCCACCGGGGAGTCCGCCCCGGCCGACCCGGCCGCGGCGCTCACCGCCGTACTCCGGGCGTGGTGGGAGGGGAGCACCGGCGTGCGTCCCACGCAGAAGGCACTGGCCCGCCGGGCCGGGGTCGATCAGGCGACCATGTCCCGCTATCTGAACCCGGGCCGGCCGATGGCCGCGCCGCCGGCGGTCGTCGAGGCCCTGCACGACGCCCTCGGCGCGCCGCCCGGTGCCCTCGGCGAGGCGCTGCGGCTCTCCCGCGCGGCCCAGGGCGCCCGGCGCGTCCCCCGCGCGCGCGTGGTCGTCCCCCTGGAACCCGCGGGAGCCCCGCCGCCGGCAGGCCGGTCGGTCCCCGACCCGGCAACGGCCCCCGCAACGGCCTCCGGCCCGCTCGCGGTCCACGCGCCCGTGGCGGCTCCCGGCCACGCTCCCGCCGCCGGCCGCGTCCCCGTGACCCTGCCCGTCTCCGCGCACGCACGCCGGATCCTCTGGCTGCTGCTCGCCTGCGCGGCCTTCGCGGCGGGGCTGTGGCTGCGGCCCGTGATCGCCCCGCCGGTCACCGGACCGGCCGGCGCCGGCGCGACGCCCCTGCGCGACGACTGGCCGGTGGTCCGCCTCGGCGACGTGCTGTGGGAGGCCCGCACGGTGCAGTACCTGCTCCGGGCGAAGGGGTACGAGGTGGAGGTGACCGGCACCGTCGACGCCGCCACCGTCGGCGCGGTCACCCGCTTCCAGAAGTCCCTCGGACTCGTCCAGGACGGGCGGGTGGGCCCGCAGACCTGGCCGCGGCTGGTCGTGCCGCTCGGCGGCGGCGACTACGGTCCGGCCGTGGAGGCCGTCCAGTCGCTGCTCACCGGCGCCGGCCATCCGACGGCCGTGGGCGGCACCTTCACCTCGGAGACCGAGGACGTGCTCCGCATCTACCAGGCCGAGCGAGGACTCCCCGTCACCGGCCGGGTCACCAACCGCGACTGGCTCTCCCTGGTGAGCCACCAGGGACCGCGTCTGCACGGCTGACGGCCGCCGGGCGCCCGCCGGAGCGCGGACACCCGGCGGGCGGATCGCGCGGGGCCCCGGCCAGGGGCCCCTGGCGCCCGGTCAGGCCGCGTTCGGGCCCACGTCCGCCGTCGTCAGCGGGCGGCGCACCGGCGCGAGGGTGGAGTACTCGTCGGCGCCGACGTCCCGGGCGCCGGAGCGGGCGTGCCCGTCGGCGTCCTCCGCCACGGTGAGCGAGGTGAGGGTGGCGGCGTCGACGGCCGGGCTGCCGGCGGTGAGGCGGTGGACGCCGTCGGAGTCCTTGCGGAGCAGCGGGTCGACGCGGCGGAACCCGCCGGACGGGATCGTGCCGTCGGCGGCCGAGCCCCAGAGGATGTTGCCCTGCCAGGTGAAGCCGCTGGTCGTGCCGAGGTCCACCAGGGTGCCGCCGGAGGCGACGAAGATGTTGTCGGCGACGACCACGTCGCGCGGCTCGTACGTCCGGCTCTCGCCCGAGATCGTGGCCGAGTTGCCGACGAGCGTGTTGTGCGCGATGACCGCGCGGTCGCACGCGTCGTTCCCGCGCCGCTGCTCGGTGGTCTCGCCCGCGTGGTGGTCGCGCGTGGTGCCGCTGCCGATGACGAGGCCGCGGGAGGTCGTCCCCGAGATGTGGTTGTTCACCACGAGGTGGTCGTTGCCGTAGAGGCGCACGCCGTTCTGGCCGCCGAGCACGTGGTTGCCGTCGACGGTGGTGGCGTTGCCGTGCCGCAGGACGATGCCGCCCTTGCCGTCGCGGAGGGTGTTGTGACGGATCGTGTTGCCGGAGGACTTGACCGAGATCGCCTCGGGGTCGCCGTCGCACCGCTCGAAGAGGTTGTACTCCACCACGGCGTCGGTGGTGGACAGGGCGCGGTGGCTGACGCCGAGGCGGATCGCCTCGCCGCCGTTGGCGCCGGTGTAGGAGTGGTCGGCGAAGTGGTTCCGGAAGATGTGGGTCCGCTGGGCCATGGCGGTGGTCCCAGGGCCGTCGACGACCAGGAAGATGCCCTGCGTGGTGCGGTGGTGGAAGGTGTTCCGGTCGATCTTGGCGTCGTCGCCGCGGACCGTCACCCAGTCGAGCCCGGCGGTGTCGGCGAGCTTGAAGTCGTTGCGGGTGAGGCGGATGCGGGGACAGTCCGCGGGGACGACGAGCGTGGAGGTCTGGCGGAAGGCGAAGCCGCTGATCGTGATGTTGCTGGAGCCCGAGAGGACGAAGCCGGCCGTCCCGCTGAGCACGGCTCCGCCGCGCGTGGCGGAGACCACGGTGATCGGCGCGCTCGTGGTGCCGTGCTTGCCGGTCACCCGGATGCCGGCGGACGGCACGGTGTAGGCGCCGTCGGCGAGGACGATACGGTCCCCGGGGACGGCCGCGTCGATGGCGTTCTGCAGCGCCCCGATGCTGGAGACGGTCACGGTGCCGGCCGCCGCGGCCGTGCCCTGGGCGAGGGCGGACAGCGGGACGGCCGTGGCGGCCGCACCCATCAGGGTCCCCGTGAGAAACGTACGTCGTCGCATGATGCCTCCTGGATTGGTCGGCCTCCACCCTCGACGGCGCCCCTGACGTCTCGCTGACGCCCCGCTAACGCGCACCGGGGCCGGCGGTGGTCGCCCGCCGGCTCCGCGACCGGGTCAGGACGAGCCGCTCAGGTCCGTCGCGTACGCCGTCTCCCGGACGTCCGGCTCCGGGTGGCGGCGCAGGGCGACGAGCGCCGCCCGGCACGGAGCCGGCCAGCCCAGGCGGCGGCCGAGGGCGTTCGCGAGCCCGGCGGCGAGGAGGCCCGGGACGAGCCCGCCGTCGTCGCCCAGGACGCCGATCGCGGCGAGGACGGCGGCCGGGTCGGCCGGCGGCGTGCCGTTCCGGTGCGCCTCCTCGATGTCCTCGGCCACCCGGGCGGCGAGGACGGGACGGCCGGAGACCGCGTCGGTCAGCGCCCGCAGGGTCCGCAGGAGCTCGGGCCCGGACGCGGTCAGGTCGATCGCGCGGACGAGGAGAGCAGTGCGCATCCCGGTGGCCAGCGGCTCGTCCGCCAGCCGGCGGGCCAGTTCCTCGCACGAGCGGTGGTCCAGCCGCGACCACCGGATGAGGGACGCGAGGCGGCGGAGGGCCGGAAGGTCCCCGTCGGGCCCCCCGCCCTCCGGTCCGCCGGCCGCGACCTGTGCCAGGAGCCGGTCCACCACGCCGTGCAGGAGGCTGCCGGGCGCCACGCCGCCGAGCGGGTGGGGGAGTCCGGACCGGGCGAGGTCGGTGATCCCGCTGCTCGCGTGCCAGAGTCCGCCCCCGTACCCTCCCGGCCACGCCATGTCGGTGTACACGTCCGCGAGCGCCGTGCCCGCCGCGGGCGCGTACCGGGCCCACTCGGCGAGTCCTGGCAGGGCCTCGTGCGCCGTCTCCCGGTCGCCGGCGAACGGCAGCCGGGCCACCAGCTCGCCGAACCGCCGGCGGTCGGCCGGCGCGAGGTCCGCCGGGTTCGGGTCCAGGAGCGCGCGGCGGGCGGGCTCCGGTCCGTCCGCGACCACCGAGTCCAGCAGCGCCCACATCTCCCGGGCCGGCAGCAGCGTCACGGCCAGGCCGGCGATCGTGGCGTGCACGTCCGGGTGGACGCCCGGAGTGCGGGCCACGGCCGAGAGGAGCGTGACGGCCGCGCCCGACGGAAGGTGGCGGGCGGCGAGCCGGGCGGCGGCCTTCCTGACGGTGACCTTCACCCCGGTCTCGCGGGTCAGGACGTCATGGAGCAGCGCCGCGACCCGGCTGGGCCGGGCATGCGCGGCGGCGCGGGCGGCGGCGGACCAGGCCGCCACGGCCCGGTCGTCGGCCGCGTGGTCGAGCAGGGTGCCGAGGGCCGAGGCCGGGTCGTCCGTGTGCGCGGCGGCGTCCAGGGCCGCCGCGGTGAGCGCCCGCTCGGGCGAGCCGGCCGGCGGATCCGGTAGGGCGTCGGGCCCGGGCGCGTCCGGTACGGCGGAGGCGTACCGCCGCAGCAGGGCGCGGCCGTGGTCCGGGACCGGGGCCGCCGCGCGGAGGAGGGCGGCCCGTTCGTCGATGCCCCGGCCGGGGTCGGCGACGGCGGCCTCCGCCAGCCGGACCGCGGCCTCCTGCTGCCGGGGCAGCCACCGGTCGGCGTACCGGAAGGGCGGCAGCGGCCGGGGAGCACCCGCCACCGGGAACCGGCCGCCGGGGAGCGGGCCCTGCGCCAGGGCGGTGTCCAGCAGGTCGGTGCGCTCGGCGGCGAGGACGGCGAGCACCGGCGGCAGGGACGCCGCCGAGGGCTCCCGCGCCAGCAGCTCGGCGACGCGGCGGCCACGCGTCGCGGGGTCGGCGAGCCAGGCCCCGGCGACCGCGCCGAAGTCCGCGTCCGGGCAGACGGCGAGCGCCTTTTCGAGACGGTCCTGGAGCTCCGGCACGCGTGAGGCGCGTCGACCGCACGACGCGACCAGCGCGAGCAGCGGCGCGACGTCGCCGCGGGCCGCGCCGCGGTCCAGCCACGGCCCGAGGGCCGTGGCGACGGCGCGTACCCCGTCCGTGCCCGGCAGGGCGTCCAGGCGGCCGAGTTCGACCGTGCCGGTGTGCGCGGTCAGCGTCTCCAGGAGGCGCGCGGCGAGCGCCCGCGCGCCGCCGGTGGTCGTGCCCTCCGCGCCCGCGTCCTCCGTGTACGGGTCCACCGTGCCGGAGAGCAGAGCCAAGGCCAGCGATCCGATCGCGTCCCGGGTCGGGTCGGAGCAGTCACGCGCGTCCAGGGCGTCGCGGCACAGCCGTTCCAGGGCCGCGGCCCCCGAAGCGTCCCCGGCGGGCGCGCCGTCGCCGAGCGCCGCGGCGAGCAGGGGGACCGGCAGGAGGGCGAGGCGGGACAGGACGTCCCAGCGGACGGAGTCCCGTTCGTTGGTCAGCCGGGCGGCGGCCTGGACGAGGACCTCCGTCAGCCGCCGCGGGTCGCGGGTGTGGCTCGCGTTGAGGATCAGCAGGTCCCCCAGCATGCCCCGCTGCTCGGGGTCCCCCGTGCCGAGCGCGGCCAGCAGCGCGGGGCGGGCCTCGGCGGGCGGCAGCAGGGCGACCAGGCCCCAGCGGTCCGCGTCCAGGGCCTGGCCGCTCGCGATCCGCGCGTCGAGGTCGGCGAGGGCCGTCCGGACCCGGGCCCGCCGTTCGTCCGGGGGCAGCAGCGCGAGCAGTCCCTCGTGCGCGCGGACGTTGGGGTGGCCCGTTCCCGCCGCGACGACCGCGTCCAGGAAGGCGCCCCGGCGCTCCGGCGGCACCGCGCGGAGCAGAGCGGTGAAGGTCCCGCGGTGGAACCAGCGGGCGCCCAGTTCGGGCAGGGACGGCGGATCCGCGGCGACGAGCCGGCGGAGCACCGCCGGTCCCGCGGTCCGCTCCCGCCGCGCGGCCCGTCCGTCCCGGCCCGCGAGCCACCGCACGACGCGCTCGGCGTCCACCGCGACGAGGTCGCCGAGCAGGTCGTGGACCGGCCCGGGCAGTGAGCCGGGGCCGTACGCCTCCAGGAGGTCCAGCACGCGCCCGGGTGCGGCGGGCAGCGCCGCGGCCACCCCCGCCGCGTGCTGCCGCCACCACTCGTCGCGCAACCGCTCGGAGAGTCCGGCGAGTTGTCGTCCGGTCTGGTCGAGGACCGCCAGGGGATGGCGGCGCGCCAGTGTGCTCCACTGCTCGGACTCCAGCGCCCCCGCCAGCTCGGGCAGCAGCCCGGCGGTGAACTCCGGCGAGCAGCCGGGCAGGAGACGTGCCGCGTCCCGGTCGCCGTACTCCGCGCGAACCCTCCGGACGAGCCGTTCGGCGAGCGCGGGCCGTCGTCCGTCGCGCAGCAGGCGGGCGAGGTCGGCGCGGACCACGGCGGGCGCGTCGTCGTGGGCGGCCTCGATCGCCGCGTCCGGAACGGGCAGGCGCCGGGCGGCGCGCAGCGCGTACCGCCGGACCACCGGATCGGTGTCGCCCAGCCGTGCGGCCAGGTGCTCCGTGTCCCCGGCGGCGAGCGCGGCCAGCGCTCCGAGGCGTCGTTCGTACGGGCCGAGCGCGTCCAGCTCGCGGAGCAGGGGCCGCAGCCGGCCCTGGGCGGCGAGCCGGTGGGCGGTGACGGCGGTGAACCGCAGCCGCGCCGCGTGGGGCAGGGGATCGAGGGCGGCGCGCAGGTCGCCGGCGGTGGAGATCATCGCGGGCATTGTGCCCCGGGGACTCGCGCGCGACCAGCGAATATTCGCACCGGCGTGCGAGAGTGACGCCCTGGGGGGACGGGAGGGGGCCGATCACGTCGATGTCGGGAATCTGCCGGACAGCGGCGCCGCCCGCTGGTTTGCTGAGAGCATGATCCACGCAAGCGATGTCTCGCTCTTCCGCTCCCTGCACACCCCCGACCGTCCGCTCGCGCTCGCCAACGTCTGGGACGTGGCGAGCGCCCGGATCGTCGAGGCCGCCGGTGCCTCCGCGATCGCCACCACCAGCGCCGGTGTGGCCTGGTCGCTCGGCGCCCCGGACGGCGACAGCGTCTCCCGGGACCTCGTCCTGGGCGTCGTCGGCCGCATCACGGCGGCGGTCGCCGTGCCGGTGACCGTCGACATCGAGGGCGGCTACGGCGGGACCACCGCCGAAGTGGCGGACACGATCGGCCGGTTGCTGGAGGCCGGTGTCGCGGGCGTCAACATCGAGGACGGCACCCGCCCGCCGGAGACCCTCGCCGGCCGGCTGACGGCCGCCCGCGCGGCGGCGGAGCGGGAGGGCGCCGACCTCTTCCTCAACGCCCGTGTCGACACATACCTGTTGGGCCTGGGTGACGCCGACACCCGGCTGCGGGACACCGTGGACCGGGCCCGCTCCTACGTCGAGGCCGGCGCGGACGGCGTCTTCGTCCCCGGTCTCACCGACCCGGGCCTCATCAAGGAGCTGGCCGCCGCCCTGCCCGTCCCGCTCAACATCATGGCGGGCCCCGGTGTCCCGTCGGTGGCCGAACTGGGCGCCCTGGGCGTGGCCCGCGTCAGCCTCGGCTCGGGCGTGGCCCAGACCGCCTACGCCGCCGCCCGCGAAGCGGCCCTCGACCTCCACCGCACCGGCGGCTACGACTCCCTCCGCCGCGCCCTCGACTACCCGGAGCTGAACGCCCTCTTCACCCCGTCCGCCTGACCGCGGACGACCCGCCGCCACGGACGCGCGGACGGCCGCCCCCGGCGAGGCCGCGAGTCCGGGGCCGCGCCGGCTTCCGGGGGACCCTCCGCGACACGAGCGCGCGGGGGTCCTCCGGCCTTCCTGTCGTGCGGCCGGTTCCGGATATCGGACGGACCGGCCGTCACCTCGGTATGCTGCCTCGTCCTCAGGCCAGGAAGGAACCGCACCATGAGCAGCAGCACCACCACCTCCTCCCCGTTCCCCGAGCGGACCGAGCTGCGGGGCGAGGGGCTCGTCCTGCGGGACTGGACGGAGGCGGACCTGGCCGCGATGCCGGACCTGTTCGAGGACCCCGACATCGCCTACTGGACGCCGATCGTCTCGCCCTTCGACGCGCGGGCCGCCGCCACCCGCCTGGAGCGGGCCCGGACGCTGCGCGCCGAGGGCACGACCCTCCTCTTCGCCCTCACCACCGACGGCGGCGCGCCGCTCGGCGAGGGCATGCTGCGGCGCATTCCCGGAGGCGTCGAGCTCGGTTACGCCGTCGGGCCCGCCCACCGGGGCCAGGGGCTGGCCGCGAGGGCGGTACGCCTGATGGCCGCGTACGCCGTCGCGGAGCTCGGGGCGGAGCGGGTCGTCCTGGAACTGGAGGCGGAGAACGCCGCCAGCGTCGCCGTGGCCACCAAGGCGGGCTTCACCCTGCTCGACGTCCCCCTGATCGAGGGGGAGGAGAAGGGACGTCCCTTCGTCCTCCAGACGTGGGGCCTGCCGCAGGAGTCCTGAACGGACCCGCGCCCGCCTCCGGGTCCTCGCGTGCGCCTCCGCCTCCGAGCCGCTGCCCCTGCCTTCGCCTCCGGGCCCTCCCGAACCCCCGTCGCCCGGACCGCCGTTCCCGGCGGACGGCGCCAACGCCCCCGCACCGCACGGCCGGAGGGCGGACGCGATCGCGGCGTCGACCGGCCGGGATGGTAGAACCGGTCGGGCCTTCCCTCCCGCGAGGAGGGGAAGAACGGACCCCGGTGGAGCGGCCGGGGCGCAGCGCGTGCGGAGAGGGGAACAGACGTGACCGATGGGGGACGGAACCCTTATGCCCCCGGACCCGGCCACGGGTACGGCCCCGCACCCGGATACGGTCCCGGGTACGGCCACACGTACGGGCAGGGCCACCCCCACGGTCCCGGGCAGGGCCACCCCCACGGCCCGGCCTGGGCGCCGCGGGTCCCGGGCGCGGGCGTCCCGCCGCAGCCGGCCCATCCGCCCGCCTTCCCGCCGCGTACGGGCTGGACGCGGTTCCGCGAGGGCGACTGGCCGCCGTTCGCGGTGCTCCTGCGACGGGTGCGCCTGCACGGCTGCGCCTGGGCGCTCATGCTGGTCTGCCTCTGGCCCGTCCTGCTGCCGGTGGTCTGGTACCCGCTGGCCCGCGTCGCGGCCCGGCAGGCACACCGCAGGTTCCCGGTCCAGGCGTACCCCCGCGTGGTCGACCCGTTCATGAAGCGCGTCCAGGACGCCCGCGCCTGGACGGCGCTGGCGGCGAGCTTCCTGATCCTCGTCGTCTACGGGGCGGACCAGGACCTCGCGGACCTCCAGGCCCAGTACTTCCTCCGGGTCACGACGACACCGTGGCTGGTGCTCCTCACCGCCCCGCTGATCGTCCTGGTCGTCTTCCGGCTCGCGCCCCCGTCGGCGCGCCCCTTCATGCGGTCCAGCCTGGCGGCCACGGGCCGTGCGGCGCTCTGGTACTTCGGGGCGTTCACGGCCGTGCCGCTGCTCTTCGCGGGCATGGTGGTGCTCGGCGAGCTGTACGAGCCGCTCCGGCCGCTGTTCACGATCGGGCTGCTGGTGCCGGCGGTCTGGACGCTGCTCTACGTGGTCTTCGCCTCCCTCACCCTCGTCCCGTCCGTCTTCGGCCTCTCCCGGGTCCACGCCGCGCTGCCCGCCCTGGTCACCGGCGTGCTGGTCTGGGAGCTGGCCGCCGTCAGCCTGGCGTTCTCCGGCATGCCCCCGGGCCCCCTCCCCGTCCAGCTCGGCGCCGTCGTGGGCGGCCCGGTCTCGGTGACGGCGATCGCCTGGTGGGAGCTGACGCGCCTGCGCGACCGGTACGGAGTGAGGCTCCGCGCCCGGGCCGGCTGACCGCACCCGCCCCGGTCCGGCCGTGGGGCGGGGACGGGGACGAGCGGCCGGGGCCCGTACGGGTCACGCCGGGGCCGGCAGGTCCATGAGGGCCAGCCCGGCCGGGTCGGTGACGGCGGTGATCTCCGTGATCCGGCCGCCGGCGACGGTGAACACGAGAAGCGCCAGCGGGGTGCCGTCCGCGCTCCAGGAGAGGACACCGGGCAGACCGCCGACGGTCACCGCACGGCCCCGGGCCGCGCCCCCGGCCAGCCGGGCCCGGCCGGCGACCTCGGTGGCGCCGAGCGTGACGAACCGGCCGCCCGGGGTGTGGACGGTGAACCGCACCTCGGGGTGGAGGATCCGCAGCAGGTCCTCGAACCGGCCGTCGCGGGCCGCGGCGAGGAAGGCCCCGGCGACCTCGCGCGGCTGCCGGCCCGTTCCCTCCGGCCGGGCGGCGGCCCGCACCTTCCTGCGGGCGCGGCTGGCGAGCATCTTGGTCGCGTCCACGGACCGGCCGAGGATGGTGCCGACCTCCTCGTGCGGGACGGCGAACACGTCGTGCAGCACGAACGCCAGCCGCTCGTCCGGACGGAGCGAGTCGAGGACCGTGAGGAGGGCGAGCCCGACGGAGTCCCCGAGCGCCACCAGCTCCTCCGGCGCGGGCGCCTCGTCCAGCGTCACGGTGATCTCGTCCGGCCGGTCGCCGAAGGGCAGTTCCGGTCGGGTCCGGCCCGCCCGCAGGACGTCGAGGCTGAGACGGCCGACCACGGTCGTCAGCCAGCCGGCCAGGTTGTCGATGGCGCCGGCGTCCTGACGGGAGAGACGCAGCCACGCCTCCTGGACCACGTCCTCCGCGTCGGCGTGCGAACCGAGCACGCGGTGGGCGACCGCCCGCAAGCGGTCGCGCTGCGACTCGAAGGCGGCGGCGATCGGATCCGTCGGCTGGGTGCCCGGCATGGTGTTACCTCCCTGGAAGCTGCTCCGTCACAGGGATGACGGGCGCCGGGCCCGTGACGTAACCCGACGAAGGCGAGCACTCTCCCATGGACAACCGGCTCACGAACAAGACCGCGCACGACACCGACGTGTGGACCGCGATCCACCACCTCCAGAAGGCGATCGCCGCCGGGGGCGTCGACCCGAAGCTGCTCGCGCTGGTCCACCTGCGCGTCAGCCAGATCAACGCCTGCTCCCCGTGCGTCCACGCGGGGGCGGCCGCGGGGAAGAAGGCGGGCGACACCGACGAGCGGCTGCACACCGTGGCGGCGTGGCGCGAGGCGCCGTTCTTCACGGACGCGGAGCGTGCCGCGCTCGCGCTGGCCGAGGCCGCAACCCGGCTGCAGGACGGCGCCGAGGGCGTCAGCGACGCGATCTGGGAGGAGGCCGTCGCCCACTTCGGCGAGGAGCGGATCGGCGCGCTCAACCTGGAGATCGCCCTGACCAACTTCTTCAACCGGATCAACCGCACCATCAAGGAACCGGCGGGCCGCACCTGGAGCTGAGCCCCCGCCGGCGCGGACCGGACGGCGTGGACGACCTGGGCGTGAGGGCGGTGGACGACGAAGAGGCGGGCGCCCCGCGGTCGTCCGGCGCCCGCTGACGGCGCGGGCCGCCGGTGGCGCACGGCACGCGGTCAGCGGAGTCCGGGGCGGACCAGGCCGGTCTCGTAGGCGTGGACGGCGGCCTGGGTGCGGTCGCGGAGGGAGAGTTTGGTGAGGACGCGGCTCACGTAGGTCTTCACGGTCTGCTCGGCGACGACGAGCCGCGCCGCTATCTCGGCGTTGGACAGGCCCTGCGCGATGAGCGCCAGCACCTCCGTCTCGCGCTCGGACAGGTCGCCCAGACGCTCCTTCAGCGGTGCGCGCGGGGCGGTGCCGATGCGGGCGAACTCGGCGATGAGGCGCTTCGTCAGATGCGGGGCGAGGAGTCCGTCGCCGCGCGCCACGACCCGTACCGCCTCGGCGAGTTCCTCGGCCGAGGCGTCCTTGAGGAGGAAGCCGGACGCGCCGGCGCGCAGCGCCTCGTACACGTACTCGTCCAGGTCGAAGGTGGTCAGGACGAGGACCTTGACGGTGGCGTCGGCGGGAGCGGTGAGGATCCGGGTGGCCTCGATCCCGCCCGTGCCGGGCATCCGGATGTCCATCAGGACGACGTCGGGGCCGAGGGCCTCGGCCTGCGCGACGGCGTCGGCACCGTCGACGGCCTGGCCGACGACCTCGATGCCGGGTTCGGCGTCGAGCAGGACGGTGAAGCCCTGGCGGACCATGACCTGGTCGTCCGCGACGAGCACCCTGATGACGTCGTTCATGACGCTTCCTTCGTGGGGAGGGGGACGGGGGCCGGGAGCGTCGCGGTGACGTCCCAGCCGCCGCCGGGAGCGGGGCCGGCGGAGAGTTCCCCGCCCAGCATGGCGGTGCGCTCGCGCATGCCGAGCAGTCCGTGACCGGGTTCCCCGGCCGGGCCCCCGGGCCTGCCGCCGGCCGGGCGGGCGGCGGCGGTGTTGGTGACGCGGACGGTGAGTCCGGCGCGGTGGTAGTGCGTCACCACGACGGCCCGCGCGCCGGGGGCGTGCCGCATGACGTTGCTCAGGGCCTCCTGGACGATGCGGTACGCGGAGAGTTCGGTGCCGGGGGAGAGCGGGCGGCGGGTGCCCCGGGTGTCGGCGGTGACGTCGAGCCCCGCCGCCCGGACGTTGTCCAGGAGGTCGTCCAGCTGGTCGAGGGCGGGCTGCGGTGCGTGCCGCAGCCCGGCCGCCGCGTCCGTCGGGTCGCCGTCGCCGCGCAGGACGCCCAGGACGCGCCGGAGTTCGGCGAGGGCGTCGACGGCGTTCTGCCGGATGCCGGCCAGGTTCTCCCGCAGCTCCGGCGACGGGTCCGCGACGAGGTGCGGGGCGACCTGGGCCTGGATCGAGATGACGGACATGTGGTGGGCGACGACGTCGTGGAGCTCGCGGGCGATCCGGCCGCGTTCCTCTAGGAGCGCCCGCCTGGCCCGCTCCTCGGCGGTGAGCTCCTCCTGCTCGACGAGCCGGCTGCGGGAGACGCGGGTCGCGCGCAGCGAGGAGCCGACGAGGACGGCGAGGGCGAAGGCGGCCGCCCCCCGGAAGAGGCCGCCGAGGTCCGGCGCGGGGTGCGGCAGGAGGGCGGCGGCCCCGGCCAGCACGGTGATCCCGAGGGCGGCGGCGGAGGCGGTGGGCCGCACCCGCAGGGCGAGCAGCAGCAGCACGAGGGTGTGCAGCGCGAGGCCCGGCAGGCTCCAGGGCCGTCCGGCGCCGGCGACCGCCGAGGTCAGCGCCGCCGTGAGGGCGAGGGCCGCCGTCGAGAGCCAGAGGGCGGCCGAGGGGCGGCTGAGCGCGAGGACGGGCGCGACGCTCTGGAGGACGACGAGCAGGGAGACCGCGCCGGTGGCGGGCTGCATGAAGCTCTCGTAGTGGTTCATGTCCCAGACGCCCACGACCACGGCGAACAGCACGGCGTGCCCGTGGGCGAGCCGGCCGAGGAGACGGTGGCGGGGCAGCGGGTCGCGGCGCCCCGGCCGCAGCTCCGCACGGATCACGCGCGGCGCCGCGCGCAGCACGTCCGGGAGGGCGCGCAGGGCGCCCGCACCTCGTACCGTGTCCGTCACCGTGCTCCCCCCGTACGGATGTTCGTCACTCTGGTACAGCCTAGGCACGTCGTGCCTCCGTCCGGGGGTCGGGTCGCCGCACCGGTGCGGCGGGGGCGGTGAGGCGGCCGGCGCCTCGCTCGTACGCGTGGAAGACGGCACCGCAGAGCAGCAGCGCGACGGCGAACAGCGGGAGCCAGCCGAGCCGGGCGAGGATCCAGTCCGGCGCGTCCGGGACGGTGTGCAGCCCCGTCAGCGGCCCCCGCCCGAGCAGGTCCGTGGCGAGCAGCCCGCCGGCGGTGACCGCGATCATCGCGGTCTGGTGCCACAGGAACACCGTCATCGCGCAGAGGTTGAGCAGTGCCACCGCGGTCCAGGCGGCGGGCCGGCGCAGGGCCCGCCGGAGCGGCCCGAGCAGCAGGAGCGCGCCGCCGCACTGGGCGAGGCCGAAGGTGACGGCGGCGAGCGTGGGCGGATTCAGGTTGGAGACCGGCGCGCCGGGCACGCCGACCATGGAGCCCGGGTAGCCGGCGAAGGCGACGAGCAGTCCGGTGGCGGCGGCTCCGCACAGGAGCAGGATCCGGGCCGCCGCCGGCGCGAGCGGACCCCGGCGGGCGAGGAAGGCGCCGAGGCAGTACGGCACGAGCCAGCCCGCGGGCAGGTTGAGCCAGCCGATCGCGTCGGGTCCGCCGAGACCGAAGCGGACCACGTCGACGTGGAGGACGACGGCGAACGGCCACAGCGGGTGCACCCGCGCGACGAGCGGGGTGGCCGCGGTGAGGGCGGCCAGGACGAGGAGGAACCAGAGCGGCGACAGCACGAGCCGGCCGAGCGCGTGGACCGTCCGCCACGGCACCCCGCAGGCGAGCATGGCGCCCGACGCCACCAGCCAGACCACGAGCAGCGGCCCCACGGGCCGGAACAGCCGGCCCAGCCGGCCGGCGACCCACCGGCCGTGCCCCTCGCCCCGGGCGCGGGCGGCGGCGTGACCGCGCGCGGCGACGTACCCGCCGACCAGGAAGAACACGGCGAGCGTCTGGAAGACCCAGGAGACGGGGGTGAACGCGGGCAGACGACCGAGCGGGCTCTCCACGCGCAGCGTGCCGCTGTCGGCGACGAGGGCGGTGACGAGCCAGTGCCCGAGGACCACGCCGAGGATGGCGAGGGCGCGCAGCGCGTCCAGGGCGCGGTCGCGGTCGGGCGGGGTGGCGGCGGTCGTACGGCGGACGAGGTCACGCACGGGCCGGCTCCCGTCCGTCGACGATCAGCGCGAGGTTGCGCAGCGACACGGAGCCGGCGGCGAGGTAGCCGCTGTGACCGCCGCCGCCGGCGGCGAACCGGCGGGCCCCGAACGCCGCGTCCACCGGGTCCGTCCCGAAGCCGAGTTCACTGCCGGGCAGCAGCGGGACGCGCACGTGCGGCACACCGGCGACCCAGTCGTCGCCGGCCCGCCCGGCCCAGACGGTCGCGTCCGTACGGAGATCGGCGGCGCGGTCGGACCCGGTTCCGGGACTCCCGTAGAGGACCACGGCGGCGACGGGCAGCCCCGCGGCGGCCCGGGCGCACACCACGGAGCCGTACGAGTGCCCCAGCAGGGTGATCCGCGCCCCCGGCCGTATCCGCGCCAGCTCCTCCACGAAGGACCGGAGCCGGGGCGCGGCCTGGTCGGCTCGGCCGGGGGTGAGCGAGGCGGCGCTGCCGGTGGCGGGGGTGCGGTAGCCGAGCCAGGCGACGACGGCCGACCGGGCGCCCAGCTCCCGCTGGAGCGTGACGGCTCCGTCGTGGAAGCGGCCGTACGCGTCGAGCCCGGTGTCGGCACCCGGTACGAGCACCGCGATCCGCCCGGCCCGCGCGAGATCGCCCACGACCTCGGCGCTCCGCCCGCCGTCCCGTCCGTCGAACTCCAGGAACCGCCGCCCCGCCCCGGCCATCTCCCGCAGCGACGCGGCCCTCCGCCGGGCCCCGTACTCCTCCGCCGTCCGCGCGGCCTCCACCAGTGCCGACCGCCCGGCCGCGTACCGGGCTTCGAGCCGCGCCGCGAGCACGTCCGGCGGAGCCGGGGCCAGCGGTGCGACGGCGGCGGGCGCGGGCGCGGGCACCTCGGCGGGCCGCGCGGCCCCGGCGACCGGCACGGCGACGGCGGCGGTGACGAGGGCCGCGGCCAGCGCGCGGCGGAACCGCTTGGGGGCGGAGAGGAGGAGGGGGCGGGGGCGGGGACGGGGCGCCATGGGGATCCTTCCGTGCGGCGAGGTGTTCCGCCCCGGACGGTAGGGAGCGGGCGCTGTAGCCCGCGTCCCGCCGGAGAGCCGACCTGCCGTGTAGCTCTCAGGTATGACGGGCCGGAACGCCGCCCCGCGGCCGTCGGCGCGTGCGTCGGTCCGGCCCGCCGGCCGCCCGTGCTCCGGTCCGTCCGTCGGCCCGCGCCTC
This sequence comes from Streptomyces sp. NPDC058052, assembly GCF_042885515.1. Lineage (NCBI taxonomy): Bacteria > Bacillati > Actinomycetota > Actinomycetes > Kitasatosporales > Streptomycetaceae > Streptomyces > Streptomyces sp. NPDC058052. The sequence goes on along the minus strand of NZ_JBHVRX010000002.1, from coordinate 228,395 downwards.
GGCTCGTCCCGTGGTCTCCGGGTCAGCTCGTCCGGCGGCCCGCATGTCGGTCGGCGCGTCCGTCCGTGCCGCCGGCCGCGCCGGGTGGCCCGCGTCATCCGGACGGACCCTCGGGGATGCCGTACACACCGGGAGTGGGCAGGCTGGAGCCTCGGACCGGCTCACGGGCAGGGCGGGGAAAGGACACCATGGCCAGGACGCGGACGACGGGAACCGGGGCGAGCGGGGCCGCGCGGCTGATGGCGCGACTGGCCGTCCTCGCGGCGATCGGTTCGCTGGTCGTGCTCGGCCTGGCTATCGGCGAGGGCGGCCTGGTGGTGATCGTCGCGGGGTTCCTCGGGCTCGTCCTCTGCGCCGTCGGTGTGTGGTGGTTCGTCGCCCACCGGGGCGCGCTGCGCCTGCTCGGGGCGCTCGTCGCCGTCGCGGCCCCCGCCGGCGTCCTCGTCCTCTTCGCCCACGACGGCCTGTGGCTGACGGCGCTGATCCTCGTCCTCTGCTGGGGCGCCGCGCTCGCCTGCGCCCGGGTGGCGCTGCGCATGTCCCGGCCGCCGCGGCCGACACCGGCCGTCCCCGCCGTCCCGCCGGCCCGGGCCGTGCTCATCATGAATCCGAAGTCCGGCGGCGGGAAGGTCGGCCGCTTCGGGCTCGTCGAGCGCGCGGAGGAGCTCGGGGCACGGGTCGTCCTGCTCGACCCGTCCGCCCCGGCCGACGTCGCGGCGCTCGCGAGGGAGGCCGTGACGGAGGGCGCCGACCTGCTGGGCGTGGCGGGCGGCGACGGCACCCAGGCGCTGGTCGCGGCCGTCGCCGCCGAGCACGACCTGCCGTTCCTCGTCGTCTCCGCCGGCACCCGCAACCACTTCGCCATGGACCTGGGCCTCGACCGCTCCGACCCGTCCCGCTGCCTCGACGCTCTGACCGACGGCGAGGAGCTCCGGGTCGACCTCGGCGACGTCGACGGCCGGCCCTTCGTGAACACCGTCTCCTTCGGGGTCTACGCCGACGTCGTCCAGCGCCCCGAGTACCGCGACGACAAGGCCGGCACCGCCCTCACCCTGATGCCCGACCTGCTCCTCGGCGACGGGGTGACCCGTCTGGGGGCGAAGGCCGACAGCACCGAACTCACCTCCCAGCAGGCCCTGCTCATCAGCAACAACCCCTATGTCTCGCCCGACGACCTCAGCGGCGGCGGCCGCCGCCCCCGGCTGGACGACGGCGAGCTGGGGGTCCTCGGGATCCGCGTGGAGGACGCGGCGCAGGCCGCCGACCTGGCGTTGCGGGGCACGCAGTCCACGGCCCTGACCGTCCTGTCCGCGCACCGCGTCGAGGTCACCGCCGACGCCGACGAGATCCCGGTCGCGGTCGACGGCGAGGCCCTGCGGATGGCCACCCCGGTCGTGTGCACGCTCCGCCCGCTCGCGCTGCGGGTCCTGGTGCCGCGCGACCGCCCCGGCGTCGCCGTCGCCACACCACCGGTGAGGTGGCCGCGGATCCTCTCCCTCGCCTTCGGCCGTCCCGGGGCGCACGCCGCCGACGGAGCCTCCGGCACCGACCGGCCCCGGAAGGGCGGCCGCACCCCCGACGGCTGACGCACCCGCCCCGGGGCTCGTCCGCGGACCGGCCGGCGTCGCCCCGGCCCGCGCGGCCGTGTGCCCGACGGCCGGGCTTCGGCATCCACCCGCCCGCACGGTGGCCGGTCCCGTGCCCGCGCCCGGCGGCGTCCGGCGGACGGGAAATGCCTCGACACCGGACCCGGCCATCGGGGACGCTTCGCGCGATGACCAGAATCGACGACACACCGTCCGCGTGGGACGAGCGCACCCAGCTCACCACCTTCCTCGACTACGCACGCGACACCGCCCGCGCCAAGTGCGACGGCGTCTCCGCGGAGGACGCCCGCCGGGCGCTCCTCCCCGGATCACCGCTGATGACCATGAGCGGACTGGTCAGCCATCTGCGCTGGGTCGAGTACTACTGGTTCCGGGTGGTCTTCCTGGGCGAGGAGGACGAGGGCCCCTGGACCGAGGAGGACCCCGACCGCGAGATGCGCATCGCGGTCGACGTCCCGCTGCCGCGGCTCCTCGACGAGTACGCCGAACAGAGCGCCCGCCACCGTGCCCTCGTCGCCGGACACGGCCTGGACGCCCGCGCCGAGCGCGCCGTCCGCGGCGGCGTCCACGTCGACCTGCGCTGGATCCTCCTCCACCTCACCGAGGAGACGGCCCGCCACAACGGCCACCTGGACATCCTGCGGGAGATGCTCGACGGCACGACGGGCTGACCGACCGCCTCCACCCGGAGCCGGTGAGCGGGGTCAGGCGGCGTCGGGCTTGCGGACGAAGCCGTTCAGCGGCGAGAGGACCTTCCAGCCGAGCGCCTCGTACAGGGCGCGGCCCTGGACGGTCGCGCCCAGGACGCCGGTGGCCGCGCCGCGCTCGACGGCCGCCTCGGTGAGCGTGCCCATCACCAGCGTCCCCAGGCCGAGGCGCTGGTGCGCCGGTTCGGTGACGATCTGGTCGAAGACGCAGGCCCCGCCGGTGAGTCCGGCCTGGCCGGCCGCGGCGGGCTCACCGTCGGCACCGAGGACGCGCACGGAGGCGAGGCCGCCGGCGCATTCGACGGTGACGGTGTACCCGTCCGGCGCGCGCACGGGCGCCGGACGCAGGTCGACGGCCATCAGGAAACAGGGGTCGACGGGCTCCCACGCGGACGTGAACCAGGGCTCCATGTCGCCCTGCGGCAGGAACGCCTTGACGCACGTGGTGGGTTCGCCGAGCGTCCGGACGAGTCCGCGCGCGGTGGCGGCGTCGGCGCCCAGCAGCACGTGGCGGACCACCTGCGCCGGATGCCCGACGTCGACCCGCAGCCCCCAGGGCACGTCCACCGGCGCGGGTACCCGCCGGGACACGGCCCACCCCTCGACCCACGACCGTTCGGCATCCATTCCGCATCCCCCCTCGCGACCGCACTGTACGGGACCCGGCCGCCCCGCCGAAGGCGCACCGCTCCCTCGTCTGGCCTGATCCGGAAGAGACGGCCTAGAGGGCGATGAGGCCCGCCTCGGTCCGGCGGAAGCCGCAGCCGTCGAAGTAGAACGGGCCCAGGTGTTCCTCGAAGTCGACGTGCAGCCAGGCGCAGTGCGCGGCGCGGGCGTGGTCGGCGGCGGTCGCGACGAGGGTGGTGCCCACGCCCGCCGTCCTGCGGTGCGGGGCGACGACCGTGTCCAGGAGGAAGGCGTGGGACCCGCCGTCCCAGGCCACGTTGACGAAGCCGATCAGCGCGCCGCCCTCGCGTGCGCAGACCCAGCCGAGGCTGTGGCGTTCCAGGCGGGCGCGCCAGTCGGTCCGCTGGAGCGGGTGGCCGAACCCCTCGGCGTGGAGGGCGTTGAGCGAGGCGTCGTCGACCTCGCCGCGCCAGGTGTACGTGATCGTCATGCCGTGGATCGTAGGTGGCGGTCGCGCCCCGGCGGGGTGCGGGGGCGGCCGGCGGAAGGGCGCCCCGCCGGTCGCCGTGCCGCTGCGGCCTCAGCCCGGGTGGGGCACCGAGCCGAGCGGCGGGCAACCCAGGAGCACGTTGCCGGCACCGGGTCGTTCGACGAAGGCCCGGGCGGCGGCGGCCCGCTCGCGGCGGGAGTCCAGGTCGTCGGCGTGCCAGGCGTCGTGCCGGGCCCGGGTGTAGTCCCAGGTGTCGTCGATGAGACCGAGGGCGGTGTTGCCGGCGCTGCGCTGGAAGTCCGCCTTCACGGCGGCCCGACGGAGCGCGGTCTGGGTCGCGAGGAGCTCGACGCGGGTGACCAGGACCCCGGCGGTGTCCGGTTCGCGGGTCGGCAGGGGGGCCTGGGGGAGCAGGGACACCCCCGTGTCGAGACGGCCGATGTTGTCGACGCTCGCGGTCCGGGCCTCCTGCGCCATGGTGTGCATCTCCTCGTGCAGCCACAGCAGTTCGTGGAAGTCGGCCTCGGTGATGCGCATCCGCTCGTACAGGGCCCGGAAGCGGGGATCGGCGTGCAGGGGACGATAGGCGGAGAAGTGGAGCGCCACGCAGTCGTTGTAACCGGCCGTCACCGCGGCGTCGAAATGGTGGACCGCCTCGTCCGTCCGCCCGTGGGCCCAGGCCAGGCCGCCGTGGGTCGCGTGGCCCGCGGCGGCGACCCACGCGCCGTCGGGGCCGAGCGGCGCGGCGCGCGCGATGACGTCGTTCAGCTCCGCGGTGGCCGTCGCGGAGGGGCCCTCGCTCAGGAGGGCCACCATCACGTCGTGCAGACGGGTGACGAGTGAGGGGACGGTGTCGGCCATGGATCTCCTCGGACCTCGGCGGTGGGCGTGCGGGCGGAGGGGGCCGGGACGCCGGTGCCCTCCCGGGGTGAGGACGGGCGGACGGGGCACGTGGTTCCTGTGCCGGCCCGGGCGGTGGCGGTGGGTCAGGACTCGGCGGGGCGGAGGAACGTGCGGGCGCCGCGGAGCACCGTCGTCAGGCGCCGCCGGGTGGCGGTGCCGTCGAGCCGGACGTCCAGGGCTCCGGGGACGCCCGATCCGGCCCTGGTGCCGGCGGGGAGGAGTGACGGGTCGAGGCCGTCGCGCCGGGCGATGAGGCGGCCGAGGGCGTGGCGGCTGAGCGCGTCCGGTCCGGCCAGGTGGACGACGCCGGTCAGGCCGGGCGCCGAGAGTTCCCAGAGGGCGGCAGCCAGGTCGGTGACGTGGACCGGGCAGCGGACGTCGTCCGTGAACAGGACGCCCCGCCGCTCTCCGGTGGCGAGTGCGCGCACGAGACGCTCGTGGCCGGAGTCCCCGTCGCCGATGACGAGCGAGGTGCGGGCCACGACCGCGTCGGTGTGGAGGAGGCGGACGGCCGTCTCTCCGGCCGCCTTCGCCGCGCCGTACGGCGTCACCGGGTCGGGGAGCGCCGTCTCGTCGTAGTGGATCCGGCTCCCGGAGAAGACGGCGTCGCTGGACACGTGCAGCAGCCGGATCCCGCGTTCGGCGGTGGCCCGGGCCAGACGGACGGAACCGTCGGCGGTGACCGCCCAGTCGGCGTCGCCGCTGGACGCGTTGACGACCACGCCGGGCTCCACCGCACCGAGGACGGCGTCGAGGCCGTGGGGGTCGCGCAGGTCCAGGTGGTGCCACGGGACGTGCGGGGCGCGGCCGGGGCGGGAGCGGAAGGTCGCGGCCGCGGGGCGGCCGGCCGACGCGGCCTGGCGCACCAGCTCCGTGCCCAGGAAGCCCGTGGCTCCGATGATCAGCACCGTCATGCCGCTCCAACGTAGCGGAAGGCGGGCCCGCGATGGAGGAACCGGACGGATCCGGAGCCCCGCGCAGGGTCGCGTACGCACCGATTCACGCCAGCCGAAAGATGAGGGCAGAGGGGTTCAATTCGCACTTCTCGCACGGGTGTTGACTTCGCTACTGGTCGGTACCGATGATCACGGCCATGTCATCTGACCCGGACTCCCTCCCGAAGTTCCCGCCCGGCTTCCTGTGGGGTGTCTCCACAGCCGCCCACCAGATCGAGGGCGCCGTCTCCGGCCGCCTGCCCTCCGTCTGGGACGCGTTCAGCGCCGAGCCGGGGCGCATCAGGGACGGCTCGACGGCCGACGTGGCCTGCGACCACGTGGCCCGGTACCGCGAGGACGTGGCGCTCATCCGCGACCTCGGCGTGGACGCGTACCGCTTCTCGATCTCCTGGCCCCGTGTCCTCGCCCCCGGCGGGCTCGACTTCTACGACCGGCTGGTCGACGAGCTGTGCGCACAGGGGGTGCGGCCGGTGCCGACGCTCTTCCACTGGGACCTGCCCCTGGAGATCGAGGAGGCGGGCGGCTGGCTGGAACGCGACACGGCCTCCCGCTTCGCCGCGTACACGGCGACCGTCGCCGAGCGGCTCGGCGACCGCGTGAAGAAGTGGATCACCCTCAACGAGCCCGCCGAGCACACCCTGCTCGGCCACGCGCTGGGCGAGCACGCCCCCGGCCGCAAGCTCCTCTTCGACGCGCTGCCGGTGGCCCACCACCAGCTGCTCGCGCACGGTCTCGCCGCGGGCGCCCTGCGCGCCGCCGGCGCCACCGACATCGGCATCGCCAACTCGCACGGCCCGACCTGGCCCGCGTCGGCCGACCCGGCCGACGCCGGCGCCGCCGACCTCTACGACATCATCCTCAACCGGCTCTTCTCCGACCCGCTGCTGCTGGGCCGCTACCCGGACGGATTCGGCGACCTCATGCCGGGCGGCGACGTGGAGGCCGACCTGAAGGTGATCTCCGAGGGGACGCTCGACTGGTACGGGATCAACTACTACCAGCCGACGAAGGCGGGCGCGCCGCGCGCCGAGGACGTGGAATTCTCGGGCCTCACCCTCCCCGCCGAACTCCCCTTCTCCGTCCGGGAGATCGAGGGACACCCGGTGACGGACTTCGGCTGGCCGGTGGTCCCCGAGGCGCTCACCGAACTCCTCACCTCGTTCCGCGACCGGTACGGCGACCGGCTGCCGCCCGTCGTCATCACCGAGAACGGCTGCGCGTACGAGGGGCTCGACGACCAGGAGCGGATCACGTACCTGGACGGCCACCTGCGGGCCCTGCACCGGGCGTGCGAGGCGGGCGTCGACGTCCGCGGCTACTTCGTGTGGTCGCTGATGGACAACTTCGAGTGGGCCGAGGGGTTCACGAAGCGGTTCGGGCTCGTGCACGTCGACTACGCGACCCAGGTGCGCACCCCCAAGGCGTCGTACGGCTGGCTGCGGGACGCGCTGCGGGCGCAGCGGGCATGACCGCCCTCGCCCTGGAGGAGCCCGCCGAACGGGTCGGGCGCGGCTGGACCGCCGCGCTGTCCCTGGCCAACGGCGCGATCTGGGTGGGCTGGTACGGGCCGCTGCAGATCCTGCTCGCGCAGCAGGCCGAGCGGTTCGCACCCGGCGCCGGCCTGTCGAAGGAGTCGCTGCTCGCCTGGGTGACCGGCGTCGGCGCCGTGGTGTCGCTGGCCGCGAACCCGCTCTTCGGAGCGCTGTCGGACCGTACCGTCTCCCGGTACGGGCGGCGCACGCCGTGGATCGTGACGGGCGCGGCCGGCGGCGCGCTGTCCCTGCTGCTGCTCGGGACCGCGGACGCCGTCTGGGTGCTGTTCGCCGGCTGGTGCCTGGTGCAGCTGACGCTGAACGCGGCCTTCGCCGCGGTCACCGCCGCCGTGCCCGACCGGGTGCCGCGCTCCCAGCGGGGCGTCGTCGGCGGGTGGCTGGGGGCCGCGCAGATCCTCGGGGTGGTCGCGGGCACGGGGTTCGCGACGGCGGCGGGCGGGATCGGGGCCGGATACGTCGCCTGCGCGGTCTTCACGCTCGTCGGCGTGGCCCCGTACGTGCTGCGCCATCCCGACCAGCGGCTCGCCGCGGCGGATCGCCCCGCCTGGTCCTGGCGGCGGTTCGCCGCCGGGTTCTGGCTGAGCCCGCGCGCCCACCCCGACCTCGCGTGGGCCTGGCTGACGCGCTTCCTCGTCAACCTGAGCAACGCGCTGGTCCTGCTCTACCTCTTCTACTACCTGCGCGACCGGCTGCGGTACCCGGACCCGGAGACCGGCGTGCTGGTCCTGACGGCGGTCAACGGCGCCACGCTGCTCGCCACCGTGGTGGTCGGCGGGATCTGGTCGGACCGGATCGGGCGGCGCAAGCCGTTCGTCCTCTGGTCCGGGGTCCTGATGGCGGCGGCGACCGGCATGCTCGCCGGCTGGCAGACGTGGAACGGGGCCCTCGTCGCCGCCGCCCTCCTCGGGATCGGCTTCGGCGTCTTCACCTCCGTCGACTTCGCCCTGATGACGGACGTCCTGCCGACGGCCCACGACCGCGGCAAGGACCTGGGCATCATCAACGTGGCCAACGCCCTGCCCCAGGTGGCCGCCCCCGCGCTGGCCGCCCCGCTCGTGAACCACCTGGGCGGGTACCGGGCGCTGTACCTGGTGGCGGCCGTGCTCGGACTGGCCGGGGCCGTACTCGTGCGCCGGATCAGGGGCGTGGACTGAGGCGGGCCCGCACGGGCCCGCCCGCCGGCGGGCCCCGCGCCCGGACGCCCCGCACCGGTCGGCTACCGTGACCGCGTGCCCGAAACCCTGCCCCCCGACGTCGCCGGAGTGCTCGCGGAACTCCTGGACCAGGACGACCCCGTCCATGCCGCCCTCCGCCGGCAGGTCCCGTACATCCAGGTGGCGGGACGCTGCGGCTGCGGGTGCGGCACGGCCGACTTCGCGTTCGATCCCGGCGAGGACGAGGTCGCGCCCGCGCCGGTCGGGACCGGCACCGAGGTGCCGGTGGAGGCGCCGCTGCTGACCGAGACCGGCGACTGCCCCGGCGGGGTCATGATCGTCACCCGGCGCGGCTACCTGGCGTGGCTGGAGGTCTACTCGTGGAGCGACGACGTCGAGGTGACCCTCGCCAACGCGTTCCGGTGGCTCCGGGCGCGGCGCCGCGCCTGAACCGCGCCCGTCACCCGGACCGCGGGGCGCGCCGCACGTGGAGGTGGCCGTCGAGCGGGAAGGCGGGAGGCATCGAGGGCAGGACGCGGTCGAAGGCGTAGCCGCACTTCTCGGCCACGCGGCAGGAGGCCGCGTTGTCCACCTGGTGGAGGAGTTCGAGGCGCTCCAGCCCGGTGGGCCCGAAGGTCTCCAGGGCCCAGGCGGTGAGCGCGCCGAGGGCCCGCGGGGCGACGCCCCGGCCGCGGGCGTGCGCCGCCGTCCAGTAGCCGACCTCGGCGGAGGGCTTGCCGGGGGCGGCCTCCTTCAGGACCGCGTTGCCCACCAGCCGAGGGGGAGCGCTGCCGCCGGACGCCTCCAGGACCGCGAAACCGAAGCGCACGCCCGCCGCCCAGTCCCGCTGCTGGTCCCGCACCCAGCGCGCTCCGTCCTCCTCCCGCTCGATCACCAGGCCCGTCCAGTGACGGAGGGCCGGGTCCCGGGCCGTCTCGACGAGGGCGGTGACGTCCTCCGCCCGCCAGGGGCGCAGGACGAGCGCGGGAGCGTCCGGCGTCGGGGCCGCGTGGAGCGTGACAGAAGTGATCATCGGCCGATCGTATGCGGCCTTACGGGTGACGGTCGGCCCCACGGGTCAGCACAGGGGGCCGACCACCGCCCGCGCGAGGGCCGCGGCGTGCGAGCGCGGGGCCGGCTCGGCACCGGCGCCATGGGCGTAGTGGCGCAGGAACGCCTCCTGGAAGCACGCCCCGACGAGCAGGGCGGCGGAGGCACGGGGGTCCGCGTGCGCGGCGACGCGGCCGAGGTCCTGCTCGGCCTTCAGATAGGCGGCGAACCCGGCGACCGGCTTCTCGGGGCCGCCGCCGTGCCGGCTCATGGCGATCCGGTGCGCCGCCATCCGCTCGGGGTCCGCGAGGAGCGCGCCCAGCATCGGGATCGACTGCTGGTAGAAGTCCAGGGCCGCGTGGGCGAGTTCGGTCAGGTTGGTCTCGACGTCGCCCTCGCCCGGGCGGACCGCGACGCGGGACGGGCCGGGCACCCGCTCCTCCAGGACGGCGAGGAGCAGCCGTTCCTTGTCGCCGAAGTACTTGTACAGCGTGGGCTCGGAGACGCCGGTCGCCTGCGCGATCTCCTTGGTCGTGGCGCGCACGACGCCGCGGGTCCGCAGGATGTCCTCGGCCGCGTCGAGGATCCGCTCCCGTGTGCTGCTCATCGCCGCCCTCCCGGGTCCGGTCGTGCCGTCCTCTCTTGACGGGTCGGTGAACAGTAGCGCAGGCTGGGGTTAGTGTTCACTAACTCGTGGGCACCGACACCTCGGGAGAGGGAGGGACCCGGCATGCGCATCACCGTTCTCGGTGCCACCGGCGGCACGGGCAGGCAGTTCGTGGACCAGGCCCTGGACGCCGGACACCACGTGACCGCGGTCGTCCGCGACCCGGCCCGGCTGCGGCTCCGGCGGGCGGACGCCCCGCGGCTCGACGTCGTCACCGCCGACGTCATGGACCCCGAGGCCATCGGCGCGTCCGTGGCCGGCCGGGACGCCGTCGTCTCGGCGCTGGGTGCCACCGCCAGGACCGAGGCGTCGGTGTGCAGCGACGGCGCCCGCGCGATCATCGCCGCGATGCGGACGACCGGCACCCGCCGGCTCGTCGTCGTCACCGCGAGCGGCCACGTCGTCGACGAGGGCGACGGGCCCTTCACGCGGACCCTGGTCAAGCCGGTGCTGCGGCGCGTGCTGCGGGGCAACTTCGCGGACTTCGCCCGCACCGACCGGATCGTCCGGGACAGCGGCCTGGACTGGACGATCATGCGCCCGCCGCGCCTCACCGACGGCGCGCCCCGCCCGTACCGCACCGCCACCGACCGCAACGTGCGCGGCGGCCTCACCCTCGCCCGGGCCGACCTCGCCCGCGCCATCCTCGCCACCCTGGCCGAGCCCGCCTCCGTCCGCCACACCATCGGCCTGGGCTACTGACCCGAACCCCACCCGGTGTGCGGACGGGCGTGCGGGGACGGCCCCCGCGGCGTGCCGGGCAGCCGGACCGTCACGAGCAGACCGCCGGCGGGACGCGGCACGAGGGCGAGTGCGCCGCCGTGGGCGCGGACGATGCTGCGCACGAGGGCGAGCCCGAGCCCCGCGCCCGCGTGCCCGTCGGAACGCGCCCGCTCCGTGCCGCGCTGGAAGGGCTCGGTGAGGGTCGGCACCAGCTCCGGCGGGACCGGAGGCCCCGAGTTCTCGACCCGCACCACGGTCACGTCTCCCGCGGCCTCGGTGTGGACCGTCACGGTGCCGCCGTCGGGCAGGTTGTGGACGACCGCGTTCTGGACCAGGTTCGCCACCATCCGCAGCAGCAGCTCGGGCGAGCCGTCGGCCCAGGCCGCCCCGCCCGTGACGTCGAGCGTGATCCCGCGCCGCTCGGCGAGGGGGAGCAGCGTCTCGGCGGCCTCCTCGGCGGCGAGGGAGAGGTCGACGCGCTCGCGGGTTACGAGCCCGCGGTCGCTGCGGCCGAGCAGCAGCAGCGCCTCGGTGAGGTCGATCGCGCGCGTGTTGACGGTGCGCAGGCGCGCCAGGAGCTCGTCGCGGTCCCGCGTCGGGTCCTCGCGGGCGACGTCGAGCAGCGCCTGCGACACGGCCAGCGGGGTGCGCAGCTCGTGGGAGGCGTTCGCGGCGAAACGCCGCTGCTCGGCGACGTGCGACTCCAGCCGTTCCAGCATCGAGTCGAAGGCGTCGGAGAGTTCACGGAACTCGTCCTCGCGCCCCTCCATGCGGATCCGGTGGGAGAGCGAGCCGGTCCCCGCCGTTCGCGCCGCCGCCGTGATCCGGGTGAGCGGCGCCAGCATCCGGCCCGCCAGGAGACGGCCCCCGACGAGCCCGAACACGAGCAGGAAGCCCATCGCCGCGGCCGCGGCGGGGGCGAAGGTGCGCACCAGCAGATAGCGGTTGGGCGAGACTCCGAGGAGGCCCTGCGAGTTGTCGGGGACGTAGCGGAGCAGGAAGCCCCACACCACGGCCAGCAGGAGCGCGCCGGCGACGGTCAGGAAACCGGCGTAGCTGAGGGTGAGCCGGAGACGGACGCTGAGTCCGCGGCGCCTGGGCCGACTCTTCCGGACCGGGCCGGACGACGCGAGCCCGGCAGGGTCCGGAAGAGGCGGCCTAGCCACGGGACCGGCCGGGGTACGCGGTGCCCGGCCCGGTGTCGATGCGGTAGCCGACACCCGGCACCGTGGCGATGACCCACGGCTCGCCGAGCCGTTTGCGCAGCGCGGACACGGTGATGCGGACGGCGTTGGTGAACGGGTCCGCGTTCTCGTCCCAGGCACGCGCCAGCAGGTCCTCGGCGCTCACGACCCCGCCCTCGGCGGCGACGAGGACGTCGAGCACCGCGAACTGCTTGCGGGTCAGCGCGACGTGCCGCCCGTCGCGGAAGACCTCCCGGCGGAACGGGTCGACACGCAGGCCGGCGAGCTCGCGGACCGGGGGACGCGTGTACGCGCGCCGCCGGTCGAGCGCCCGCAGTCGCATGACGAGCTCACGCAGTGCGAACGGCTTCGTGAGGTAGTCGTCGGCGCCGAGCGCGAACCCGGACGCCTTGTCGTCGATCCGGTCGGCGGCCGTGAGCATGAGGATCGGCATGCCGCTGCCGGACGCGACGATCCGGCGGGCGACCTCGTCGCCGGACGGCCCCGGGATGTCGCGGTCGAGCACCGCCATGTCGTAGGAGTGGACGGCGAGCAGGTGCAGGGCGGTGTCGCCGTCGCCGGCGATGTCGGCGGCGATCGCCTCCAGCCGGAGACCGTCCCGGACGGCCTCGGCCAGGTACGGCTCGTCCTCCACGATCAGTACGCGCATGTGCGAAGCCTAAGCAGCACGGCGTATCGCCGACGTATGCGCGTCGGCGACGGCTCCAGCGACGGCGACAGTCGCCGAAGGAGGCAGAGGCGGCCGCGGATGCGTCGGCCTCGGCTCGACTCAGCCCGCCGGTTCCGGCACCGGGCGGGGCCGGTCCGACGGGGCCGCCGCCGGGGCGCGCCACCAGCGGCGCGACGCGAGTCCGGCCAGGACGGCACCGGTGGCGTTCACCAGGACGTCGTCCACGGACGACACCCGGTCGAGCCGGAGGACGTACTGCGCGGTCTCGACCAGGACCGAGCAGCCCGCGCCGATTGCGAGGATCCGTGGCACGGATGCCAGCGCCGAGGACCGCATCGGGGCGAAGAAGCCGAGCGAGGCGAAGACCAGCAGATTGCCGCCGATGCCCAGCGGGCCCATCGTGACCAGGTCCCTCAGCGGCACGAGACTCACCCGCGGGGGCGCGACACCGGCACCTCCCCCCGGGATCATCGTCAGCCACAGGAACGGCACCGTCCCGTGCGCCATGCCCACCTCGGCCAGCGACGTCCGCCAGGCCGGCGCGCGCCCGGCGGCGCGCCGCACGCGGGTCAGGGCCCACGCCACCAGGAGGGCCAGGGGCAGCGTGACCAGCGTCATGAGCACCACGCCGTTGAAGGTGCCGAGGCAGCGGTCCCACCGTCCGGCCAGGCACATCGGCGCGGACATCAGGAGCGGTCCCCGCAGCGCGAACAGGCCGCTCGCCGCGGCGAGGGCCGTCAGGCCGAGGAGCGCGATCCGGCGGGCGCGTCGGGGCGGGGGCGGCGGGGCGGCGTCGTTCATGCCCCCATCGGATACGGCGAGCGGTTGCGCCGGCGTATGCGTTTTCCGATACGCCGGCGATACACCCCGTCCGCGGGGCCCCGCCGCGGCCCGTCCGCCTCAGCGCAGCCGGCGGGCCTTCAGCACGACGTCGTGGTGGTGGTGCGCGCCGGCGCCGCCCTCGGGGACGACGCGGGGCCGCTCCTCGTCCACCTCCACCCGCCAGTCGTCGCCGAGCAGCGCGGAGACCATCGAGGGCCAGACGTAGTCGGCGGGGTCGAACGAGCTGTCCTGCTCCGGGTGGTGCTCGTCCATGCCCGCGTGGTGCACGAGGAGCAGCACACCGCCGGGGGCGACGGCCGCGAGCAGGGCGTGCTCGGCCGCGGCGCCGGGAGTGCGGAGGAGTGCCGGGTACTGGGCGGAGACGAGGTCGAAGGAGCCCGGCGGGAGCGCCGCGTCGGTCAGTCCAGCGTGGACCCAGCGGACGGCCGCGCCCGCGTCCCGCGCGTGGGCGGCCGCCCGCTCCAGCGCCACGCCCGAGACCTCCAGGGCGGTGACGTCCCAGCCGGAGCGGGCGAGCCAGAGGGCGTCCGCCCCCTCGCCGCAGCCGACGTCGAGCGCGCGGCCGGGTGCGAGGCCGGAGACCTCCGCCACGAGCGCCCCGTTGGGCCGCCCGCTCCAGAGCTGCTGCCGCTCGGAATAGCGCTGGTCCCACTCGTCGCGCACGGCGGGGTCGCCGAGGTAGCCGTCGGCGAACGAGGGAACGTCGGGGGCGGGGGCTTCTGCTGCGATGTCGTCGGGCATGGCCCCACGGTCGCGCAGCCCTTTCCGGCCGGGCCAGTCCTGTTGCCGGAACGGCAAAAACACGGACGCCGGAACGGCGAGGGCACGGGGATCCGGAACGGATCCCCGGAACGGCGGGAACACCGGGATCCGGTACGACCCCGGACCCGGGGGTGTCCGTCCTAGAGTCGGACCCATGACCGACGACGCCCTGCGGATCACCGTGCTCGGCTCCGCCACCCCGTTCCCCCGTCCGGGCAACGCCTGTTCCGGCTATCTCGTCGAGGGCGGAGGCGTCCGCGTGTGGGTGGACGCCGGGAGCGGCACGCTCGGAGAGCTCCAGAAGTACGTCCGGCTCGACGCGGTCGACGCGGTCTGGATCTCCCATCTGCACGCCGACCACAGCGCCGACCTGCTCACCGCCTACTACGGTCTCCTCCACGCGGGGCTCGCGCCGTCCCTGCCCGTCCCGCTCTTCGGCCCGGCCGGCACCGCCGGCCGGCTGGCGGGCTTCCTGACCAACGGGCCCGGACGGAGCCCCGTGGAGAGGGCCTTCGCCTTCGAGGAGCTGTACGACGGCCATGCCGTCACCGTCGGAGGGCTCAGCCTGCGGGCGCGGGCCGTCGAGCACGGCATGCCCGCCTTCGCGCTCCGCGTCGAGGACGCGCGGGGGCGCTCCCTCGTCTACTCGGGCGACTGCGCCCCCTGCCCCGCCCTCGTCGAACTCGGCCGGGACTGCGACCTCTTCGTCTGCGAGGCCGACGGGGAGACCGACGGGCACCACTCGGCCGCCCAGGCCGGGCGGAGCGCGGCGCGGGCCGGCGCGGGCCGGCTCGTCGTCACGCACGTCGGGCCCGGTACGGAGCCGGCCGAGGCGGTCGCGCTGGCCGCGGCCGAGTTCCCGGGGGAGGTCCGGCACGCCGATCCCGGCGTGTGCTTCACGGTCTGAGGGGCCGAGGTCCTCTTCACGGCCCGGTTCCGCCCGAGGGGCCGGGGCCTTCTCACGGCCCGGTTCCGTGCGCGGCCGGGGTCTCGGGCGCGGTCGGCGGTTCCACACGGCCGAGCCAGGTGGTCAGGAGCGCCTCCAGGGCCTCGGCCTCGGCGGGTGTCAGCAGGTCGAGCAGCCGGCGTTCGTTGCGCATGTGGTCGGTGAAGGCGCGGTCGATCAGTTCGCGTCCGGGGCGGGTGAGGCCGACGATGCGGCCGCGCTGGTCGTCGTCCGAGCGGCGGCGGGTGACCAGTCCGGCGCGTTCCAGGCGGTCGATGCGCTTGGTCATGGCGCCGGTCGTGACCATGGTGTGCGCGGCGAGTTCGCCGGGGGCGCGTTCGTAGGGAGCGCCGGCCCGGCGCAGGGCGCACAGGACGTCGAACTCTCCCTCGCCGAGCCCGTACCGCTCGTAGACGAGGCGCAGCTCCCCGGTGAGGCGGTCGGCGAGCCGGTGCAGGCGGCCGATGACGCCCTGGGGGGTCACGTCGAGGTCGGGCCGCTCGCGGCGCCAGTCGGCCTGGATGCGGGCCACGCGGTCCAGCGGGGGCGGATCGTCCATGGCCGACAGCATAGCTTCCGTGGAAGTTATATATTGGCTTCCATGGAAGTCAATCGCTGGGTCGTGCTGACCGCCGTCGCGCCGGTGGCCTGGGGAGCGAACTACTACGTCACCCACGAGTTCCTGCCCGCGGACAGCCCGCTCTACGGAGCCGCCCTGCGCGCGCTGCCCGCCGGCGCGGTGCTGCTGGCCCTGTCGAGGAAACGGCCCCGCGGGGCGTGGTGGTGGCGCTCCGCGGTGCTCGGGCTGCTCAACGTCAGCCTGTTCTTCGTCCTCGTGTACGCCGCCTCCCAGCTGCTCCCGACGAGCGTCGCCTCGACGGTCATGGCGGTGTCGCCGCTGGCGATGATGCTCATCGCGTGGGCCCTCGTGGCGGAGCGGCCCGGCGCCGCCCACCTCGCCGGGGCCGTGACCGGCCTGACGGGCGTGGCCCTGATGCTGCTCACGGGGGCCGGCGGGATCAGCGGCCCCGGAGTCCTCGCCTCCGTCGCCGCCATGCTCGTGTCGGCCTTCGGCCACATCCTCGCCAAGCGGTGGACCACCGACGTCGACGTGCTCGCCTCGACGGCCTGGCAGCTCACCGCGGGCGGGCTCGTCCTGCTCCCGGTCGCCGCCGTCGTGGAGGGCGCGCCGCCCGCGCTGTCCCCCTCGGCGCTCCTCGCCTTCGCCTACGTCTCCCTGATCGCCACCGCCCTCGCCTTCACCGTCTGGTTCGCCGGGCTGCGGCACCTCCCCGCCGCGACCGTCGGCCTGCTCGGCCTGCTGAACCCCGTCACCGGGGTCCTGCTGGGCGTGGCCGTCGCCGGCGAGGGACTGACGGTCCAGCAGCTGGGCGGGCTGGGACTCGTGCTGTGCGGCGTGTTCCTCGGCAGACCGGCGCCCGCCGGGCGCCGGCGGGTCCGGCGGCGGATCCCCGCCCGCCCCACCGGCCCCGGGTCCGGCGCGCTCCGGAAGGAACGGCCTACCGGCGGGCCTCCAGCCAGGTGACGCGGGTGACGGTCACCGTCTCCGGGTCCCCGGTGAACCACTCGACCAGCACGGGATGGCCGGGGACGTCGAGGTCGTACACATCGCCCCACTCGTCGGTGGGGCTCGCCCCGGGCGGCACCGTGCCGCGTTCGTGCGCCTCCGCGACGGCGGCCAGCACCCGGACGGTCGCGGCGAACGCCTCGGGAGCCCGGGCGGACATGGCCGAGAGGACCGCGGCGGCCTGATCGGTCGACCCGTGGCTCACCGGGCCCCGCCGAGCGCGGCGAGCACGGCGTCCAGCGGTCGTACCCCGGCGCGTTCACCGGTCCGCAGCGCGGCCGCCCGTGCCCGGTCCGCATCGGTGCGCCGGGTGTCGGCGACGGCCCGCAGATGCCAGCGGTCCATCACCGCCAACTGCTCGTCCCCGGCCTGCGCCGCGAGCAGCTCCTCCAGGAACGGCCCCTCACGGCCCGGCGCGAGCGCCGCCGCGATCGCGTGGGCGGTACGGGGGACGCCGGGCTCGGCGGGACGGGGGACGCCGGGCTCGGCGGGACGGGGCACGAGACCCATCGCGGGCTCTCCTTCCGTGCGGACGCGGCTCTCTGACCGGTCGTCCGATCCCACGGTAGACCAGCGTCCGGCCCGAGGGGCCCGTCCGCGGAGTGCGCCCCGGGAGGCCGTCGCACGGCCGCGCCCTCGATCTCCAGCAGACTTCTCTCCGTCGTCCGGCCTCCTGGACCCGCCGTCGCCGTCACCCGGCCCGAGCACGACGCCGCCCGGCTGGGCCGCTCCGCCGCCAACTCTTTGTGCGACAAGGGCGATCGGCCGCATGATGGAGCGTGAAGCGCTTCGATCCGGCGCGCGGCGATCAGGCGGGGGCCTGGGACAGGGGGGCGGAACGGTGGAGGGTGTGGAACTGCTCAGAACGGCGGGCGCGTGGTTCTTCATCGTCGGGGGAGGACTCCTCGTCCTCGCCTCCCTGACCGTCCGGCGTCAGACCTCGGGCGGCATCCGCCGCCTCCAGGCGTTCACGGGACTGTGCGGGATCACGCTGGGAGTCCTGGACCTGCTGCGCACCTGACACCGGCCGTGGCCGCGCCCGCGAGAGCTGCTAGTTCTCGCTGAGCGGGTAGTCCGGGCTCCAGCCCGTCGCGAGGGGGTCCGAGGCCGCGGCCGCAGGGAAGTCCGGCCATTCGAGGGTGGCCGCCGAGACGGGCGGCACTCCGTCCCCGGTACCGGCGGCCGTGGCCGGCCCCGCACCGGCCAGGCTCCAGCCGAGGGCGACGGCGGCGACCGCCCCCGCGTATCCACGCCTCATGATGTCCCCCCACGACGGCTCGTCCCGTACGGGGAGCGTCCCACGGGCCCGGCCGGTCCGCCAGGCCCCACCGGGTCCAGCCCTCGCGAGCGGGCGCGGCCCGTCCCCGGACGCCGCCGAGGCGTGGGGGGAGCGCGGACCGGTCCCGGAGCGGAGGGCCGGCGGCGGTCCCCGCCGCTATCGTCGTCCGTCGTGACCGGTACCGAGTGGCTCCCGCTCCCCCTCCTGTTCCTCGACGTCGACGGCCCGCTGATCCCGTTCGGTGCGGAGCCCGGGGAGTATCCGACGTTCACGGCGGCCCTGGGGCACCCCCACGCGCTGCACGGGGTCGACGTGAGCCCGCTGCTGTCCCGGATCGATCCGGCGCACGGGACCCGGCTCTCCGCGCTGCCGTGCGAGGTGGTGTGGGCGACGACGTGGGGGGACGACGCCAACGAGGCCGTCGGCCCGCTGCTCGGGCTGCCGCGGCTCGCCGTCGTCGACTGGCCGGAGCCCTCCGACGCCGACGAGGACGAGGACGAGCGCGAGGGGATCCACTGGAAGACCCGGCCGCTCGTCGCGTGGGCGGCGGGGCGGCCGTTCGTCTGGATCGACGACGAACTCACCGGCCGGGACCGCGCCTGGGTCGCCGCCCACCACCCGGGCCGCGCCCTGCTCCTCCGGGTGGACGCCCGCGTCGGCCTCACGGACGCCGACTACGCGACGGCCGGCGCCTGGCTGCGCCAGGCCCGCCCCCGGACGGCCTGAACCGCCGGCCAGGCCCGCCCCCGGACGGCCTGAACCGCCGGGCCGGGCGCGCCCCCGGACGGCCTGAACCGCCGGGCCGGGCGCGCCGGCCCGCCGCGGACGGTCTCAGGAGACCGGCCCGACGCCCTCCGGGACGCGCAGGGGCGCGGCGGTGGCCGCGACGACCTGCTCGACGGTGACGCCGGGGGCGAGTTCGGCCAGGACGAAGCCGTCGGGGGCGACGTCGACGACGGCGAGGTCGGTGACGACCCGCTGGACGACACCACGGCCGGTCAGGGGCAGGCCGCACCTCTCGACGAGCTTGGGGGTGCCGTCCTTGGCGGTGTGCTCCATCAGCACGATGACCCGTCCCGCGCCGTGGACGAGGTCCATCGCGCCGCCCATCCCCTTGACCATCTTGCCGGGGATCATCCAGTTGGCGAGGTCGCCCGTGGAGGAGACCTGCATGGCGCCGAGGACCGCGGCGTCGATGTGCCCGCCGCGGATCATGCCGAAGGAGAGGGCCGAGTCGAAGAAGGAGGCCCCGGGCAGGGTCGTGACGGTCTCCTTGCCCGCGTTGATCAGGTCGGCGTCGAGTTCGTCCTCGGTCGGGTAGGGGCCGACGCCGAGGATCCCGTTCTCGGACTGGAGGACGACCTCGACACCGGGCGGGAGGTGGTTGGGGATGAGGGTGGGGAGCCCGATGCCGAGGTTCACGTAGCTGCCGTCGGTCAGTTCGAGGGCGGCGCGGGCCGCCATCTGCTCGCGGGTGAGGGCCATCAGGCGTCGCCTTCCTGTCGGACGGTACGGCGCTCGACGCGCCGCTCGGCGGCGGGGTCGCCGGGCGTCACCCGGACCACGCGCTGGACGAAGACGCCGGGCAGGTGGACCTCGTCGGGGTCGAGCTCGCCCGGCTCGACGAGGTGGTCGACCTCGGCGACGGTGATCCGGCCGGCCATGGCGGCCAGCGGGTTGAAGTTGCGGGCGGAGGAGCGGAAGACGAGGTTGCCGTGGCGGTCGCCGACGGTCGCCCGGACCAGCGCGAAGTCCGTCGTGATGCCCTCCTCCAGCAGGTGCGGGCGGCCGCCGAACTCCCGGGTCTCCTTCGGCGGGGACGCGACCGCCACCGTGCCGTCGGCCGCGTACCGCCACGGCAGCCCGCCCTCGCCGACCTGCGTCCCCGTGCCCGCCGGGGTGTAGAAGGCGGGGATGCCGGAGCCGCCGGCCCGCAGCCGTTCCGCCAGCGTGCCCTGCGGGACCAGCTCGACCTCCAGCTCCCCGCTCAGGTACTGGCGGGCGAACTCCTTGTTCTCGCCGACGTACGAACTCGTCATCCGGGAGATCTGCCCGGCCGCCAGCAGCAGCCCGAGCCCCCAGTCGTCGACGCCGCAGTTGTTCGACACGATCCGCAGATCGTCGACCCCCCGCTGCCACAGGGCGTCGATCAGCGTGCCGGGTATCCCGCACAGCCCGAAGCCGCCCACCGCGAGGGACGCGCCGGCCGTGATGTCGGCCACCGCCTCCGCCGCGCTCGCGACCGTCTTGTCCAGACCCATACGGACCCTTTCCCTCAGGCGACCGGCGCCGCCCCGCGGGCCGGCACCGGTGACCGCTACGACCGATGGGCAGCGAGCCTAGGCAGGGGCCCCGGGGCACGCCCATGGCTGTCGTCCACACACCGGCCCCGGTGGAGGTGGTGCCGACCACCTCCTCCGAGACGCGGACCCGAGGAGGAGCGGACCGCCCGCACGCCGGCGCGAGGGGGACCCGGCACGGCCCGCTCCGTGCCGGGCCCCGTCGTGCTGCCCTGAGCGGGTGGTGCCGCCCACCACCATCGGGCGTCCAAGAATGGGCGATACGCCCATGTGTCGGGCCGAAACGGCGTCATAGCCTCTCGCGCGTCCCAGAAACCCGACCCCCGGAGGCACCCCGATGCGTCTCTCCCCCGGCTCCCCGCCAGGCGTACCGCTCCGCAACACCCTCACGGCCCTCGCCGTCGCCGCCCTCGCGGTCACCGCCGTGCCCGCCGCGGCCGCGCCCGGCTCCGGCACCGGCGGCCCGGCCGGCCACTGCGCCCGACTGCACCAGATCCGCGTCCCGGGCGCCGAACTCCAGCGGGCGGACTGCCTGGACGAACTGACCACGGCCGGCACCGTCGCCTCCGGGCACACCGATCCGGCCGACTGGGCGGGACTCACCCCCAAGGACCTGCCCGTCCCCGGCGGAGTGCCCGGCATCCAGATCGACGGCTACTTCCCCGACACCTCCACCACCAACACCAACCACGGCTGGAACCACGACGCCCAGTTCGTCATCCGGCTGCCCGACCGGTGGAACGGCGGCCTCGTCGTCGCCGGCACCCCCGGCAACCGCGAGCAGTACGCCAACGACCGGGCCATCGCGGACTGGGTGCTCGCCCGCGGTTACGCGTACGCCGCCACCGACAAGGGCAACACCGGGCTCGCCTTCCACCGCGACGGCCGCGCGCCCGGCGACGCGATCGCCGAGTGGAACGACCGCCTCACCCAGCTCACCCGCGCCGCCAGGTCGGCCGTCGCCCAGCGCTACCACCGGCCCCCGGCCCGCACCCTGGCCACCGGGATGTCGAACGGCGGCTACCTGGTGCGCTGGCAGCTGGAGAACCACCCGGAGCTGTACGACGGCGGTGTCGACTGGGAAGGCACCCTCTGGCGCGCCGACGGCCCCACCCTGCTGGACTTCCTGCCCAAGGCCCTGCGCGCCTACCCCGTGTACGCGGCGGGCGGCGAGGGCGCCGAACAGGCGCGCCGGGACCTCCACGCCGCCGGCTTCCCGGCCGGTTCGGAGTTCCTGTGGCCGTACCACCACAAGGTCTACTGGGACCTCACCCAGCGCATCTACCGCGAGGAGCTGGACCCCGGCTTCGACGGCGCGACCGAGGCCGGCACCCCGTACTGCGCGACCGGCACACCCGCCTGCGACACCGACTACGACTACGCGGCCCGGCCCGCGGAGGTCCGGCGGGCCGTCGAGAGGATCGCCCTGACCGGGCGCATCGGGAAACCCCTCGTCACCCTGCACGGCACGCTCGACACCCTCCTTCCGATCGGCGAGGACTCCGACGTCTACGCGCGCATGGTGCGCGATGCCGGCCGGGGACCGCTGCACCGCTACTACCGCATCGAGGGCGGCACCCACACCGACTCGCTGTACGACATCTTCCCGGACAAGCTGCGGCCGCTCGTGCCCTGCCACCGCAGCGGCTTCACCGCGCTGGAGGACTGGCTGTCCCGGGGCGTCCGCCCGCCGGCCTCCAAGACCGTCGCCCTGCCCGCCGCGGCGGACCCGACGGCGCTCGTGAACCGCTGCTCGCTCGGCCGCTAGAGCCCTCCGGGGGCCTCGGCCGGCGTCCGGCGGCGAACCCTTGAGGCCGCCTATGGTGGCCGGCACCACTGGAATGCGTCACTTTATGGTGGCCCCTTCCATGGGAGGGCCCCGGACCTCTCCCTACTGTTTCCGGCCATGACGAACACATTTCCCAGTCCGGTTCCCCTGCCGGCCACCGCGGCGACCGACCTGAGCGGCCGCACCGCCCTGGTGACCGGCGGCGGCAGCGGCATCGGCCGGGCCTGTGCCCTGGCCCTGGCGCAGGCGGGGGCCGTCGTGCACGTCGTGGACCGGGACGGCGCGGCCGCCAGGGCGGTCGCCGAGGCCGCCGGCGGAAAGGCGCACGAGGTCGACCTCGCGGACCGGGCCGCGATCGACCTCCTCCCGGCCGACGTCGACATCCTCGTCAACAACGCCGGACTCCAGCACGTGGCCCCGCTCACGGAGTTCCCCCCGGAGCGCTTCGAGCTGATCCAGAACGTGATGGTCACCGCCCCGTTCCTGCTCATGCGGAGGACGCTGCCGTCCATGTACGCACGGGGCTGGGGCCGGATCGTCAACGTGTCCAGCGTCCACGGTCTGCGGGCCAGCGCCTACAAGGCCGCCTACGTCGCCGCCAAGCACGCCCTGGAGGGGCTCAGCAAGGTCGCCGCCCTTGAAGGCGCCCCGCACGGCGTGACCAGCAACTGCGTGAACCCCGGCTACGTCCGGACCCCGCTGGTCGAGGGCCAGGTCCGCGACCAGGCCGCCGCCCACGGGATCAGCGAGGGCGACGTGCTGTCGAACGTCATGCTGGCCCGCTCACCCGTCAAGCGGCTCCTGGAGACCGAGGAGGTCGCCGCCGCGGTGCTCTGGCTCTGCGGTCCGCACTCCGGCTACCTCACCGGCGCGTCCCTGCCGCTCGACGGCGGCTGGACGGCGGGCTGACCCCCATCGCCCGCCCGGCCGCGGCCGTACCCCCGCACCACGCGTACCCCCCCCGCACCACCCGTACCACCGCACCGCGCTCGTCCCGTCCCCGTCCGTCCGTTCGTGAAACCGGTGAACCCATGTCTGACACCACCACCAAGCCGAGAGGCGGCATCGGCCGCATCGTCGGAGCGAGCCTGATCGGCACCACCATCGAGTGGTACGACTTCTTCCTGTACGGCTCGGCCGCCGCGCTCGTCTTCAACACGCTGTTCTTCCCCAGCGCCGACCCCCTGGTGGGCACGCTGATCGCCTTCATCACGTACGCCATCGGGTTCGCCGCCCGGCCGCTCGGCGGCATCGTCTTCGGGCACTTCGGGGACAAGATCGGACGCAAGAAGCTCCTGGTCGTCAGCCTCCTGATGATGGGCGGCGCGACCTTCGCGATGGGCCTGCTGCCCACCTACGAGACGATCGGCATCGGCGCGCCGATCCTGCTGACCGTGCTGCGCCTGGTCCAGGGCTTCGCGCTGGGCGGCGAGTGGGGCGGCGCCGTCCTCATCGTCTCCGAGCACGGCGGCGACAAGCACCGCGGCTTCTGGGCGTCCTGGCCGCAGGCCGGCGCCCCGGGCGGCAACCTGCTCGCCACCGGTGTCCTGGCCCTGCTGGCCGCCGTCCAGTCGGAGGCCGACTTCCAGGCATGGGGCTGGCGCGTCCCGTTCCTGCTGTCGGGCCTGCTCGTGGTGATCGGCCTGTGGATCCGCGTCTCGGTCTCCGAGTCCCCGGTGTTCCTGGAGGCCCAGGCGAAGGCCGAGGCGGCCGCCGCCGCCGGCGTCAAGGAGGAGGCCCCGGTCGTCGAGGTGTTCCGGCGCAGCTGGCGCGAGGTGCTGTCCGCCATCGGCACCCGCTTCGGCGAGAACATCTCGTACTACATCCTCACCTCCTTCCTCCTCGTGTACGTCACCGTCCACCTGGAACTCCCCAAGAGCACCGCGCTGAACGCCGTCCTCATCGGCTCGGCGATCCACTTCGTCACCATCCCGCTGTGGGGCGCGCTCTCCGACCGGATCGGCCGCCGCCCGGTGACCCTCATCGGCTCCGTCGGCATGGCGGTGTGGGCGTTCGCCTTCTTCGGGCTCGTGGACTCGAAGTCGTTCGCCGTGATCACCCTGGCCGTCACCGCCGGCCTGCTGCTGCACGGCGCGATGTACGGCCCGCAGGCCGCGTTCATCTCCGAGATGTTCGACACGAAGGTCCGCTACTCCGGCGCCTCCATGGGCTCGCAGCTCGCCTCGATCATCGCCGGCGCCCTCGCCCCGATCATCGCGGTGGAGCTGCTGAAGGAGTACGACTCCTCCACCCCCATCGCCGTCTACCTCTGCGCGGCGGCCGTGGTCACCACCCTCACCGTGGCCGTCACCCGGGAGACCCGCGGCCGCGACCTGGCCCGCGGCCGGGACGAGCAGCCGGCCGACACCCCGTCCGTGGTCACCGCGGGCGACCGGGCCTGACCCCCGTCACACCGCCGGCCCGGTCCGCCGTCCCCCGAGGGAGGACGGCGGACCGGGCCACGACCGGCTTCCGGCCGGCCGCTGCCCCCGCCCCCACCGACCGACCCGCGAGGAGGTCCCATGACCACCGGCCGCCGCACCGACGCCCTGACGTCCGCGTCCACCGAGGCGGCCCGCCGGATGCTCGACCTGCTCGCCGCCGGCGCCCCCGCCGAGGAGGTCGCCGCCCAGCCCGCCCGCTCACGGGCCGGCGGGGCCGCGAGCGGGGACCTCGCGTGGATCGAGGAGACCACCCAGGTCGCCCTGTCGGTGCGGAGGGTCCTCGACCAGTACCGTCGCCGGGAGACGGAGCTGGTCGCGCTCTTCGACACCGCCGGCGACCTCGCGCGGCTGCGGGACCTCGACGGCGTGCTGCGCGCCATCGTCCGGCGCGCCCGCACGCTCCTGGGCTCGGACGTCGCCTATCTGACCCTCAACGACCCGGCCGCGCGGGACACGTTCATGCGGGTCACCGAGGGATCCGTCTCTGCGGCCTTCCAGCAGTTGCGGCTCGGCATGGGGGAGGGCCTGGGCGGGCTGGTGGCGCAGACCGCCCGCCCGTACGCGAGCACGGACTACCGCACCGACCACCGCTACCGGCACACCGGGACCATCGACGACGGCGTGGCGGAGGAAGGGCTCCGCGGCATCCTCGGCGTCCCCCTGCGCCTGGGCGAGGAGGTCATCGGCGTGCTGTTCGCGGCGGACCGCACCCCGCGCGAGTTCACCCCCGACGCCATCGCCCTCCTCGCCTCGCTCGCCGACCACGCCGCCGTCGCCATCGACAGCGCCCGCCGGCTGGAGGCCACCGGCACCGCCCTCGCCCGGCTCGAAGCCGCCAACGCGACCGCCCGCGCCCACAGCGAGGCCCTCCACCAGGCGTCCGACGCCCACGACCGGCTCTCCAAGCTGGTGCTGCGCGGCGCCGGCACCGACGAGGTCGCGGCCGAGATCGCGATGCTGCTCGGCGGGGGAGTGGCCGTGCACGACACCGACGGCAGCGAACTGGCCCGGGTCGGCACCGCCCCCGTCACGCCCTCCGCGGCGAGCCTGGCGGCCTCGCGCACCGAAGGCCGCGCGGTCCGCGCCGGCGGCGTCTGGACCTGCGCCGTCCTGGCAGGGGCGGAACCGCTGGGCAGCATCGTCCTGACCGGCCGGGGCGACCTGCCCGAGGCGGACCGCCGCCTCTTCGAACGGTCGGCGCTGGTCACGGCGATGCTCCTGCTCATCCGCCGCTCCGTCGCCGAGACCGAGGACCGGGTGCGCGGCGAACTCCTCGACGACCTCCTCGCGGGCCCCGCCTCCTCCGCCCACTGGGACGGCGGGAGCCTCACCCTCCGCGCCCGCCGCCTCGGACTCGACCTCACCCGGCCCCACGCCGTCGCCGTCCTCGACTGCGCGCCCGTCCTGCGCTCCCGGCTCGCGGCGGAGAACGCCAGGACCGCCCGGCGGCTCGGCGGCCTGGCGGGCACCCGGCACGGCCACACCGTCCTGCTCGCGCCCTGCGACCGGCCCGGCCTCCTCGCCCGCGGCCTCGCCGCCGACCTCACCCGCGTCGTCGGCTCCCCCGTCACCGTGGGCGCGGCCGGTCCCGGCACCGGCCCGGAGCAGCACGCCGCCCGCCACGCGGAGGCCCTGCGCTGCCTGACCGCGCTGCACGCCCTGGGCCGTACCGGCGAGGGCGCCGACATCGCCGACCTCGGCTTCATCGGCGTCCTCCTCGGCGACCGGGCCGACATCGCCCCGTACGTCGACCGGGTCCTCGGCCCCGTCCTCGCCTACGACGCGGAGCGCGGCACCGACCTCGTCCGCACCCTGCACGCCTACTACGACCAGGGCTCCAGCCTCTCCCGCGCCAAGGACGCCCTCCACGTCCACGTGAACACGGTCGTGCAGCGCCTCGACCGGGTCGCCCAGCTCCTCGGCCCCGACTGGAACACCCCGGCCAGCGCCCTGGAGATCCACCTGGCGCTCCGTCTCCACCACCTCACCCGCGGCGGCACCGGGGCTCCTCCGCCGCGGTGAGCGGTGCCAGGCGCCGGCCGGCCGTTGCTACCTTTCATTTCGTCGAGTGAAAGCACCGCGCTTCACTCACAAGGAGAGGGGGCAGCAGTGCTGACCGAGGAACGGCGCGAGGCGATCCTGCGCATGGTGGAGCGCCAGGGATCGATCACGGTCAAGGAGGCCGCGGCAGAGATGGGCGTCTCCGCCGTCACCGTCCGGCAGGACGTCCGTGACCTGGCGAACCGCGGGCTCGTCGTCCGGGTCCACGGCGGGGCGATGTCCCCGGCCGCCGCCGGACAGGCCGCCGCTCCCGCCTCCGGTGCGGACCGGTCCGCACCCCGGCAGGGGCCCTCGCTCGGCCTGGTCGTCCCGCCGGGCGACTACTACTACCCCGAGATCGTCCGCGGGGTGCAGGAGGCCGCCCGCGCGCAGGGCGTCCGCGTCGTGCTGGCCGTCTCGGGGGAGACGCTCGCCGAGATCCGGGAGCAGACACGGCGGCTCGTCGCGGCCGGTGCCGAGGGCCTGCTCCTGATGCCGCGGGCCGGGATCGAACCCGCGGAGGAGGTCGAGCGCTGGCTGGCCGCCCTCGACACCCCGGCCGTCCTCGTCGACCGCCGTTTCGCCGGGCACGCCGGACGCCTGGAACAGGTGGCGTCCGACCACGCCCACGGCGCCGGCCTCGCCGTCCGCCACCTCGCCGGCCTCGGGCACGGAAGGATCGCCCTGATCGCCCGGGCCGAGAGCCCCAACACCCTGCTGATCAGGGAGGGTTACGCGGCCGCCTGCCGGGATCTGGGGCTGGCGGAGGGCCCGGAGTACCGCATCGAGGGGGCCGAGGGGCCGTCCTCCGCCGCCTGGTTCGAGGAGCTGGTCCGGGCGGTCGGCAAGGGCGACGTCCGGGCCGCCCTGGTCCACAACGACCTCGACGCCGTCACCCTGGTCGGCCTCCTCCAGGCGCGCGGCCTGCGCGTCCCCGACGACCTCGCCGTCGTGACGTACGACGACGAGGTCGCCGAGCTGAGCGACGTGCCCCTGACCGCCGTGGCACCCCCCAAGAGGGCCGTGGGGGCCTGGGCGGTCGAGCTCCTGCGCCGGCGCCTCGCCGATCCGTCGGCGCCCCTGGCCGAGCTGCTGCTCCGTCCGGAGCTCCGCGTCCGCGCCTCCAGCGGGTCGCCGGCAGGGAACTGACCCCCTTTCTGCTTTCATTTGCTTTCACTTCAATGCAAGTGAAGCCAAAGTCATTGACGAGTGAAAGCAGGCTGGCGAATGATGCCGTTCGACGCCCCAGCGAACGAACGGTGTACGCCATGTTGCGCAGAACAACGACCGCCCTGATCTGCTCCCTCGCCGCCTTCGGCCTCCTCGCCACCGGCTGCGCGGGAGCGGACGACGGCGCCGCCCCGAGCGCGGACAGGACCGGCAAGGTCACCTTCTGGTCCTTCGTCAAGGGCTCCGACCAGGTGGCCGCGGCCTTCAACCGCAGCCATCCGGGCATCGAGGTGACGTTCGAGACCGTGCCGTCGGGCCAGGAGTACTACTCCAAGCTCACCAACGCCGTGAAGGCGGGCACCGCCCCGGACGTCGCCGTCGTCGAATACCCCCACCTGCCGGAGTTCGCCGCCCAGGGCAAGGTCGAGGACCTGAGCGGAGCGCTCGGCCCGGTCGTGAAGGACCGGTTCCCCGACGCGGCCCGTCAGCTGGTGGAACTGGGCGGCAGGACCTGGGGCGTCCCCCGCGACGCGGCCCCCCTCATGCTCTTCTACCGCAAGGACTTCTTCACCCGGCACAAGATCCCCGTGCCCACCACCTGGGACGCCTACCGGTCCATGACCGAACAGGTGCGGAAGGCGGACCCCGGCGCCCGCGGCGGCGTCCTCTTCACCGACAACCCCGGTCTGCTCACCGCCTACGCCTGGCAGGCCGGCGGCCGGTGGTTCGGCGCGGAGCGGGACTCCTGGAAGGTCGCCGTCGACGACGCCCCCTCCCAGAAGGCCGCCGCCTACTGGGGCGACCTCGCCCGCGAGGACCTCGTCCACTCCCTGAGCTCGCTGGACCCGTTCTGGACCAGCGTGCAGAAGAACCGGACCGTCGCCTACGTCTGCGCCAGCTGGTGCGCCGGGGCGCAGCAGGCCACCGTCCCCGACCAGAAGGGGAAGTGGGCCGTCGCGCCCGTGCCCACCTGGAACGGCACGCCCGCCTCGGCCATGTACGGAGGCTCGTCCTTCGTGATCCCCAAGGGCGCCCGCAACAGCGGAGCCGCCGCCGAGTTCATCAAGTGGATCACCACCGACCCCGAGGGCATGAAGGCATGGGTGTCCTCCGGCACCAGCAGCCTCTTCCCCGCCGACCCCACGCTCGTCCCCGTCACCAGGGCCGCGTTCGGCACGGAGTACTACGGCGGCCAGGACGTGTACGCGGTGGCGAAGGCGTCCTACGACGCCGTCCCGCCCGGCTGGAGCTGGGGCCCGGCCATGGCCGCCACCAACACCGCCCTCGTGGACGAACTCCCCAAGGTCGCCGACGGCACCGTCACCCTGCCCGACGTCCTCACCCAGGTCCAGCGCACGACGGTCGAGCAGATGCGCCGGCGGGGCATGCGGGTCACCGCCCCGTAGCTCCCGCGCCCCGCGTCCCGCGCCCGCGTCACTGCGCCCCGCGCCCCGCGCCAGCGCCCCGCGCCCCGCGCCAGCGCCCCGCGCCCCGCGCCAGCGCCCCGCGTCCCGCGCCTGCGCCCGCACCCGTAACCCGCGCCCGCACCCCGCACCACCCGCCCCGCCCCGCCCCGAAAGGCCGTCATGGCAGCACCCTCCACGCGAGGGCAGCGCGGCACCGCCGCCCTGCTCCTGTCCCCCTTCTTCGCCCTCTTCGCCGCCGTCACCCTCGCCCCGCTGCTCTACGCGGCCTGGCTCAGCCTCTTCACCACCCGCACCTCGGGCCTCGGGTTCGGCGGGACGGAGAGCGTCTTCGCCGGCTGGGACAACTACGGACGGGCCCTCGCCGACCCGGAGTTCCGCGACGGCTTCCTCGTCGTCGCCGCCTACTGCGCCGTCTACATCCCCGTCATGATCGGCGGCGCGCTCGCCCTCGCCCTGCTCCTGGACAGCGGCCTCGCCAAGGCACGGTCCTTCTTCCAGCTGGCGCTCTTCCTGCCCCACGCGGTCCCCGGCCTGATCGCCGCGCTGATCTGGGTGTACCTCTACACACCCGGCCTCAGCCCGGTCATCGACCTCCTCCGGTCCGGCGGCCTCGACATCGACTTCCTCTCCGCCGACAACGCCGTCCTCTCCGCGGCCAACATCGCCGTCTGGGAGTGGACCGGCTACAACATGGTCATCTTCTACGCGGCCCTCCAGGCCGTGCCCCGCGAGACGCTGGACGCGGCGAAGGTCGACGGCGCGGGCGCCCTGCGGACCGCGCTCTCCGTCAAGGTGCCGATGATCCGCTCCGCGATCACCCTCGCCGTCCTCTTCACCGTCATCGGGTCCATCCAGCTCTTCACCGAGCCGAAGGTCATCTACAACGCGTCCACCGCGATCGGCAGCAGCTGGACCCCCAACATGTACGTCCAGACGGCCGCCTTCCAGAACAACGACTTCGGCCTCGCGGCGGCCGCGTCGCTGCTGATCGCCCTCTTCGCCGCGGCGCTCTCCTTCGTCGTCACCCGAATCTCACGCCGCGGGAGCCAGCCGTGACCAGCCCCTCCACCCTGCCCGGATCGCCCCTGCCCTCCTCGTCCCCGCAGCCCCCGCCCACCGGGCGCACGGCGTCCCCCCGGCCCTCCCGGCCCGCCGCGAACCCCGCGCGCCGCCGCGCCCGCAGGCAGCCGACGGCCCTGCTCTCCCGGGCCGGCGTCACCGCGATGCTCGCCCTCGCCACCGTCTACACCCTGGCGCCCCTCACCTGGCTGCTGCTCTCCTCCACGAAGAGCCGCGGCGACCTCTTCGGCACCAACGGCTTCGCCCTCGGCCGCGAGCTCCACCTCACCGAGAACCTGGCGCACCTCTTCTCCGCCGACGGCGGCGTCTACCTGCGCTGGATCCTCAACACCGTGGCGTACGCGGGCGCCGGCGCCCTCCTCGCGGCCCTCTTCGGCGTCGCGGCCGGATACGCCTTCGACAAGCTCGCCTTCCCCGGCAAGGAACGGCTCTTCTCCCTCGTCCTGCTCGGCGTGATGGTGCCGGGCACCGCGCTCGCCATCCCGCTCTATCTGCTCGCCGCCGAGGCCGGCCTGGTCAACACCTTCTGGGGCGTGTTCCTGCCCGGCCTCGTCTTCCCCTTCGGCGTGTACCTGGCGCGCGTCTTCAGTGCCGCGTACGTGCCGGACGAAGTCCTCGAAGCCGCGCGGATGGACGGCGCGGGGGAGTTCCGCGCCTTCTGCCGCATCGCGCTCCCCATGCTCGCGCCCGGCTTCGTCACCCTCTTCCTCTTCCAGTTCACCCAGATCTGGAACAGCTTCTTCCTCCCCCTGGTGATGCTGTCGGACCAGGACCTGTACCCCGTCAACCTCGGCCTCTACGTCTGGTACTCCTCCGCCCTCTCCCAGGGCCACCCCGAGGACTACCTGCTCGCCGTCGTCGGCTCGCTGGTCGCGGTGGCCCCGCTCATCGCCGTCTTCCTGATGCTCCAGCGGTTCTGGAAGTCCGGCATGACCGCCGGCGCCGTCAAGTAGCCCTTCACCGTGAGGAACCACCCGATGCCGACCCCGACCCCGGCCTCCGCCCCGCCCGCCCGCCCCCGCGCCCTGTTCGCCATGGCCCGGCGCCACCGCGACACCCTCTTCCCGCCGGCCGTCACCCGCCGCCTGGCCACGTACGTCGACATCGACCCGGACCGCGTCGTGGACGACTTCACCCGGGAGCCCGCCCTCGGCGAGGTGGAACTCCTCATCACCTCCTGGGGATGCCCCGTCCTCGACCGGCGGGCCCTGGCCCGCATGCCCGCCCTCAAGGCCG
Organism: Streptomyces sp. NPDC058052; assembly: GCF_042885515.1. Lineage (NCBI taxonomy): Bacteria > Bacillati > Actinomycetota > Actinomycetes > Kitasatosporales > Streptomycetaceae > Streptomyces > Streptomyces sp. NPDC058052. The sequence goes on along the minus strand of NZ_JBHVRX010000002.1, from coordinate 197,179 downwards.
TCGTGCACGCCGCGGGCAGCGTGAAGCACCACATCACCCGGGAATGCTGGGACCGGGGCCTGCGCGTCTCCTCGGCCGCCGCCGCCAACGCCGTACCCGTCGCCGAGTACACCGTCGCCGCGATCCTCTTCGCCAACAAGCGCGTCCTCGACATCGGCGGCCTCTACCGCGAGCACCGGGCCCCGCTGGACTGGGCCGGCCTCTACCCCGGCTTCGGCAACTACCGCCGCACCGTGGGGATCGTCGGCGCCTCGCTCGTCGGCCGCAAGGTCCTCGAACTGCTGCGCCCCCACGACCTCGACCTCCTCCTCGCGGACCCCCACGCCGACGCGGAGCGCGCCGCCGCCCTCGGCGCCCGCCACGTGGAGCTCGACGAACTGGTCCGCCGCTCCGACGTCGTCTCGCTGCACGCCCCGGCCCTGCCCGAGACCCGCCACCTGATGGACGCGCGCCGGCTCGCCCTCATGCGGGACGGCGCCACCCTCGTCAACACCGCACGGGGTTCCCTCGTCGACACCGACGCCCTCACCGCCGAGGCGGTGACGGGACGGATCCACGCCGTCGTCGACGTCACCGAACCCGAGGTGCTGCCCGCCGCCTCGCCCCTCTACACGCTGCCCAACGTCCTGCTCACCCCGCACATCGCCGGCTCGCTGGGCGGCGAACTCCTCCGCATCTCCGCGGACGTCCTGGACGAGGTCGCGCGCTACGGCTCCGGCGCGCCGTTCGCCCACGCCGTCCACGAAGCGGCCCTGGCGACCTCCGCCTGACGCGGCGCGGGGCGTCCCCGCCGTACGGCCGCCCTCCCTCGTCACGCCCCGCCCCCCCGTACCGTCTCCTGCCTCCCTCGGCACCCGACCACGCCGCGGCGACTCCGGCCCCCTCGTCACGCCCCGCCCCCGCGCCGCCTCCGGCCCCCCTCGTACCCACCCCGGTCCCGCTCGCCCCACTCCCCTCCGCCCGCACGACGACACAGGAGTCCCCATGGAAACCACCCCGTCCTTCGACAGGCGCCGGCTGCTCCGCGCGGGCGGTGCCCTCGGGCTCGCCGCGGCCGCGTCCCCGGCGCTCGCCGCACCGGCCCGGGCCGTGCCCGCCGGGGCGCCCGCACCCGGCACCACGGTCACCGACCTGGGCCCCGCCATCGAGCAGTTCGCGCTGATGAGCGGCCTCCTCGTCGGCGACACCGTCTACATCGGCTCCCGCAACCTCACGCCGACCCAGGTCATCGGCTTCCACCTGCCGAGCCGCCGGGTCGTCACCCGGACCGCCCTCGGCACCGGCCACTCCGTCCAGGCCCTCGCCGCCGACCCCACCGGCCGATACCTGTACGCGGGCGTGCTGACGAAGGCCGACGAGGGGAGGCCGAACCTCTTCCGCTGGGACCTGACCACCCCGGACGTCCCGGCGGTGGGCGTCGGCCGCACCGAGGACCGCGACGTCCGGGAGCTCGCGGTCGCCCCCGACGGCACCGTGTACGCCGTCGGCGGCATCCCGGGGAAGGCGCCCGCGCTGTGGCAGTACGACCCGCGCTCCGGCGCCGTGACCAATCTGGGCGTCCCCGACCCGAAGGCCACCCTCGCCCGGGCCGTCGCCGCCACGGACACGACCGTCTTCTTCGGCGCCGGAAGCACCCTGGCCGGCGGGGACGGCGCCGGCAAGGCATCGCTGTACGCCTACGACCGGGCCGCGGGCACCTTCACCCTCGTCACGCCGGCCGAGATGGAGAAGGACCCCAGCGTCCGCGAACTCGCCGTCCTCGGGGACCGGCTCCTCGTCAGCACCGCCGCCTCGACGGAGCCCGCCAAGCTCGCCGTGATGGACCTCGCCGACCTCTCCTCGTACACGCTCGCGCGCTCCGAGGGCAAGGTGGTCAAGAACCTCACGGCCGACGGCGACCTCGTCCGCTTCGTCACCGAGTCCGGCCTGTACTCGTACGCGCTGAGCACCGGCGTCACCGAGCGGATCGTCTTCGACGGCCCCGAACTCGGCGAGGTCTGGGGCCTCGACCACGCCGGCGGGAGCCTCGCCCTCGTCTCCGGCTACGGATTCGTCGCCGAGATCGACCCCGCCGCCGGCACCTCGGTCGTCACCGACCTCGGCGCGGCGGGCGCCCCCGTCATCCCCCAGACGACCATGGGCATCGCCGCCGACCGGCGCCACGTCTACGTCGGCGGCAACAACGTCATCGCCCGCCACGACCTGCGCACCGGCAAGGTCGTCAACCTCCGCGCCCCCGGCGAGGCGAAGGACGCCGAACTGCTCGACGGCGTCCTCTACACCGGCCAGTACAGCTCGCAGGGCATCTGGGCCTACGACCCCCGAACCGACCCGCAGCCGTACCGGATCGCCTCGTACCCCAGCGAGCAGAACCGCCCCCTCGACGTCTGCTACGACCCCGTGAACGAACTCCTCCTGGTCGGCGTGCAGTCCGACACCGAGGGCGGCGGCTCGCTGTGGACGTTCTCCCCGGCCACGCGCGCCACCTCCGCGCACGTCGACCCGGTCGACGACCTCCAGCTCGTCCGGGCCGTCACCACCCGCGACGGCGTCGCCTACCTCGGCGGCGACAACCCCACCACCCAGGGGACGCGAGGCACGCTCGTCGCCTTCGACCCGGTGGCCGGCCGTGAACTGTGGCGCCTCGACCTCCCGTTCGCCACCGGCGTCGCGGCCCTCGCGGTCCGCCGCCGCCACCTGTACGGACTCACCAGGCGGGGCGGCTTCTTCGTCGTCGACCTCAAGCGCCGGACCCTGATCCACACCGCCGACCACCGCGCCCTCTGCCCCGGCTTCGCCGCCATGGTCACCAGCCGCGGAGTCGTCTACGGCGTCTCCGACACCACGCTCTTCCGCTTCCACCCCGAGACCTTCGCCGTCAGCACGGTCGTCGCGGACATCGACGGCGCCTGGTACAGCGGCCCCCACGTCAACGCCGACAGCCATGGTCGGCTGTACACGATGCGGGGCCACCACCTGGTCCGCGTGGACGACCGCCCGGGATTCTGAGCGCCCGGACACGCCAGGCGCCCCGCCCGCCCCCGCGCGCCCCGACGCGCGCGGGCGGGGCGCCACGCGAAAGGAGACCCGTGAGGTACGTCATCGCCCTCGACGCGAGCGACACCGGGACGAGAGGGGCGCTGATCGCCACGGACGCGGCGACGCCGGACGCGCCGCAGCCTGGACCGGTGTTGCACGCTCTTGCCCTGGACGGGAGTTCGCCCGGCGGACGGGCGCCGGTGGAGCGGTCGCCATGGGGGAGGGCGCTGTACGAGATCCGGCGGCCGCCCATCGGCGGCCGCGCGACCGGTCCTCTCCCGGGGGAACCGCTCCTCCGCCTGGCCGAGGACCTCCGGGCCCACGGCCGCCGGCACTTCGGCGCCGGCGCGGAGGCGGCGGGTCTCGCGACGACGGCGGGCACTGCCGACCCGGGGACGGGGGAGCGCCTGAGCCGCGCGCTCGGCGGAATCCCGGTCGCGCTCGCGGACGGCGTCCGCGCCGCCGGGCTCGCCGAGGGCCGTCTCGGGGCGGGCCGCCCGCGGGACCGCTTCCTGTTCGTGTCCGTGGGCCGGACCATCGGCGGGGCGATCGGCCTCGGCGGCGGCATCGAGCCCGGCGCCGGCCGGGCGGGCGAGATCGGCCACGTCACCGTGCGGCCGGGCGGCCCGCCCTGTGCCTGCGGCCGCTCCGGCTGTCTGGAGACCCTGGCCTCCACCGCCGCGATCACCCGGGCGTGGCGGCGGGCGGGCGGCCGTCCCGGGGCCGACGCCCTCGCGTGCGCCCGGGCCGTCGAGGCCGGCGACGCGTCCGCGGCCCGCGTCTGGCGGGAGGCCGTCGACGCCCTGGCCGACGCGCTCATCACGGCGCTCACGATCCTGGACCCGGGCACGCTCCTCATCGGCGGCGCGCTCGCCACGACGGGAGACACCCTCCTCGTCCCCCTGCGCGAGGCGGTGACGGAACGCCTCACCTTCCAGCGGCGTCCCGTCGTGGCCGCGTCCCGCCTCGGGGACACGGCCGCCTGCCTGGGGGCGGCGCTCCTGGCCCGCGACCTCGTCACGTGACCGTGCGGACCGCGGGGACGCGCGCCCGAGGTCTCAGGCCCAGACGACCTTGACCACCGCGTGGCCCGCCGACGCCGCCCGGCCGTAGAAGCCTCGCAGCGACGTGTGGTGTTCGAGGAACTCCTGTCTGGCACAGCCGCGGGCCTCGAACCCGGCACCGGCGACGTCCCACAGGGCGTCGAAGGAGACGGTCGCGAGGAAACGCGCGGCCTGGGACACGCCGGGCGGTTCCAGGAGCATCATCGGGGGATCGGAGGGGTCGGCGTCGGCGCTGTCCGGCACGGGGCGCCCGCCGTAGACCGGCAGGGTCCAGGGCTCGCCGGGGTCCGTGTCCAGGGTCCCGGCGGCCGCGTAGAACTCGTGGACAGAGCCCCAGATCTTGTCGATGGAGTCGGTGATGCCCGCCGCGTACTCCTCCTCGTGGACGTCCCATGCGTCGGACATGAACCCGGCGAGCCAGGTGTGGTCGTCGTGGATCTCGGACTCGGCGACGGCGCGGAAGTGCAGGTGGATGCTCACGGCGAGGGTTCCCCGGTTCGGCGGCCCGTCCGTCGGGCCGAACGGAGGGAACCTACTCGACGGCACCGACAGCCGCCGGGTCCGCTCCGCGGACGGTCACTCCGGGCGCCGGCCGTCGCGGTCGCCGAAGCCGCCGAAGGGATCCTCCAACTCCGGGACGCACGGGGACAACAGCGTCTCCGTGTGCTGGGTGACCGCGCCGCGCGCGAGCCTGAACACGCGCACCTCGTTCTCGTGGCCCGGGTCCTCGTCGTCGCGGACGTGCAGCAGACCGTAGGAACCGGGTGCCACCGCGCCGACGTGCTCGAACAGCCGGAGGACCTCCGCGGACGAGCGGTGGTTGGCGTTGCCGCCCAGGTGGAGGAACGGCTCGCCGTTCATCCACCGGAGGTCCAGGAGGTACGGGTCGGCCATCCCGGCGATGCGCAGCCGGAGCCCGTCGACGATCCGCCGCAGCCGCGCGTCGTCGTCGTCGACGGTCGCGGTCTCCCTGATCGTGACCCACCCGTGGTACTCGAACACCCCGCGATCCTACGCGGCCGGGCCCCGCGAGCCGCCGGGATCGCCCGGTCCGCGGGACGGCGCCGGATTCCGCGGCCACAATGGACCGGCCACGTGTCCGACGGCCGAGGGGGAGAAGGATGCTGACCGGGATCGTGATCGACGCGGTGGACGTCGCGCGCATGGAGGACTTCTGGGGGAGTGCGACGCGGGGCCTGACGGGCGGGCTGCGGCTGCGGTTCGCGCAGGCCGCCGAGCCGAAGGCGGTGGGGCACAAGAACCGGCTCCATCTGGACCTGGCCGGAGGGCCGGACTGGGAGACCGAGGTCGCCCGCCTGCTCGCCCTCGGCGCGCGGCGGACCGACATCGGGCAGGGGGACGTCCCGTGGGACGTGCTGGCCGACCCGGAGGGCAACGAGTTCTGCCTCCTGCGTCCAGGCCACCCCGGCGTCCTCGCCGACTCCGGTCTCGTCGCGATCTGCCTCGACGTCGCCGAGGAACACCGCCCCGCCCAATCCGCCTTCTGGGAGGCGCAGTCCGGCTGGCACGCCGCCGAGCACCACGACGGGGGCGTCCGGCTGCGACGGCATCCCGCCGCCACCGTCTCGCTGGTGATGGGCCCGCCCGCCGCACCGAAGTCCGGCCGGAACCGGCTGCGCCTGGAGGTCGCCCGACACGGCGAGGAATCCGGCGAGTCCGTCGACGCCGCGGGGAACGAGTTCCACCGCACGCGCTGAACGCCGGCGGTCGGGCTCAGCCGCGGTGGCCGAAGAACTCGACCTCGGCCAGGGCCAGGTGGCGGCCGCGGGCCGAGCCGTAGGCGGTCTCGGGGGTGATGCGGACGTGGGTCACCCCGGAGCCGCGGAGGGTGAAGGTCTGCTGGCCCGGCTGGTCCTTGAGCGTGATGCGGCGGGTCTGGGCGTCGCCGTCGGCCGAGACGACCTCCACCAGCAGCCGCGCGGGGCGCGCCTGGGTCAGGAACTCGTCCTTCTTCGCCGACGTGCCCGCGAAGACCACCAGCTTCGTCACCCGGACCCCCGGCGGATCGAAGTCCGCCTCCAGGGTCGCGCCGGTGGCCGGCGCCGCCCAGTAGCGGTTGCTGAAGCCGTCGAAGGCCGCGCTCGCCGGATGGTCCTCGACGGACCGGGAGGCGCGTACGGCCGACGGCGGGAGCGCCTCGGGCGGGCTCGTCTCCTCCCGTGCCAGGCCGAGCAGGCGTCCGGCGTGCGGCAGTCCGAACCAGACGCCGACGGCGAGGAGGACGAGGACCAGCGGCAGCACGATCCGGGGCCTGCGCCGGGAGCGGCGCGGACGGGTGCCCGCCACGGGCGCCTGCCGTCGCCCGCGGCGCGGCAGCCGGCGCCACCACGGTGGCGGGGCCTCCGGTGCCGGGCCCGGGGCCAGCGGCAGCGCGCACCGTACGCACAGGGTGCGGTCGGTCTCGTTCGCCGTGCCGCACCCGGTGCAGCGGACGGTCGGGGCGGGTGGCGCCGGCGCGGCCGCGTCGGGGGCCGGGCGAGGGGTCTCGGGCGTCGGTCCCGGCACCGGCGCGTCGGTCTCCGCGCCGGGCCGCCGCGGCCCCGCCGCCTCCGGCCCCTCCGCCGGCGCCACCACCGGGGGTGCGACGGTCGGTGGCACGGGTGGCCGCACGGCCGGCTGCGCGGGCGGCGCCTGCGAGGGGATCGCCGGAAGGACGACCGGCGGCACCGGGCGTGCGACGGGCGCCGGAGCGGGCGGTGCCACGACCGGCGGTGCCACGACCGGAGGGTGCGCGACCGGCGGCGCCGGCTGCGCGGATCCCGCGCCCGCGCCCGTACCCGCACCGGCCTCCGTACCCGATCCCGTACCGGAACCGCCCCTTAGACCCGGGTCCGGCCCGCCGGCGTCCTCGCCCTCCCAGTCCAGGAACGCCCCGCAGGAGGCGCAGAACGGGGTTCCCGGGGTGTTCCGCTGGCCGCACGTCGGGCAGGTCATCTCGTACCCCCGGGGATGAGTTCCAGCGTGAAGCCGACGTGGGCGGGGAGCTCCGCGGTGATCAGCTCCTCCAGGCGGGACCGGTTGGCCCGGGCCGGGTCCGGGACGGTGAGCCGGACCGTGACCCAGGGGCGGCGGCTGCCGGGGAGAGGGGTGCCCGGGGTGGGGGACCAGACCGTGCCGCCGCTCTCGGTGAGCGCGACCCGCGCGCCGCCCGTCTCCAGGCGGAGCGCCTCCGCGAGGCCGTGGAGGGTGCCGCGGGCCCGGTGGCGGTCCACGGCGCCGAGGACGGCCGCGCGACGGCGGTCCGGGGGGCTGTCCTCGTGGGGTTCGACGGCCACCCAGCCGGCCAGCCAGTCGAGGAAGTCCTCGGGAGCGGTGCGCGGGTCGAGGTGGGCGGGCAGGTTGTCCAGGCTCAGGAGCACCGGCGCCAGGACCTCGTCGAGCGCGCCGAGGAAGCGGGCGAGGAAGTCGTGTTCCAGGTAGACGGCGGGGAGCAGGTCGATGAGCGGGTGCGGGTTCGGCAGCCCGGGGACGTCGGTGCGCACGGCGGTCAGACCTCCCGGACCCGCAGCTGGTGCTCGTACGAGAAGACGAGGGCGTGCCGGTCGAGGGGGATCCGTCCGTCGGGGACCTCGGTGCGCTGCCCGGTGACGGGGTCGGCACGGTAGAGGCGCACGTCGTCGACGAGGTCGACGCCGGGGACCCGCTGGAGCACCGCGTACGCCTCGCCGGTCTGGACCGGGCGGCCGAAGGGCCAGCCGTCGCCGGCGGGACCGCCGTTGAGGGCGTTGAAGTAGCCGTCGAGGGCCGCGAGCGCCTTCTCCCGGACGCGTTCGGCGGTGGCGCCGCGGCTCGCCTGCACGGTCGCGACGAAGGTGACGCCCTGGTAGAACGGCGGCTCGACGACCAGCCGGGCCCCGACGGGCCGCCGGGCCTCCAGGTGCTCCGCGATCCGCTGGAGGGTGCGCGGCGGGGGGATCAGCTCGTCGAAGGCGATCCGGCCGCGGGTGTCGCCGCGCCCGGACGGGACGACGAGCAGCCGGACGCCCGCCTCACCGTCCTCGGGGACGCAGTGCACACGGGCCGCGTCCGGGGCGACCTGGCGGGCGAGGAGCTCGTAGTCGCGCGGCACGACGGCCCGCTGGAGCGTCCGCAGGGTGAGCGGGCCGCGGATCCGGGCGCTGTCGACGGTCTCGCCGTCGACGCCGCCCAGCGCCGGGCGGCGGTTCTCGACGCGCGCCACGAACGGCACGGTGCTCCGCAGGACGCGGAGGGTGGAGCGCGCCACGTTGCCGCGGAGGCCGCCCCCCGTGCGGTAGGCGCGCACCCGGACGGTCGCGCCCTTCGGCAGGATCTTGCCGAAGTTCCGTACGGTGCCGTCCCGTTCGCGGACGGCCGGACCGAACTCGACGCGGCCCGTGCCCTCGTCGAGGGTGAAGTGGCGGTCCTCGGGGCCGGAGTGGGCGAAGTCGTCGACCCGGGTCCAGGGCGCCTCGGCGTCGTCGTCGGCGTCGGGTGCGACGACCTCCAGGGTGAACTCGCCGGGGACCACCGGCGGCCGGTCGACGGTGAAGGACTGCCCGGCCACCCCTTCGGCCGTCCCCAGGACCTCGTCCGTGATCCGCTCGGCGTGCTCCGCCGCGACCGTCGCCCCGATGGTGAAGGCCGTGATCCCGCGGACCACCGGTGGCGCCACGTACGTCGGCTGGTCGGAGGCCGCCGCCACGAGCCGGCAGCGCAGCCAGCCGCCGGGGCGGCGCACGATGCTCAGCGCGGTGTGCGTCGCCGGCAGGTGCAGGATGAGCTCGCCGGACCGGTTGAAGCCGCCCGTGTCGTCCTTCTCGACCTCGCAGGCCGCCCAGCGCTGCCCGTCCCACGCCTCCCACGCGAGCGGCGGGCGCAGCGGGTCGACGCCCACGCCCTGCACGTCGCAGTCGAGGCGCAGCACCACGACGCCGGCGGGGACGGCTGTCGACAGGCCCACGTAGAGGGCGTCGCCGGCGGCGGGCGGGGAGGAGAAGCAGGGGACGTCACGGCCGAGGGCCAGGTCCGCGGTGCGGTCCACCGGGTCGGCGCCCGGGCCCGTCCCGGCACCCGTCGCCGGCAGGGTCGCCAGCGCCGCGTACGCGCACGGCACGATCGTCAGGTCGCGGACGGTGCCGAAGACCACGGCCGGTTCGGTCTCCGTGCGGACCGTCGCCACCTCGGTGCCGGCCCGCACGGAGACCGGCTCCGGCTGCGGCGCCGAGAGGCGGAACGTGACGTCGGTGCCGGCGGCGGTCGGCGGATGGAGCCGTACGCCGATGAGGTCCAGGAAGGTGCGGTAGTTCTTCTCCGGCACCCGGTTCACCCGGTAGACGAGCTGGTCGACCATGGTCGCGAACGCCTCGATGAGGGTGACGCCCGGGTCGGACACGTTGTGGTCGGTCCACTCCGGGCAGCGCCGCTGCACCAGCCGTTTGGCCTCGTCCACCAGGCTCTGGAAGTGCCGGTCGTCCAGATGGGGGCTGGGCAGGGTCATGAGCGGTCCTCCTCAGGACCGCCGGACCCGGACGTCCCCGGGGCCGGCGGCAGGGCGGTGTCGTGGCGCGGGATCACATAGAACGGAAACACCAGGTTCCGGGGGTCGTTGGCGCCGCGCACGGTGTAGCCGATGTCGATGTACAGCACGCCGTTGTCGACCTCGTCGAAGCGGACCGCGACCTCCGTCACCTCGATCCGGGGCTCCCACCGTTCCAGCGCGAGCCGCACCTCGTACGCGAGCTGTCCGGCCGTGCCGGCGTCGGCGGGCGCGAACACGTAGTCGTTGACCGCGCAGCCGAACTCGGGCCGCATCGGCCGCTCCCCGGGCGAGGTCGCGAGGATCAGCCGGATCGACTCCTCCAGCTCGCGCTCGCCCCGGACGAGCGCGATCGACCCGGTCGCGTCCGTGCGCGGCGGGAAGGCCCAGCCCGCGCCGATGAACTCCTGGCCCATGGTTCCCCTCAGCCTCCGATCAGCACCGACGAGCAGCCCGACACGACCGCCGAGCCGCAGCCGGACAGGTCACCGACCCGGGCGGCCGGGCGGCCGCCGATCAGCACGGTGGTGGAGCCGGGCGGCGCGAGCGCCGACGGCGGATGCGCCGCCGGCGACGCGCACTGGTGCGCGGTGCCGACGGTGGCGGCGGGCTGTCCGCCGATGAGGACCGACGACACCCCGGGGGGACCGATCACCCCGGGGTGCGCGGTCGGGTCGCCGACCCGCGCGGCCGCTGCCTGTGTCATGAGTCTCCCCCCGTGCCCATCAGTTGATCTTCACCAGGGGGGCGCTGACGGAGAGCGTCGTGCCGCCCTTCAGCTCCGTGCGCTGGGTGCCGTCCACCGTGACCGTGGCCCCCTGGACGTCGAGCGCGCCCCCGGTCGCCAGCCGCACCGCACCCTGACCGCCGTCCACCCGCACCCCCTGACGTGCCGTCACCGACACGCTGTCACCGCTGAGTTCGAGGGCACCGCGCCCGGCGGCGACGCTGACCCCGCCCGTGGCCGTGATCGACACCTTCTCCTTCGCGGTGATCCGCACCGACCCGTCGCTGCCGATCGTGACGGCCGTCCCCGCCTGGTCCAGGTCGATCGTCAGCTTCCCGTCGCCGGTGCGCAGCCTGACGCCCTGCGCCCCGCCCGCCGCGTCGAGCAGTTCGAGCTTGTGCCCGCCCTTGGAGGCGAAGGCCCGCCGGTCCACCGCCCCGGACGTCGGATCCACGGCACCGCCCCCGGACGGACGGTCCTGGCCGTTGTAGAGCCCGCCCAGCACGTACGGCCGGTCGAGGCGCCCCAGCTCGAATCCGACCACCACCTCGTCCCCGACCTCCGGGATGTACGGCTCGCCGCCGCCCGTCCCGGCCGCCTGCGCGGTCCGCGCCCAGTCGCTCGCGTACTCGTCCGACAGCCACGGGAACGTCACCTTCACCCGGCCCGAACCCTCCGGGTCCTGCGTGTCCGTCACCGTCGCGTTGACGAGGCCACCGGACCGGTGCGCCGCGGCGGCCGGCCCCCCGCCCGTGAGGCCGAGGAGGGAGCGCTCCTGCTGCCCGGAGACCGTGATCCACGTCTCGTACCCGCGCAGCGCGTCGAAGACGTGCCGCGAGGAGGTGACCGTGTACCGGCCCTCGAACGGCGCCCCCACCGCGTTGAGCGCCACCGCCGAGCCCGCCCGCACCTCCGGGTTCCCCCGGATCACCGCCTCCAGCTCCGCGAACGAGCCCGCGATCCGCTCCGCGAGCGCCTTCGCCGCCCGGTCCACCCGCTCCTGCGTGCCGTACCCGCCGTCCGTCACCACGTGCCGGGCCTCCCCGAACGGCGCCGTCACCTGCGCCGCCGTCATCCCCAGCGCCAGCGTCGACGACGTCCCCGCCGGCGCCCGGCCCACCAGGGCCCGCTTCCCCCGCACGTCCCAGCCCCGCACCTCCACCTCGGAGACCTGCTCGGCCGCCGACACCGACGCCCGGCAGCGCAGCAGGTTCGCCCCGCGCTCCAGGACCAGCGGGTCCCGGTCCGCGCGCGCCGACGCGTCCGGCGCCCCGCCCGCCTCGGCCGGCCGCACCACGTGCAGCTGCCCGTCCCGCACGTACGCCTGCGCCCCCGCCTCCTCGGCGAGGCCGCGCACGAACTCCCAGTCGCTGACGTTGGCCTGCGCCACGTGGTCGAGGACCGGGCCGGCCACGTCGACCGTGCCCGGCTTCAGACCGGCCCGCTGCGCGACCTGGGCGACGATGTCGGACAGCGTCATGTTCTGGTAGCCGGCCACCCGCGCCCCGCGCAGCAGCCGGTACGTCTCGTCGAGCCCGCGCACCACCGTGAACGTGCCCGACTCGTCCAGCTCCAGTTCGAGCGCCGTCACCACCCCGGTGAGCAGCGGCTGCGGCTCCGTGCCGCCACCGCCCCGCGCGAGCAGCCGGATCTCCGCGCCGACCGCGATCCCGCCCTGCGCGAGCAGCGTGCGGTCCGGGTCCCGGAACCGCAGCAGGAACAGGTCGGGCAGCGTCCGGCTGTCGTCGACGTACCCCTCCACCAGCGTGTTCATCAGCCGTGCCGGCAGCGGACCGCCCGCGACCTCGACGACGAGCGCCGACGCCACGCCCGGCGGCGCCATCAGCGCCCACCCCCCGAGGACGGCGCCTCGCGCAGCCGGCCCAGCTCGTCGGGGGCGGGCAGCAGCAGCCGGGTGCCCGGCGCCAGCCGCAGCGGGTCGTCGATGCCGTTGGCCTCCGCGATCACCCGCCAGGCCGCCGGATCGCCGTACTCGCGCTGCGCGAGCGACGGCAGCGAGTCCCCGGCGGCCACCCGGTGCGTCCGGCGGGCGGTGAGCGCCCCCGACGTCGGGTTCTGCCCGGGCGTCTCCCCGCTGATCTCCTCCATCGTCACCAGGCAGACCGCCCGGATCGGCACGCCCGACGTCGTGAACAGCGTGTACTTCGCCTGCACCTGGCTCACGTAGCCGGGGAATCCGGTCAGCCCGCCCCAGTGGAACACCACCCACGGCGGCGACGACCGCTGCTGCTGCCGGGTCTCGCTCGTCGGCACGCAGCACGCGAACAGCTGCTCCACCGAGGTCACCACCCGGGTGTCCTGGGTGTCGCTCGCGTCGAAGAACATCTCCACCGTCAGCTTGCTCGGCTGCGGGCCCTGGTACTCCGGCGGCCCCGCGCTCTTCGCGCCCTTCGCCGGCGTCCGCTTCCACGCCGCCGCCTTGGTGAGGCTCAGCTCCTTCGGGTTGAACTGGAAGTCGATCCGACCGCACGGCGCCCCGGGCGTCAGCCCGCCGCCCGACGGCGGCGTCCGCAGTTCCAGATAGGCGTGCTCCAGCTTGGGCCGGGCGGAGCCGCCCTTGGCGGCGGACGCGACGCCGGACGTGCCGGCCGCGCTGAACGCGATCGGGGCGCTCATGCCGTCAGCCCTCCATCACATAGCCGTGGTGGGCGATCTCGATCGTCTCGATCGCCACCTTCGGCGACTCGGGAGTGAAAGAGGGCCCGGTCCACCGCACCGGCACCACTTCGAGGAGCCCCCACTGCGCCACCGTGCGCCCGTCCCCGGTCCGCGCCTCGATGTGGGCGGTCTTGCGGGTGAAGCCCGTCGTCATGCCGGCGAACCAGCGCGCCACCTTCTCGGTCTCCCGGGTGAGCGGGCGCGACAGCTTCACGTTCGCGTACTTGAGGCGGGTCGGCAGCTGCCAGACGTGCGTGTTGTTGCCGCCCTCCTCGCGCGTCTCCAGGACCACCTCGCAGCCCAGGCCCTCGCAGGTGTTGAAGGACCCGAGTTCGATGTCGTCGATGGTGACGACGAAGCAGACGCTGACGGCGGGTTCGTCGTTCTGGGCGGGGGTGGCCATGGGGTCGCTCCTTCCGGTGTTCGATGCCTCGCCCGGTCAGAACCGGGTGTCGATGAGCCGTCCGGCCCGCTCGCGCTCCAGCCGCAGCTCGGCCTTGAAGAGCCGGGCGAGCGGCGGGTACAGGGCGCGCACGAACTCGTCGGTGACGGGGGGAGTGCCGGGTGCGGCACCGGAGCCGGCGGAGACGGTTCCCGTGCCGCCCGCGGCCGGGGACCCGTCGGGGCCGGGTGCGGGGTCCGCGCCGGGGTCCGGATCCGGTACGGAATCGGGCTCGGCGGCCCCGCCGTCCTCCGGCGGTGGGGGAGGAGGTTCCTCGGTGGCGACCTCGCGCTGGACGAAGGGGGCCGCGGACCGGCGTACGGGCGGCGGCGGTGCGAAGACCACGCTTCCGTCGGCCATGCGCTGGGCGATCCCGGCCGCGACGGCCACGTCCCCGGCGTCCCGCGGCGGCGCGGGGACCTCCGGAGCGGGGCGTCCGGCCGGCCGCCCGGCGGGACCCGCCGAGGCCCGCTGGACGGCTGCGGCTGCGGGTGCGGGTGCGGCTGCGGGTACGGGTGTGAGGGCGGGGGCCGCGGGCGCCTGTGTCCGGCGCTGGACGGCGGGCGTCTCCCACCGCACGGGGACGGCGGGCGCGGAGGCGGACCCCGGGGCGGAAGCCGCTCCGGGGACGGTCGCGCCCGGTCCCGGCTCGGAGGACACGGTACGCAGGACCAGGGGCCGGTCGGCGAGGAGCGGCGCCACCGGCTCGGGCGCGGGCGCGGGCTCCGGCGCCGGTGCGGGGAGCGGGGGCGGCGTGCCTTCGGCCGGTACGGGGGCGGGCGCGGGGGTCGGGGCGGAGGCGTGGGCCACGCGCTGGGCCGTCGGCGGGAGTGCGGCGAGCGGCGCTCCGAGGCCGGGGGCACGCCACGGGGGCGGTGACGCTCCGGGAGCCGGCGAGGGCGCCGGTGCCGGGGCCGGGGCCGTTCCGGCAGGCGGGAGGGAGCGCTGGACCGGGGGCGGGGCGGGATCCGGGGTGCTGTCGGGGGCGGCGTCCGGCGACGGGGTGTCCAGGAGCGGCCGCTCGCCGACCAGCGGGCGTACGGAGGGCTCGGGGGCGGCCTCGGCGGCCCCGGTCCCTGCGGAGTCGGTGGCGCCGGAGCCCTCGGTCGCGGCGGCGGGGAGCTCCTCCGGGCCGGTGGTCTCCGTGACCTCCGCGGCCTCCGTGACCTCCGTGCTCTCCTGGGGTTCGCGCGTCCGCTGGACCGCGGGCGGGGCAGACATGTCCGGTGCGGGCGGGGAAGGGTGACGGGAGGGGGCGGAGGTCGTCCGCTGCACGGGGCCCGCCGACCGGGGCGGCCCGCCGACGGGGGACGTCACCGCCGGCAGCCCGGGGGCGGGGGCGCCGGCCACCGGGGACCCCGACGGCGCCGCCCCGCCGCGTACGGGGAACTCCACCAGCGACCGCTGGACGGGCGTCGTCACGCCCTGGACCAGGCCGCCGGGCGCCTCCGCGCTGACCAGGTGGCCCAGGGGCGTGGAGAGCGCGGTCGGCTGCCGGGTCGGCAGCCCGCGCTCGAAGGCGGACGGGTCCGTGACGAGCGTCGGTGCTCCCAGCGTGCGCTGGATCGGAGGGAGTTCGACGACGTCGAACCGGTCCTCGCGGGAGGCGGACGCCGGAACCGGCGCGGGCGTGTCCGCCGGGCGCTCCGCCCCCCGCCCGCCGCGCAGCCAGGACAGCAGTCCCATCGTTCCGCTCCCTCCCCGTCGGTCATCCTCCGCCGAGGCGGGCCACATGGGCGACGAACCTCTGACGTTCCGCGTGCTCCAGGTCGAGGAGCTGATCCAGTGGCCAGTGGAAGTGGTAGGCGAGGTACGCGACCTCCTCGTACAGCTGGTCGGCCGCGTACGTCACGATTCCCCCAGGCGCCCACCGGCGAGATCCACCGCGAACTCCTCCTGGCAGGACGGACAGGTGACGGCGGCGCGGGTGTGCCCCTCGGCGTTGATCCGCCGGTAGAAGTCCTGGAGGAAGGCCAGGTCCGAGGCGAACAGGTCCTCGACGACGCCGGGGTGGATGTCGTCGACCGCGCCGATCCGGGTCACCACGCGGGAGATGAGCACCACCGACAGGTACGCGGAGTTCTCCCTGACCCGGTCGTCCCGCAGCGGCACCAGCTCGTCGCGGGCGGTCGCGAGCCGCATGACGCCGTCGCGGTGGACGGTGCCGTGCTCGTCGACGTACCCGCGGGGCAGACGGAACGGGAACTCGGTCCGCAGTCCCGCTCCGGCGCCGTCGCCCTGGTCGGCGTGGGACGGCGCGGCCGCCGTCGTCCGCCGCATCAGTCGACTTCCATGCTCTCGTAGGTGATGACGAGCTTCTCCGTCAGGACGGAGGTGTCGCCGGCCTTGAGCGCGCCGATCTCCAGCGACTTGGGCCAGGCGTTGATCAGCTTGTACCGCTTGATGGGGAGGCCCTCGTAGTCGTAGACGATGATCGCGCCGTTGCGGCGCGCGTCGCTCATCCGGCCGAACCGCGAGTCCTTGATCCACCGCTCGAAGCTGTTGTCCTCGGTGAGGCCGCGGGACACCGTGACCTCGCCCGCCTTGGGCCGGCCGGGCAGCTTCTTGATGGCGTACTTGCCGTCGGCGGTGTTCTGCTTGAGCTCGATGACGTCCTGCTCCATCTTCAGGCCGCTGACCTCGGTGATCTGCCTGATGATGACGCTGTCGAACTCCAGGCCGAAGGAGTGTCCGACGGAACTGTCGAGATCGGGAAGGGGCACGAGAGACTCCTCACTCGTCGACGGCACCGGTGCCGCTGGTCAGCTGGGACAGGCGGAAGACCACGAACTCGGCCGGCCGGACCGGCGCGACACCGATCTCGCAGATCACATGGCCCGCGTCGACGCTCTCCGGAGGGTTCGTCTCGCGGTCGCACTTCACGTAGAACGCCTCCTCGGGGTTGAGCCCGAACAGGGCGCCCTTGCGCCACTCGTTGACGAGGAAGGCGGAGACGGTGCGCCGGATCCGCGCCCACAAGGCGTCGTCGTTCGGCTCGAACACCACCCACTGGGTGCCGGCGAGGATCGACTCCTCCAGGTAGTTGAAGAGCCGCCGCACGTTGAGGTAACGCCACGACGGGTCGGAGGAGAGCGTGCGCGCGCCCCACACCCGGATGCCCCGGCCGGGGAACGCGCGGATGCAGTTGACGCCGATCGGGTTGAGCCGGTCGTGCTCGCCCTTCGTCAACTGCGTCTGGAGCGCGACCGCACCCCGGACGACCTCGTTGGCCGGGGCCTTGTGCACCCCGCGCTGGTCGTCGTTGCGCGCCCAGACACCGGCGACGTGGCCGCTCGGCGGGACCGGCGAGATCCGTCCGGTGGACGGGTCGGCGACGTTGATCCACGGGTAGTAGAGCGCCGCGTACCTGGAGTCGTACCCGGCCCGCTCGGAGCGCCAGCCGGCGACCTCCTGGGGGCTGAGGCCGGGCGGCGGGTCGAGGACGGCGACCCGGTCGCCCATCAGCTCGCAGTGCGCGATGAGCCCCTGCTGGACGGCGATCACCCCGTCGAGGTCGATCAGCCCGCGCTCGTACGCGCTCATCAGGTCCGGCACCGCCACGGTCGTGACGTCCTCGACCGCCTCCAGGCCACCGAGTCCGGAACGCCGGTCGGCGTCGCCCACGTACACCTCGGGACTGAGGGCCGTCACCACTCCGGTGGCCGGGGCCGGCAGGGCCGGGGCGAGGGTGACCGTCTGGGGCGCGGGGCGGGCGGGCGCGGCGCCGGTTCCGGGCTCCGAGATCTCGATGAGCGCGGAGGAGGCGTTGACGCGGGTGGCGACGTTCTCCTTGCTGCGCTTGGTGGTGACGGAGGGGTACGTCTCGACCGGCTTGCCGTTCTGGCTGACGATCAGCCGGAAGGCGTCGGAGGGCGGATCGTCGCCCTCGACGTCCGCGACCTCGACGGTGATCGTGCCGGTGACACCGGGGCGGGCGACGACCGAGTAGGCACCGACGGCGGTGGGGCCGGTGGCCTCGACGGGGCCGGTGGCTTCGGCGGGGCCGGTGGCGGTGGCCCCGTCGGGTGCGGCGGTGCCGTCGTCGACGCGGACGACGTAACAGGTCCCGCCCCCGTTCGAGAAGAAGCCGTACACCGAGGCGGCGAGGTACGTCCCCTCGGCGAAGTCGCCGAAGCGGCTCACGAACTGGCTCCAGTTCGTGATCAGCGTCGGCTCGTCGAAGGGCCCCTTCCGGGCGAAGCCCACGAACGCGGCGACCGAGGTGCCCACCCCCTCGATCGGACGGGAGCCGGACTGGACCTCTTCGACGTAGACGCCGGGGGACAGATACGACGGCATTCGGTGCTCTCTCTCCTCGACGTCACTCCTCGACCGGGGAACCGCTCCCCTCGAACCACGCGCTCGGAACCGCTCCCTCGGAACCGCTCCCTCGGAACCGCTCCCTCGGAACCGCTCCCTCGGAACCGCTCCCTCGGAACCGCTCCCTCGGAACCGCTCCCTTGGAACCGGGCCATTCTCACGAGCGGTTCGATCACCCGGAACGGATGATCGGCCGCCCGCCCGGGCAGCGTGAACTGCCCGAAGGTGCAAGGGAGTCGGGGTATCGGCGCTCCCTCTCCGCCCTCCGTGCGGGGACGGGCCGGCGGGCAGCCTGGCCGTGCGGCCACGGCGACCGGGAGGCGACGGATGAAGGACGTCCCGGAGAAGAAGCCGACGAACGACCGGCAGACCGGTCCGGCCGCACCCGCCTCCCGTACCGGCGGACTCTCGCCGCACAGTGTGCAGCGCCTCCAGGGCGCGGCCGGCAACGCGGCCGTGGCCCGGCTCGTCGCCCAGCGCTACACCGCCCCGGTGAAGACCCCCGCGAACGCCGCGCCGGGATTCCGGCGGGTGGGCGCGGACGTGGCGGCGAAGAAGCGGACGATGGCCGCGCACGCCCCGGCGGCGGCGGAGTCGAAGTCGGCGCAGGACGCGGCGGTGGCGCCCCCGGACGACAAGGAGGCGCAGGGCAAGGCCGCGAACGCGGAGAAGATGAACGCGGCGAAGCCGGGGGAGTTCGACAAGGCGGCGTTCGTCGCGGCGGTCGACAAGGCGATCGAGGCGCAGGCGCCGAAGAACCTCGACGAGGCCGACAAGTTCTCCAAGTCCGGCAAGGCCGACAAGGTGAAGGACGAGGTCGACGGGAAGGTCGGCGAAGGCAAGGACACCTCGGCCAAGGACATCGAGACGACGACGAAGGCCCCTCCGGACACGTCGGCGGCGAAGGACAAACCGGTCACCCCGATGAGCCCGGACCGCCCGCCGGCCAACCCGGGCGCCCCGTCCGCGTCCGACGCGATCCCGGAGAAGCAGCCGCCGGCGGTGACGGACTTCTCCCAGGGCCCGGCGGAGAACGACAAGACGATGGCCGACGCCGAGGTGACGGAGGAGCAGCTCGCCAAGGGCAACGAGCCGGAGTTCGACGACGCGCTGAAGGCGAAGAAGACCGCGGAGACGGACTCCGCGAAGGCCCCCGGCAAGGCGCACACGGCCGAGGACCAGCAGCTGGCGACCGCGAAGGCGGGCGCGGCGGCGGCGGGGGCGCAGGCGATGACCACGCTGACGGCGACGCGGGCGGCGGCGGGCAAGGCGGTCGACGGCGGCAAGGGCGAGACGAAGTCGAAGGACGAGCAGAAGCGGGCCGAGGTCACCGCGAAGCTCCAGAAGGTCTTCGACGCGACGAAGAAGGACGTCGAGGCGACGCTGACGGGTCTCGACCAGAAGGTCGACACCGCGTTCACGACGGGCGAGAAGTCGGCCCGAGACGCCTTCACGGCGGACCACAAGGCCCGCATGAAGAAGTACAAGGACAAGCGCTACAGCGGCTTCCTGGGCAAGGGCCGCTGGCTGAAGGACAAGTTCGCGGGCCTGCCGAAGGAGGCGAACGACCTCTACCAGGAGTCGCGCAAGCTGTACGTGGCGCGGATGCGGACGGTGATCTCCTCCGTCGCGGACATGATCGGCGTGGAGCTGGGCCGCGCGAAGACGCGCATCGCCCAGGGCAGGACGGAGCTGAAGGCGGAGGTCGACCGGCTTCCGGCGGACCTGAAGGCGTTCGGCGAGGAGGCGCAGCAGGACTTCGCCGGCAAGTTCGAGGACCTGGAAGCGAGCGTCGACGAGAAGTCGGAACAGCTGGTCCAGGACCTGGCGAACAAGTACACGGCCGCGCTGAACGCGGTGGACGAGGAGATCAAGAAGCTCCAGGAGGCCAACAAGGGCCTGATCGACAAGGCGAAGGACGCGATCGCCGGCGTCATCAAGACGATCAACGAGCTGAAGAACCTGCTGCTGGGCATCCTGGCGAAGGCCGCCTCGGCGATCGTGAAGATCATCAAGGACCCGATCGGCTTCTTGGGCAACCTGGTGAAGGCGGTGGGCGCCGGCCTCAACCTCTTCATCACGAACATAGGCACCCACCTGAAGACGGGCCTGGTCTCCTGGCTCCTGGGCACGGCGACCAAGGCGGGCCTCGAACTCCCGCAACGCTTCGACCTGCGCGGCATCATCCAGCTCATCGCCTCCCTCCTGGGCCTGACCTGGGAGAACATCCGCACCCGCATCACCCGCAAGGGCGTCCCCGACGAGGCGATGACGGCCGTGGAGTCGACGGTCCCGGTGGCCCAGTCCCTGGCGAAGGAGGGCCCGGCGGGCGCGGTCAAGGAGATCCAGGCGGAGGCGGGCGACCTCAAGTCGACGATCCTGTCGAAGCTCACGGAATACCTGGTCCCGACCGTCATCATCGCCGGCGTCACCTGGATCCTCTCCCTCCTCAACCCCGCCTCGGCCTTCGTCCGCGCGGTCAAGGGCATCATCGACATCGTCACGTTCGTGGTGACCCAGGGCGCCCAGATAGCCGACTTCGTCAACGCGGTCCTGGACGCGGTCATCCAGATCGCCAACGGCGGCGCGGCCGGCGTCCCGAAGATGGTCGAAACGGCCCTGGCCGCCAGCGTCCCCCTCCTCATCGGCTTCCTGGCCGCCCTCCTGGGCATAGGCAACCTCGCCAACAAGGTCCGCTCCGTCTTCCAGGCCGTCTCCCGCCCGGTCAACCGAGCCATCGACAAGATCGTCGACTTCATAGCCAAGAAGGGCAAGGCGCTCTGGCGTAAAGCTGGCGAAAGAAATCCCTCGCCCTACCCCGGGAAGAATGCGAGAGGATTTCCTGGTGAGGCGAACGGCGAGCGGGAGGCATTGAAGCAGTCTGAACTTGTTCTCTCCAGTGAGAATAAGGTCGATGATGTCCGGACTCGCGTTGCACGAATAGCCAAAAAATTCAGCACGAGCCTCCGTGTTGTGGTCACACCTAAAAAGCCGGAAGGCGATGAGGTGTACGTGCAGGCTGCGCGTACAGGGACTCACCTCTTGCCCCCGGGGGAGTGCACGCCGCAGGACAAGAAAATAGTCGACGATGAGATCGACAATTTTGGACGCAATCGACTGCAGCGATACTCGGGGCCGGGTGTCGGTTCAAATAGAATGATTAGGAGGGTCTCGATAGAAGAGGATTATGATAATTCCGTTTCCGGGCCTGCTGAATTCCTTGAGAGGCAGCGGAATGTAGGGCGAGGGCAAGAGGCGTCCAGGTCTCTTCGATTCCGTCCGCGTGGGCGATCGTCGGCTGCTGTGCAGGACGTCAGGGATCTCTCCCGGAGAGGGGTTGTGCGTCGCGAATGGGAATTCTTCTTGATGGAGATGCGTGACCGGGCTGTCGCAGCTTTTGAAAAATCAGGCGGATATAGGCGGAAGGCTGGCCCATTGCCTGGGCAGCTGAACGTGGGAGAGATCGGAACGACGACAGGTCGCCCCAAGCCCGGGGGGAAGTATCTGAAGATCGCGGCGGAACCCCCCAGGGACCCGCAGCTCTTCATGGAGGCGGTACTGGCTCTTCAGCATGGGCGCCCGTCACCTCCAGGGCTGTCGGAGGACGAGCTGGATAGGGCCGCCTCCCTGGCGCGGCTTTCTCACATCGAGGCAGCGCGCGGCACTGGCGCGAGTGTGACTGAATCCCTGGCCAACTTTCTCGCTTCCAGAGGGGCGCTGGGGTGGGGTGAACGCTATGGTCCTGAGCAGCCGATGGTCTTGGAAGGGTCGGGAGTGACGGCCCGATTCGTGCATGATGAGCTCAATGAAGGGAGTGAGCGTCCGCTTCCTTCCATCAAAGATCTCGGTATCAGGGCTCAGAGTGACTATCCTAAGCGGACTGACCTTAAGGTCGGTCCGGATGAATTCATGGAGCGTGAGCGGAATCTTTTGAAACGGTACGCGTGTTGGCATATTACTGAGACTGGAATATCCGGAAATGAGCGTGCGATAAGAAATTTTGTCAGGCGAGAGCTAGAGAAGCATCTCAGGCAACTGGTGAGAGATGGGACTGTACCGTGATCGAGCAAGACCTGGCGACCGTTCGCCTTGCTTTGAGTCCGAATGTCGCTCGAAGTGAAGTAGGTGCATTCTTCATCAGGATCACGTGGGTTCTGCGGAGTCTCGAGGAAGGTAGCGTCGATGAACCATACGAAGAGGTGTGGTCTGATCGGAATGGTATCGACGCCGCGTTCTATGTTGAAGATGATCTGGTCGGGGTTCATTATTTGACCCTGGAAGCTCAGCCTGGGAAGCGAATCGAAAGCCTGGTCGGCCGGGTGAGAGCCGGGCTGAACGTGCTCGATTCCCTTGATGTTGTGACGTGGGTTCGCGAGGCGTCCACCCTTGAAGAGCGGGCCGTCGCTGCCGGACATCTCGGTTTGGCGACCGAATCTCCGGATAGTGCGGTGATTGCTGCGTTTCGTGAGCTTCTCTTGGGTGAGTCGATCGATTCGGTGGTGAGGAAAGCGGCTCTTGTTTCGTCAGCCTATGCGGCTTGGGAGGAGTTGGATGGCGTCCTGTCCGCAGTGGCGTCAAGCGACCCGGACAGGGAAGTGCGGGCGGTGGCGCGGCGCGTGTTGCGGTCCGTCCGCAGAAGCCGCTGAATTTTCCGGGAGCTTCAAACCAGCAGCGCCGCGTACCGCCCGAACTCCGACGCCAACGTCAGTCGCCCCAGTTTCTGGTACTCCCGCTGCACCGCGTGGATCAGCATCGGCATCGTCAGGGGGCCGGCGGCCTCCGCCGCCAGGTAGGCCGCCGTCACCGCGATCGAGCGGATGTTGCCGCCCGAGAGTTCGAAGGCTTCGGCGCAGAAGGGGAGGTCCAGGTCCGTCGCGCGGGGGACGTGGGGGCCCAGGGTGCGGTCCCAGAGGAGGAGGCGTTGGGGGGCGTCGGGGACCGGGAAGTCGACGATCAGGTCCAGGCGGCGGGTGAAGGCGTCGTCCAGGTTCGCGCGGAGGTTGGTGGCCAGGATGGCCAGGCCGTCGAAGGACTCCATGCGTTGCAGGAGGTACGCGGACTCCACGTTCGCGTAGCGGTCGTGGGCGTCCTTCACGTCCGAGCGTTTGCCGAAGACGGCGTCCGCCTCGTCGAAGAGGAGGACGCCGTTGACGCCTGCCGCTTCCGTGAAGATGCGTTCCAGGTTCTTCTCCGTCTCGCCCACGTACTTGTCGATCACCGTCGCCAGGTCGACCGTGTAGAGGTCCAGGCCCAGGTCGGCCGCTATGACCTCCGCCGACATCGTCTTGCCCGTGCCCGAGTCGCCGGCGAACAGGGCCGCCACTCCCCGGCCCCTGCCGCCGCCCGGGCGCATCGACCAGGCGCCCAGGACGTGGTCGCGGTGACGGGCCCGGGAGGTCAGTTCGCGGAGCTGGGTCTCCGTGTCCGGGGGGAGGACGAGGTCGTTCCAGCCGACCGTGGGTTCTATGCGGCGGGCCAGGCGGTCGAGGCCCGCCGCGTTCTGGGCCCGGGCGCCCTGGCGCAGGTGGTCCGCGGTGACCTCCGTCGCCTCCAGGCTCGCCTTCTGGACCGCCGCCCGCGCCGAGCGGACGATCTGTTCCGGGGTCAGGAGGAAGGGGGCCAGGATGTCCTCCACCGGCAGGGCCACGTCCTCGCCCGCGCTCGCGCGCCACAGCTCCGCCCGCGCTTCCGGGCCCACCCTCGGGGCGCGGACGAGCAGCGGCGGCGCCGTCGACCAGGCCGCGTCCCAGGGGAGGCGGCCCACCAGGGCCACCGGCACCGGAAGGTCCGTCACCGCGCGCAGCAGGCCCGGGCGCTCCCGCGCCACCGCGTCGACCGGGGCGCAGACCAGGCCGGCTCCCGTCAGGCGGGCCTCGCGGAGGAGGCAGCGGACGGCCTCCGCGGGGGCCGGGTCCTCGGCGAGGCGGGCCAGGTCGACGCCCAGGACCGCGCGGCCCGCCGTCTCCAGCGCCGACGCCGCCAGGGCCGTACCGGCGCCGCCCTGGTCCTCCTGGAGGTAGACCAGGCCCGTCCCGTCCGACGAGAGGAAGCGGGCCAGCGGCGCCGGGTCGCCCACGCCGCGCACCGGTTCCCAGGGGGCTCGTACGTCGGTCAGGCGCGGGTCCGGGGTGTCGTCGCCCAGGAGGTACGCCGTCACCCGGTCGGGGACGCGCAGGGCGCGGCCGAGGAAGGGGCGGTCCCGGTCCTCGACCAGGAGCAGGCCACCCGCCCGCAAGGGGGCCCGTTCGCCGAGCCTCGCCCGGGCCTCGCGGTCCGCGTGGGGCATGCCGCACAGGCCGAGGGCCAGGCCGGCCGAGGGGCGACGGCGGGTGACGTCGTCGTTGAGGTAGCCGTAGAACGCCTCGAAGCGGTCGTCCAGGTCCGGAAGGAGGGCGATCAGCAGGATGTCCACGTCGAGGGCGGACAGGCCGAAGTCGCGTGCCAGCACACCCAGCCGGGAGGACGGGGACGCCGGCGGCATGGGCTCCGGGCGGGGGAAGGCGCGGGGCGCGTCCAGGAGCCGTTCCACCGCCTCCTCCGTGAGGTACAGGCCCCGGAAGGCGTCGTCGGGATCCGGGTCCGCCTCCCTCCGGGCCTCCACCGCGCGGCGGACGCGGACCTCCATCTCGCGGGCCCTGGCGAGGAGTTCGGCGGTCATCCGGTGGGCCCTCCGCCGAACCGGACGTCCAGTCTCTCGTCGCCGACCGGCGGGCCTGCCGGGTAGCGCGGCGACGCCGTCACCGGGACGCTCACCACCAGGTCGAGGGACGGCTTCAGCTCGCCGCCCAGCGCGCTCCACACGTCGGCGAACGAGCGGTCCTCCGGCGGCGGGAGGGCGATCGACATCGGGACGGCCGCGCCGATCTCCGCGAGGGTTCCGGTGAGTCGTGCCGGCGGGAGCGCCTCGTACCGCAGCAGGCACGCCAGCAGGGACGACAGCAGGCGGTGTTCGTCCTCGGGGCGCTTGGTCCACGCCGTGATCAGGTAGGACAGCTTGAAGTAGCGCGGCGGGCGGCGGCGGGCGACGACCACGCCGCGCTCGTCGTACTCGTTGTGCAGACCGCGCTCGCGCCGCCGCATGTCCTCGCGGATGTCGTACAGGTACAGGTTGACCATCGGCGCGTTCACCTTCGCCGCCCACTCGCGGGTGGGCGCGTCGAAGACCACCGCCACCTGCCCGCCCTCCAGGACCTCCGCGCGGATGAGGGAGCGCAGGACGTCGTCGACCTCGTGGATCAACGGACCCTCACCCCCGGCCCGCGAAGTCCGGCGGCTGGAGCGCGTGCTGGACCACCAGCACGGGCTGCTCCAGGCGTTCCAGGCGCGCGACCTCCGCGCGCAGCAGCCGCGGACCGGTCCTGTCCTTGCGCAGCACCAGCACCTGCGTCTCGAAGCGGCCGTCCCGGCCCACGGTGACGGGGGCGGTGTCGGCGGTCAGGCCCGTGGACCAGACGAGCCTCACCCGCTCGCCGGGCGGGAAGTCGGTGCCGCGGACGGAGACGGGCTCGCCGGGCTTGACCACCCGGGGGGTGACCTCCAGGCGGGGCTGGACCACCCGGAGCGCGGCCGTGGCCGTGTTGTCCCGGGCCTGCGGGTCGGGCAGGGGGTGGCGGACGGTCGCCCGGACCGTCCCGGACACGGCCTCCGGGTAGGTGGCCGTCTGGGTGACCACCACGCGGCCGCCGGGCGGGAGGGAGCACGGCGCGGCGGCCGTGCAGCGGTCGGTGCGGGAGAGGGCGCGGCCGGGACCGGCGGGCCATGTGGTGGCGAGGGTGATGTCCCGGGCCGTGTCCGGACCGGCGTTGGTGAGGGTGTAGCGGGCGACCACCGCCCGGCCCGTGTAGGAGCGGACGGGGGAGAGCGACAGGGAGACGGCCACGTCCGCGAAGGACGGCGGTACGGGGGGCGGCGACGGATGCCCGCCGGGCGGTGTGGCCGGGGGCGCGACGTGGAAGACGGCCGTGTCGGTGCCGGTGTTGCCGGCCGCGTCGGTGGCCGTGCAGGTCACGGTGGTGGTGCCCACGGGGAAGACGGAGCCCGACGCGGGGACGCAGACCGGCGTCAGCGGGCCGTCGAGCGCGTCCGTGGCGGTCGCCGTGAAGTCGATCGGAGCGCCCTCGGGACCGCCGGCGCGGGCGGTGCGGTCGTCGACGGTGACGACGGGAGCGGCCACGTCGTTGACGGTGATCGAGATCTGCTGCTGGTAGCCCGGGCCGGCGGCGGCCGCCGGCCCGATGGCGGACGTGTCCGGGGCCTGGGTGCCGAGCGGGAATTCGACGGTGCAGGTGAGGGTGGCGCCCTGGGGCGCGTCCGGCGCGACCGTGATCGTCTCGGTGAAGGCGGCGGTCTCGCCGCTGACGACGTCACGCGTGGGCGGGTCGAGGGTGACGGTGAGCCCGGGGTCGCAGGTCGGCCGGTGGCCGACCCGGGTGGGCAGATTGCCGAGGCCCTCGACGATGGCCTCGGCGACCCGGTCGGGGTCGATGCCGCTGAGCTTCCGGCCGCCGGTCGCCTCGATGATGCGGGTGGCCTGTCCGGGGGTGGTGCGCGGGTTCTCGATCTGGTCCTCGATGCCCGCGTAGCCGGTGCCGTCGAGACCGTCGCCGACGGAGGTGTCCACGTCGATGCCGAGGACGCGGGCGTTCGCGTCCTGGAGGGCGAAGATCGTGTCCTCGATGGTGTGTCCGTTGCTGGGGTTGTGGCTGGACGCGTCGCTGACGAGGACGACCACCGGGCTGGAGTTCTCCCGGAAGACGGTCCGGCCGTCGGCGCCGTTCGCGATCTGCCACAGGCCGTTGATCCAGTCCTCGGAGGGGCCCATGCTGCCGTTGCCGCGGGACGTGCCGAGCTTCTCGACCCCGGTGCGCAGCTGGTCCACGTCCTGGGTGAGCGCGGCCGTGACGTCGAAGCCGGCGCCGGGGTCCACCTGCTGGTCGCCGAAGGTCGCCACCGCGAACCGGGCCTCGGGCTGGTTGGACCGCACCTTCTCGATGATGCTCGACAGTCCTCCCCGTACGCTGCCGATGACGTCGACCATGCTGTACGTCCCGTCCACCAGCAGCACCACCTCCGGCCTCGGCGGCACCGGCGGCGTCAGGACCCGCTTGTCGACGGTGAGCGACGCGCCGGGGTCCAGCGCCTGCGTGACGCTCGCCGGCGTCACCGGCTCGACCGGCACCGGGACCGCCGACGCGGACGTCGACGCCGGTACGGCCCCGGCGAGCAGCAGCAGCGCGAGCGTGGCCCGGGCGGGCGAGCGTCGCGCGGCCCGGCGCGGCACCGTCGGCCTCGTACGCCCGGACGACTGGAACCAGCGCACGGCACAACCCCCTCGGCCTCACGTCGCTCGACGGCCCGAGGATGCCGGACCGGGCCGCGGTCGTCTGCGCTTCCCAAGTCACCTTTCGGGGAACGGAGTTCTGCCTCAAGGGGCAAGGGTGTCCGGGCGGACGCCCGGACGGGCCCGCGGATCAGATCAGCCCCTGCCGCATCGCGTACGCGACCGCGTGCGACCGGTTGCGCAGCTGCAGACGGGTGATCACCGCGTGCAGCACGTTCTTGATGGTCCGCTCGGAGTACGAGAGCTTCGCGGCGATGTCCGCGGTGTCGTAGCCCTCCGCCACCAGGCGCAGCACGTCGACCTCGCGCGCCGCGAGCCCGGTGAAGTGCAGGCCGCGGGGGCCGAGGACCTGGCCCTGGAGTCGGCCGACCTCCTCCAGGAGGCGTCCCACCAGGTCGGAGGGGAGGTGTCCGGCGCCCTTGGCGACCGTCCCGATGACGTGCACCAGATGTTCCGGTGTCGCCTCCGCGCGCCGGATCACCCCGGCGACCCCGCACTCCGCCGCGCTGACCAGCTTCTGTTCGTCGATGTCCGTCGTCACGAGGACCGGGCGCGCGGTGCTGGTGCGCCGGATGTGGCGCAGCAGCCGCAGGACGTCCTCGTCGACGGTGTCGACCACGAGCACGACGACCTCGGGCGCGGGGTCGGCGGTCTCGCTCCACTCCGTCACGGTGATCTCGGGCCGGGTCCGTAACTGGCTCGTCACTCCTGCCTGGGAGATCGGGTCCTGCGCGCGCAGTGCTACGGCCGTACGTTCCATGGTCTGGCTCCCCCCGGGGCAAACGGCGGCCGGCGCGGGTGGCGCGGCCCCCGTGAACGACACGTGAAGACCACATGCAACGCCAACAACGCCAGTCTCATTGGTAGTTCGGCGGACTGGAGATGCCCTGACTGACCGTCACGAAAACTGAATCGTTGCTTCGGGCACTGAATCTGCCCGAAAGTGTTCCTTCTCTGACGATGCTGTGGAGGAGCCCGCACCCTACGGTGCGCCCATGAGTCTTACGGCAAGCCTCGACGCATCGTCCGTCACCGCCGTACCGGGCGAAGAGACGAGCCTCCCTCTTCAGGTGCGCAACTCCGGCTCCACCGTGGAGGAGTACCGCTTCGAGGTGGCCGGCGCCTGTGCCGCCTGGACGACGGTGGAACCGGCGACCCTCTCCCTCTACCCCGGCAGCGCGGAGACCGTCTCCGTCACCTTCCGGCCGCCGCGCGACCCGTCCGTACCCGCGGGCGAGACGCCCTTCGGCGTCCGCGTGATCCCCACCAGCGACCACGCCGAACCCGAGGTGCCCGAGGGCCGGGTGACCGTCGCGCCCTTCACCGAGGTCACCGCCGAACTGGTGCCCCGGGGCTCGCACGGCGTGCGGCGCGGCGGACACAAGGTCGCCGTCGACAACCGCGGCAACGCCCCGCTCACCGTCGGCCTCGCCGCCCGCTCCGGCACCGAACGGGCCCGGATCTCCTTCACCCGGCCCGAGCTCACCATCGAGCCGGGCCGCGCGGCCTTCTCCGAGCTGCGCGTCAAGCCCGCCAAGCCCCTCTGGCGCGGCACCCCGGTCGTCCACACCTTCCAGGCCGTCGTCGCGCCCCCCGCCCCCGAGGGCGAGGAACCGGCCGTGCCGCCGGTCGTCCTCGACGGCACCTACCAGCAGGAAGCCGTCCTGCCGCGCTGGCTGCCCCGGGCCCTCGTCCTCGCGTGCGTCCTCGCCCTGATCCTGGCCGGGTTCTGGTACGGACTGCTCCGGCCGGCCGTGAAGTCGGCGGCCCGCGAGGCGATCACGCCCGAGGCCATCGCCTCCGCGACCAGCGGACCCGGCAGCGGCGGCCAGACGGGAGGCGGCTCCGGCGGAGGAGCGTCGCCCACGCCGACCCTCACCCCCACGCCCGCCCCGCCCCCGAAGCCGAGCGTCAAGCCCGCCCCGAAGCCCACGGCCAAGCCCAAGCCGACCGCGAAGCCGCTCCCGGCACCCGTGCCGACCAGCGCCCAGGTGCAGGTCAGGGACGGTGTCGGCGGCGGATCGAGCAGCGGTACGGCGATGGTGGTGCCGGACGGGAAGGCGTTCCGGGTCACCGACATCGTCGTCCAGAACCCGCAGGGCGACGCGGGCACCGTGTTCATCACGATCGGCGAGGGCCCCCGTCTGAGCCTGGCCCTGGAGAACTTCCGGGACCACGACTACCACTTCGTCACCCCGATCGTGGTGTCCGCGGGCGGCCGGGTCTCCATGACCGTCACCTGCCGCAAGGTCGGGCGGCCGGTCGGCGCCCCGGTCCCGGGCCGGTGCGCCCAGTCCCTCCTGGCCGGAGGCATCCTGCAGTCCACCAAGCCCTGAGCCCCGCCGGCTCCGGGTCCTCCGGCCGCGGCCGCCCGGAAGCGCCCTCCGAGGCCCCGCACGCGCACGGCCACGTCTCCGCGACACGGCTACGCGGGCGGGGCCTCCTCCTCTTCCTCGGCCCCCGCCTCCGCCGCCCGCTGCACGAACGAGCCCTGCACGTCGGCGGGTTGCTCGTCCTCGTCCTCCGTCGCCGCGCGCTGCACCGACGGGGCGGGTGCCGTCTGGACGGCGGGCGCGGCGGGCGCGGACGGCGCCGCCGGCTCGGCCATGACCCGTTCCGCGTTGGAGACGGCCTCCCGCTCGAAACGGTCCGAGGGGTCGCTCACCCGGATCCCGCCGGGTGCCTCCGTGCCCTCGACCGGCCCGCTGCGCTGCTGGATCACATGGGTCAGCTCGTGCGCCAGCGTCGTCCGGCCCCGCGGCGACGCCGGGTCGTAGGCGTCCCGCTGGAACACCACGTCGTTGCCCACCGTGTACGCGTGCGCGCCGATGCCCTTGGCGGAGGCGTCCGCCGCGGCGTCGGTGTGGATCCGTACGTCGGAGAAGTCGGCGCCCATCCGGGCCTCCATGTCCCCGCGGGTCGCGGTGTCCAGCGGCTGCCCGCCTCCCGAGGCCAGCACGTCGTGCACGGGCGAGCGCGCGCCCTCCTCGGCGGGGGCCTCGGGCTCCGCGCCGCGGCGGCGCTGGACCATCGCCCCGACCGCCCCGTTGCCGACCGCCCGCTGGAGCGCTCCGAGCCCGGACGGCCCCACGACGTCGGTGCGCCCGGCGGCCGCGGCCTCGAAGAGCCGCGCCGCACCGGGACCGCCGTCCTGGGCCCGGTCGTCCCGGAGCCGGTCGTCCGCCGCGTGCTCGGTCGTGTGCTCCTGGTGGTGCTCGTGGTCGTGCTCATGGCCGTGGTCGTGGTCGTACACGCTCATCGTCAGCTCCCCGAACGGTCCCCGAAGACGTCCTCCGTGGAGGCGCGGCGGCCCCCGTACCCCCAGCGTCCCCACCCGCCCGTGCCCCGTCCAGGCCCGCCCCCGGGCGCCGGGGGCAGGAAGCGCTGCCCCTTCGCGCAGCGTCACACGGCCGGGGCGGGCGGGGGCGCGTCGTGGCACGCCGGCGGGCGCGGCCGCCGTGGTGGGGCACGGTGGCTCACCGTCGTGCCGGTCACACGGTGGCGCCTCCGTCGACGGCGATGCAGGATCCGGTGATGCCGGAGCCGGCGTGCGAGGCGAGGAGGAGGACCGCGGCGGCGACCTCCTCCGGGCGGGTGAGGCGGCCCGTGGCGGTGCGGCCGGTGAAGTGGCGGACGAGACCGGCGTAGTCGGTGCCCAGGACGCGCGCGGCCTTGGGTCCCTGTTCGGTGACCCAGTCGGTCTCGACGGCGCCGGGGCACACGCAGTTCGCGGTGATGCCGTGCGGGCCCACCTCCTTGGCCAGGACCCGGGTGAGTCCGATGAGGGCGTGCTTGGCGGCGGCGTAGGCGCAGAGGCCGGGGTCGGGGTCCCGGCCCTCCATCGAGGAGATGGTGATGACCCGGCCGGAGCGCTGCGGCACGAGGCGGCTCAGGGCGTGCCGCGTGGTGTAGAGCGCGGTGTCGAGGTTGAGGGCGAGGGTGCGGTGCCAGGTGTCGTCGGTGATGTCGGCGACCGTGGCGAAGTCCGTCGCCCCGCCGACGTTGTTGACGACGATGTCGAGGTGCCCGTAGCGCTCCACGACGGTGTCCACGGCCCGTTCGGCGTCGGGCCGGTGGGTGGCGTCCGCGAGGCAGAGGGTGACGTCGTCCCCGGCGTCGAGGCGCGCGAGGGCCGCCTCGCCGTGCCCCTTGTCGCGGCCGGTGATCACGACCTGGGCGCCGTGGCTGTGGAGGGTGTGGGCGATGGCCAGGCCGATGCCGCGGGTGCCTCCGGTGACGAGCGCGGTCCTGCCGGTGAGATCCATGGGTTCTCCCGTTCTGGGGCGGGGTGCGGATGATGCAGGGCGAGGGTCACGGTGTGCGGGAGCCCGGACAGGCGCAGGGGGACGAGGTGCCAGCCCCGCGGAGCGCGGTCCCCGCCGAGGCGGGCCACGGCGGGGTGGGGGTCGAGGGCGATCTCGACGTCGACCAGGGCGCGCAGCAGGGGCCAGCCGACGGCCTTGGCGACGGCCTCCTTCGCCGTCCACAGCGCCAGGAAGGCGGCGCACCGGCCGGCGGCGGGGCGGGCGTTCAGGGCGGCGCGTTCGGCCGGGCGGAGGGCGTGGCGGAGGAGCGCGGGCGAGGGGAGGGCGGACAGGTGCTCGACGTCGATGCCGAGGGTGGTCCCGTCGAGGGGCGTGGTTTCCGGTGCGGAAGGGACCTTGTGGCCGGTGCGAGGGGTCGGGGTGATCAGCGCGGCGACGACGAGGGGGCCGCAGTGGGCCGCGGTGAGGGGTGACGGCGGCAGGTCCTGGCCGGGGAGCGGGCGGGGACGCCCGACGGGGTCGGGAGCCAGGAGGACGTCGTCCGCGGTGCGGCCGGAGCGTGCCGCGACGGCGTGGCGCAGCAGGTCCCGGCCGCGCCCGGGGCCCGCCGCGGCCGGTTCGAGCCGCCACCAGAGGTCGACCGGGCCGGCGGCGGAGGGGATCCGCCGGTGCCGGGGTTCGGGCGGGGGCGGGGGCGTCACGGCGCCGTGGGCGTGTCGGGGGGAGGTGCGGACCGGCCTCGGGCGGCCGCGGCGGGCAGGTGGGCCAGGGTCGTCCCGCGCATCCCGGTGATGCGGGCGACGACGCGGCCGTGGCCGTCGGTCGCCGTGCTGGTTCCGGTGGCGGGTGCGTGGTGGAGGAGGAGGCCGCCGGGGTGGGAGGCGAGAAGGGCGCGGTCGTCGCCGGGCTCGTACAGCGTGATGCGTTCGATGGAACGGGGGACCGGGACGGGGTGGCGGCCGTCGGGATCCGGCTGGAGGGCCGGGGTGCGGGCGAGGCTGTCGAGCAGGGTGCAGGGCGTGCCGAGGAGAGGGAGCCCGGCGAGCAGCCCCGGGTCGGGACGCCAGCGGGCGGTGGTGCCCAGGCCGGTGGTGTGGCACGCGTCGGTGGCGCGGAAGGCGCCGGTGAGCCGGACGGGTGAGGCGGGGGAGTAGTACGGGTCGTCGACCGGCCGGCGGGGCCCGGCGGGGAGGCTCAGGGAGGCCGGCGCGAGCGGCGGATCCCCGAGACGGACGGTCGCCCGGAAGTGCTCCCGGTCCCGGCTCAGGATCCGCCCGTCGGGAGCGGTGGTGTCGGAGCGGATCGTGACGGCGACGACGCAGGCGGTCCCGGAGTCGGCGCCGCGGCCTTCCGTGCGGCGGGCCTCGACGCGGAACCGGGCGGGGGCGCCGTCGGTACGGGCGCGGACCCAGGCGCTGAAGGCGAGGTCGTCGACGCTGCGCACCGGCCGGCCGGGGGCCAGGGTGCGGGCGGCCTGGACGGCGATGTCGGCGAGCAGCACGCCGGGCACGGTGGGACGGCCGTCGACCAGGTGGTCGAGGAGAAAGCGGTGGGCGCCGACGTCGAGCGCGAGATGCCACGAGGCACCGTCACGTCGCCGCTCGACGGGCGGGGGCAGGAGCCCCGGGGGGCCCGGTGTCGCCGGTGGGGCCCCGTCACCGGCGTCCGGGCGGGTGCGGCGCGGCGCGTCGCCGGAGCCGGTAGCGGTGCGGGTGCGGGGACGGGCGTGCGGGGTGCGCAGGCCGGGGAAGAGGAGGTCGAACGAGTGGTGCTCGGCCTCGCCGACGAAGGTCACGAGCCGGTCCTCGCACCGGGGGCGGCGCCGGAGCTCGGCCAGGAAGTGGCCGACGCCCTCCGCCGTGGTCATGCGGGACAGGCGCGCGGTCCGGGCGGTGTACGACTGGACGACCGCCCCGGAGCCCAGCCCCGTCTCGTCCCAGATGGTCCAGGCGATCGTGTACTCGCCCGGCGGACCGGCCTGCGCCGCGCCGGACAGGAAGTCGTTGGCCGGCGAGTAGTCGCTCTCGCCGGGGAGCCCGGCGACGCCCGTGACCGACCCGAAGTTGCACCAGAGACGCGGGGCCAGGGCCCCGGTGAACGCGGCCCGCAGATGGTGGTACCCGTACAGCTTGACGTCACGGACGCGCCGCATGCCGGGCAGCGTCTTGCGGGTGATGTCGCCGGGATGGTGCAGCCCCGCGCCGTTGACGAGCAGGTCGACGCGGCCCTCGCGGGCGCGGACGGAGTCGGCCACGCCGTCGACGGCCTTCGGGTCGGTGAGGTCGCAGGTGTGGAAGTGGACGCGGTCCTCGCCGCACAGCTCGCGCAGCCGGCGGAGGGTCAGCGCCGACTCGCGGGCGTGCAGGAGCCGGTCGAAGTCCGCGCTGATCTCGCGCACCGGCCGGCCGGGGGCGCGGCCCCGTTCCGCGCTGATGTGGCGGGCGCGGGCGGCGGGCAGCGCCGCATCGGGCGTGTCGAGGAGGGCGCCGGGCACGTCGCCGGGGCGGCCGGAACCCACGAGGTGGACACGGAGGGGCACCTGGCGGGCCAGCGCCACCAGGCATGCGGCGGTGATGCCCCGCGCCCCGCCCGTGGCCACGACCACGGCGCCCGGTGCGAGCGGAAGGGCGTCGCCGGACGGGGGCGGCGCGTCCTCGGCGAGCCGCTGGACGTAGCGGCCGCCGCCGCGGTGGTGGACGACGGGTAAACCGTCGGCGGGGCGGGCGAGTTCGTCCTCCAGGACGGTCAG
The DNA here is from genome assembly GCF_042885515.1 of Streptomyces sp. NPDC058052. NCBI lineage: Bacteria > Bacillati > Actinomycetota > Actinomycetes > Kitasatosporales > Streptomycetaceae > Streptomyces > Streptomyces sp. NPDC058052. The sequence continues at coordinate 163,036 of NZ_JBHVRX010000002.1, read as the reverse complement.
CGCGTCGTGTGCCGAGGCGGTGTCGCCGACCACGGCGCGCACCGTGCAGCCGGTCAGCTCCCAGGCGAGGGACTTCACGAACCCGGTGAAGAGGTGGGCGTGCGGATGCGGATGACCGTCGGCGAACGGCGCCATCACGGCCACCGCGCAGCTCCCGCCCGCCACGAGGCGGTCGCGCGACTGCCGTACGGCCCAGAACGCGGCTTCCTGGACCCGCAGCACTCCGGCGGAGGGGGGCGCCGGCCAGGCGTCGCCGTGGGGGGAGCGCAGATCGGCGACGATCCGGAGGTGCGCGAACCCCTTCGGGTTCTCCGCGAGGAGCGAGTCGACGGCCTCCTGCGGATCCCGTGTGCCGTCCAGCGCCAGGAGACGGCTGTGGCCGCCGGCCCGCACCAAGGGGCGCAGTGCGTCCGCGTGACGGATGTCGGCGACGACCAGGGTGCGCGCGGGCAGGGGAGGGGAGGGGTGCGCCAGGGTGGTGTCGCTCCGCCGCCAGCTCAGGGTGTGACGGCGCGTCAGGGGCGATGGGGGGACGGGGGTGTGGGAGACGTCGGCCTCCCGCCGCGTGCCGGCGTCCGTCGGCGACGTGGTCACGACGACGTGGCGCAGGACGTCGACCAGGTCGTCGGCGCCGTGGTAGCTCCACCCGGTGCGGGGCGCGGACTCGTCGGGCAACACCGCCAGCAGGGAGGGGAGTTCACCCAGCGATGTCCAGCCGCGCGCGGCGGCGACCGAGGCCCGGGTGAGCAGCAGGGCGAACGCGCCCTCGGCGGGGCTCGTGGACGCGTCGAGTCCGTGCACCCGGGCGAGGAGCGGGGCGCCGGCACCGTTGACGCCGATCACCAGGGCCAGGTCCAGCTCGCCGCGCCGCAGATGCGCCGCCGCGGCCCGCAGCGCGGTGCGGCCGGAGGTGGTCCCGGTGTCCAGGGTCATGGTGGGCCCGTGCAGATCGTGCAGCGCGGCCACGCGGGCGGGGATCACGTTGGGCATCAGCCCGGCCAGGGTGTCCTCGCCCGGTGCCGGACGTGCCCGGACCGCGGCCAGGAGGGCGGCGGTGGCCTCCTCCAGCGCCTCGGGATCGAGTCCGGCCGGCGCGGTGCCCTCCGCCGCTCCGGCCCGGGCCGTGGCATGGCGGCGTACGGTCTCGGTCAGCGACGTGGCGTAGCAGCGGAGGGTGACGTCCGGCGATCGGGACGGGACGCCGGTGTGGGCGGCGAAGACCCCGCAGGTCTCCTGGAGACCGTCCCACCACGGGGCGCCGCCGGGACCCGTGAGCCCGCCGGTGACCTGAAGCGCCATCAACTGCGCCGGATCGACGGCCTCCACGGTACGTGCGGGCATGCGGACGTCGGCGAAGGCCGGGGCGGGGCGGCCGGGCCCGAACGAGCGGGCCCCGGCGGGCGGCAGGCCCGCGCCGAGACGCCGGGCCACCTCGCGCGCGTCCGGTGCGCCGGGCAGATGGGCCGACCAGGCCACCGCCACCACGGGATCGTCGGCGGCGGGCTCCGGCAGCGAGGCGGGGGCCGCCTCGCCCGGACGAGGGGCGTCCTGGAGCAGCAGATGGGCGTTGGTGCCGCCGAAGCCGAACGAGGACACCCCGACCGTCCGGGGCCGGCCGGCGGGGCGCGGCCAGGGCACCGGCCCCGTCGGCACGCGCGGGGCGGGCTCGTCCGCCGGGGCGCTGTACGGCGCCTGGGGCGGGATCACACTGTGCGCGAGCGCCTGGAGCGCGTGCACGACCGAGGCCACGCCGGCGGTCCAGCCGGTGTGCCCGATCACCGACTTGTTCGAGGTGCACCAGGCATGCGGCAGCCCGCGGGCCACGACACCGCGCTCCACCGCGTCCCCGACGGGCGTCCCGGTGGCGTGCGCCACCACCCAGTCGATCCGCTCGGCGGCGACGCCGGACACGGCGCGGGCCCGCGCCAACGCCCGCTCCTGGCCGGTGTGATGGGGTGCGTGGACGGCACGCCCCCGGCCGTCGGAAGCCGCCCCGAACCCGGCGAGCACCCCCAGGATCCGGTCGCCGTCCGCCCGCGCCCGGTCCAGGCGCTTGAGGGCGACGAAACCCGCCCCGTCGGAGAACAGCACCCCGTCGGCACGCCCGTCGAGCGCCCGCACCGCGCCCGACCGGCTCAGCCCCCGCAGCTGCGAGAAGAGCACGCTGTAGCGGGGTCCGAGGGAGAACACCCCGCCGCACAGGGCGAGTTCGCACTCCCCGTCCAGCACGGCGCGCGCCCCCAGGTCGATGGCGTAGAGCGACGACGAGCAGGCCGTGTCGACGACCCGCACCGGTGTCCTGGCGGGCAGCAGCCGGGCCACCGCGCGGCGGACGGCGGCCAGGGGCAGGTGCTCCGCCACGCGCCCCGCGTGGGGATAGCGCGCGGTCAGAAGGGCGCGCAGCCGCTCGCGGAGGTCCTCGTCGGCGGTCGCGGGCCAGTGCGCGGCGATCCCCTCCGCCGCGGCCTCGACGAGCAGGCTCTCCTCGACGTGCTGGGACCCTTCGCTCCACGCGCCGACGAAGCAGGCGGCGCGGATCCCCGCGACGGCCGCGAGCTCCCCGGCACCGCACTGGGCGAGCGCGGTGTGCGTCCAGGCCGTCAGGAAGTCCTCACGGCCGGGCGGGGCGGGCCGGACGTAGCCGGCGACCCGGCTGTACGTGCGGTCCGGCGCGGCCTCGGGCGACCAGAAGTGCGCCTGCTCGAACCGGTCCCCCGGCTCCCCGAACTGCGGAACGCCCTCCACGAGCCGCTGCCAGAGCATGTCGGGGTCGTCCACACCGGGCGCCACCAGCCCCATGCCGACGACGGCCACGGTCCGGTCCTCGGCTGCGGCCGCGGAGGGTGCCCCGAGGGGCGCGGTGCCGCCATCGGACGCGACCGCGTCGGGCACGCGGGACACGCCGGGGGTGTCGGGTACGCCGAGCGTTTCCCGTACGTCGAGCACTTCGCGTGCGCCGGGTGTGTCGGACGAGCCGAGCACTTCACGTACGCCGGGGGTGTCAGGCCCTTCGGAAGCGGTGGGCGTGCCGGAGGCGCCGAGCACTTCACGTACGCCGGGTGTGTCAGGCCCTCCGGAAGCGGTGGGCGTGCCGGAGGCGCCGGGAGGGCCGGAGGCGCCGGCCAGGGGGCCCGGGCGCGGGGTGAGCATGGCGCGGCCCACCGACAGCCCGCCGTCGGCCAGCAGGCACTGCCCGGAGATCCAGCGCGCCTGCGGCGAGGCCAGGAACGCCACCACCCGGGCCAGGTCCTCCTCGGTGCCCAGGCGGCCCAGGGGAGAGGCCGCCCGGCAGGTCGACCGGAGGTCGTCCGCGCCGGGGAAGAGCGCCGCGGTGGGGTTGTCCAGCAGCCCGGCGGAGGCGGTGTTGACGCGGATGCCCTGGGGGCCGAGGTCGGCGGCCAGGTAGCGGGTCATCGCCTCAAGCGCGGCCTTGCACACCCCGACGAGCAGGTAGTTGTCCATGGCGAGGCCCGCGCCGATGGACGAGACGTTGACGATCGCCCCGCCCCCTCGGGCGGCCATCAGCGGCGCCGCCGCCAGGGCGCACCAGCGGGCGCCGTGGAGGTTGGTGTCGAGGGCCCGCTGCCATTCGGTGTCAGTGAGGTCGTCGTAGCGCGCGAAGACACCGCGGGCCGCGTTGTTCACGAGGATGTCCACGCCGCCGTGCTCCTCGGCGATCGCCCCGAACATCGCGGTGACCTGCTCGCGCTTGGCGACACTGGCCCGCAGGGCCTGGGCGTGGCCCCCGGCGCGGCGGACCGCGGCGACGGTGGCCTCGGCGGCCTCCGGGGAGTGGAAGTAGTTGACGACGACGTGGGCGCCGTGCCGGGCGAGTTCCCGGCTGATTGCCGCACCCACGCCCTTGCCGCCGCCGGTCACGACGGCGACCTTCCCGTGGAGGTCGGGCGTCGCCGGAGGCACGGGATCGAGGGGCCCGCTCATGCCGTCGCCTCCTTCGTGCGCGCGTCCCGGGCGGCCGGCAGGGTGTTCAGCAGTTCCGCGAGGGCCGCGAGCGTCGTGTAGCTGGTCAGTCGGGACCCCTCGGCGGGCAGCGTCCGCCCGTAGCGGGTGGCGGCCTGGGCGAACAACTCCGTCTGTTTGATGGAGTCCACCCCCAGATCGGCCTCCAGGTCCGCGTCCTCCGTCAGCACCTCGGGCGGATAGCCCAGAGCCTCGGCGTACAGGGACCGCAGGGTCTCCACGACCTCCCGGCGGTCGCCGACCGCGCTCCCGTCGGGCTCCGGCCGTTCCGCCGCCACGGCGCGATCCTCGTCGGCGTCGATTCCGGGACTGGGACTGGGACTGGGACTGGGAGTGGGGCTGGGAGTGGGGGTGATGCCGATGCCGGGGCCGACACCGCGTCCGGCGCCCGGTCCGCTGCCGGCGCCCGATGCGACGCAAGCACCCGATGCGCTGCCGGCGCCTGGTGCGATGCCGGCCAGGGCGTCGGCCACCTCCCGGCCGCCCGCCCGGCGCCGCAGCGGCGCGATGACGCGCACGCCGGGGACGGTCGCCGCCACGAGGTCGCTCAGGACGCCACGGGGACCGCACTCCACGAACACGTCCACCCCGTCCGCGTACAGGCCGCGGACGGCGTCCGTGAACCGCGTGGGCCGGACCAGGTGGGCCGCGACCAGATCGGCGACCGCGTCCTCGTCCTCCAGCCGCCGTCCCAGGATCGCGGAGTGGAGGACGTGCCGGGCCGGGCCGGTGCGCAGCGCGGAGGCCCGGTGGGCGAAGTCGTCGGCGACGGCGGCCAGGGTCCGGTGGTGGAACGCGTAGGGGACCCGGAGCGTGGTCGCGCCGATCCCGAGCATCGCGGCCGCGGCCCGCACCCGCTCCAGCGGCTCGGCGGGACCCGACACCACGCACTGCCGGGGGCTGTTGTCCGCGGCCAGGGTCACCTCCCACGCGCCCAGGCCGCTCAGCAGCCCCGCGGCGCGGGTCGCCGACACGCCGAGCGCGACCATTCCGCCCCGTACGGGCGGGTGCGCGGCGAACGCGTCGTCGCGGGCGGCGACCAGGGCCAGCCCCTCCTCCAGGTCGTACAGTCCGGCGGCCGTGAGCGCCACCAGCTCGCCGAAGCTGTGCCCCAGCAGGACGCTGGGCCGCAGCCCGTGACGCTCGGTCAGGACGCGGAAGAGCGTGGTCTCCGCGGCGAACAGGGCGGTGTGCAGGTCGGCGGGGGCCGTGGCCACGAGGTCGGCCAGTGCCGGGGCCCGCTCGTCGAGCAGGAAGCGTGAGGGGGCGGTGCGCCCCAGCCGGACGGCCGCGGCGTCCAGCACCCGCAGCGTCTCGTGCACCAGCGGTTCGTCGTCGGCCAGCGGGGCGAGGGCACCGGGAAGGTACGCGCCCTGCCCGGGGAACATGACAGCGCAGTCCGTCAAAGGAACTCCTCCATGACGCGCGGGGGCGAAGGGAAAGGATCCGTGAGGCGAAGCGGCGGGTTCCGCGGCGGCCGTGGGCACGGCGCGGCAGTCCGGAGAGGGGGACGAGTGGGGGCGGCGGCAGCGCCTCGGCCCCGGACCGGGTCCGGGGTCCGGGGGCCGGTGGCGCGGCGCGGGGAGCGGCCGCGTCCCGTGGACAGGGCTCGCTCCCCGTACCCATGAAGCATCTCGTCGCTTCATATGACGTGTCACCACCCACACTGGTGACAGGTGACGCGCCAGTTTGAATCGTGACGCGGGTCCTATGGCGTCCGGGTCCGGGTCCTGCGGCTTTCGCGGTGCGGACCCTACGGCTTTCGCGGCGCGGACCCCTGGCGCACGGGTTCGGACCCCCGGCGTCCGGGTTTGGCCCCCCGGCGTCCGGGTCCGGATCCCTCAGCCCGTGCGGGGCGGCGGCGGGGAGGCCGGCACGGGGTCGGCGATGTTCGCGCGCTTGTACGTGCGCATGAGGACGGCCGTCTCGGTGGCCGTGACCCCGTCCAGGCCCGAGAACACCCGCGTGGTGAAGGCGTGCAGGTCGACGGTGTCGCGGTGGCTCGCGTACCCGAGGATGTTGCTGCTCCCGGTCGTCACCACGAGGTGGCGGATGGCGGGCTCCGCCGCGAGGAGCCGGACCGCCGCCTCCAGCCGGCTCGGGGTGACCGCGAGCCGGAAGCGGGCCTCCAGCGGGTAGCCGAGCACGGCCGGGTCGGCGTGCAGCCTGAGGTGCAGGACGTGGGAGGCCATCAGCCGGGTGAGCCGGCGCCGCGCCGTCGTCTCGCCCACCTGGAGGCGCTGCGCGAGCCGCGTGGTCGACATCCGGGCGTCCGCGCCGAGGAGGGCGACGAGCCGCCGGTCCAGCTCGTCCACCGCCGGGGGAGCGGGCAGCGGTATCCCCTCCCGCACCCGCCGCCGTACATCCGTCGGGCGGTCGTCGTACGGGGCCCAGTCGCTCGCCGTCAGGAGCAGTCGGAGGACGACCTGGGAGCGGACGTCGACCACGCCGTCGAGCCGGCCGATCGCGGAGTCGATCAGGGTGAGCAGCGCGTCGTGGTCCGGCGTGGTGAACTCGGCGTAGACCTCCAGATCGCCGGTCGCGACCTCGACGGAACGCGCGTCCGCCCGGCGGGCCAGCGCGAGGGCGGTCTCGTGGACGCGGCCGGGAGCGCACCGCACGGCGACCTCGGCCGTCACCCCCTCGCCCAGGTACTCCGGGGTGAGCGCCGCGGTGAAGCGGACCCGGCCGGTCGAGGTCAGCCGTTCGAGCCGCCGGGCCACGGTCCGCTCGTGCACCCCGGCCGTGGTGCCGATCTCCGCGAAGGGCGCGCGGGGATTGCGGTGCAGGGCGCGCAGGACCGTGTGGTCCACGGCGTCCAGCGCCGGCAGGGGGGCGGTCGGATCGGTCACGAGTGGGCTCCGCGCTTCGGGAGGGAGACAGGGACAGGGCTCGCCGACCGTTCGCGCGCGGCCCGGCTCCCCGCGTCCGGTCGTCGTACGGCACCGCCGCGGCGCCGGTCCGCGGGCGGCCCGCCGAACCGTACGGCCCGCCGAACCGTACGGCCCGCTTCGCGCACGGTCCACGGTCCGCCGGATCGGTGTCCGGCCCGAGGTCCTGACGCCCGATTCCGCCGCCAGGGCCCCCTTCATTGTCTTCTTCCCCCGACAGTGCCGACCACTCTTGTCGTGGTCGGCGCCCGTTGGCCACATTGTGGTGCGGATTCCCCCGGGACGCCGACCGGACGGCGGCCTCGCCCCCGGCGAGCCCCAGCCCCCGCTTCCCCCGCGTCCCCGCCCCCTTCCTGCCCGCTCGCGAGGCCCGCACCGAACAGGTGGTACGTATGACCGACACCGCTGCACCCCCGGCCGCCCCAAGAGTCACCCCCCGCCCCACGCCGGCGGCGGCCGTGCTCGCCTCCGTGATCCTCGTCGAGCTCTCCAGCGGCATCACGCAGGGCTTCCTCTCCCCGGTCCTGCGCAGCCTCACCGATACCCTGAAGGTCTCCGCGGCGGACCTGAACTGGATCAGCATCGCCAACCTGCTCGCCAGCGTCGCCTTCACCCCGGTGCTCTCCCGCATGGGCGACCTGCACGGCCACCGCCGCGTGCTCCGCTGGAACCTCGCCGTCGTCCTGCTCGGCTCCCTCCTCGTCGGTGTCGCGCGCGACTTCCCGACCCTGCTCGCCGGGCAGATCCTCCAGGGCGCCTTCGCCGGCTTCTTCCCCCTCCTCGTCGGCATCCTCCGCAACCGTTCGGCCGGCGCCGCCGAGAGCCGCCGGGGCATCAGCGTGATGGTCGCGGCACTGGTCGGGGGCCTCGCCCTCGGGCTCGTCGCGAGCGGCCTCGTGGCCCGCTCGGTGGACAGCCCCACGGCCGCCCTGTGGGTGCCCGCCGTCGCCACCTCCCTCGCGCTCGCGTTCAGCTGGCGCTTCCTGCCGGAGTCGGACCACCGGCCCGGCGGCCCCATCGACTGGGCCGGCGGCATCCTGCTCTGCGTCGGCCTGCTCGCCGTGATGCTGGGCCTCGGCCTCGGCGGCACCCCGGGGTGGGAGTGGGACTCCGCGCGCACCCTCGCCTGCCTGATCGGCGGCGCGGCGGTGACGGCGGCGTGGATCGCGGTCGAGCTGCGCACCGACGAGCCGATGATCGACGTGCGGATGTTCCGCCACCGCAACGTCGCCGTCGTCTCCCTCACCACCCTCACCTTCACCTTCTGCATGCTGGGCCTCCAGGTCGCCAACCCGGTCTTCCTCGGCACCGCCACCGCCCAGGACGGCTACGGCCCCGGCCTCGACCCCTTCGCCATCGCCCTGGCGATGCTCCCCAACCTGCTGGCGCTCGCCCTCGCCGCGCTCGTCGCCCCCGCGGTCGCCCGCGCCGCGTCCGACCGGCTCACCCTCGTCATCGGCTCCCTCCTCATGGCCGTCGGATACGTCCTCTCCGCCGCCTTCCACACCCACCTCGCCGCCTTCCTCGCCGGCACGGCGGTGGCCGGCCTCGGCACCGGCCTCATGCAGCACTCCACCCGAACCCTCGCCGTCGAGTCCGTGCCGCACGACCGCACCGCCGTCGGCTCCGGCATCAACGAACTGCTCATCAACGTCGGCGGTTCCCTCGGCGCCGCCGTCGTCCTCACCGTCTTCGCCGGCCACACCCCCGCCGGCCGCCCGCTCCCGACCCTCGGCGCCTACACCACCTCCTGGACCCTGTGCGCGGCCGTCTCCGTCGTTGGTGCCGCCCTCGCCCTGCTCTACCGCACCCCGAAGCCCGCCAAGGACCTCGCATGACCCCCACCGCACTGCGCGAGCGCACCCGCGCCACCCTCGCCGCCCGCCGCGAGGACGTGATCGCCCTCAGCCACGCCCTGCACGCCGACCCCGAACTCGCCTACGAGGAGCACCGGGCCGCCCGCCGGATCGCCGACCTCGTCGAGGCCGCCGGCTTCGAGACCGAGCGCGGCGCCTACGGACTGCCCACCGCCTTCCGGGCGACCGCGGGCAGCGGGGACCTCGTCATCGGCATCTGCGCCGAGTACGACGCCCTGCCCGGCATCGGCCACGCCTGCGGCCACAACGTCAACGGGGCCGCGGCGGTCGCCGCCGCCCTCGCCCTCGCCCCGTACGCCGACGACCTCGGCCTCACCGTCAAGCTCCTCGGCACCCCGGCCGAGGAGTCCGGCGGCGGCAAGGTCGACATGCTGCGCGCCGGCGCCTTCGACGACGTGGCCGCCGCGATGATGGTGCACGCCGCCCCGCAGGACGCCGTCGGCATGACCTCCCAGGCCATCAGCAGCTGGAAGGTGCGCTACGACGGGGTCGCCGCCCACGCGGCGGCGATGCCCGAGCGCGGGACCAACGCCGCCGACGCCCTGATGATCGCCCAGGTCGCCATCGCCGCCTACCGGCAGCAGATGCCGCCCGGCGGAGTCGTCTCCGGGGTCGTCACCGGTGGCGGCGAGGCCGCCAACGTCATCCCCGCGCTCACCACCGCCGACTACGACTGCCGCGCCGGCACCATGGAGGAGCTGCGCGCCCTCCAGGCCCGGATCCGCGCCTGCTTCGAGGCCGGAGCGCTGGCCACCGGCGCGGCCCTCACCCTGGACCCCGTCGGCAACGACTACGCCGACCTCCGCCAGGACCTCGCCCTGGCCCGGACCTACCGGGACGCGGCCCGCGCCCTCGGCCGCGACGTCCAGGCCGTCGACCCCGACCTGCGCGGCGGTTCGACCGACATGGGCAACGTCTCGCACGTCGTCCCGACCATCCACCCCATGATCGGGTACGACTGCGGCGGGGCGATCATGCACAACCCCGAGTTCACCCGCTACGGCACCACCCCCGGCGCCGACCGCGCGGTCCTGGACGGCGGGCTCGCCATGGCCTGGACGGCGCTGGACCTGGCGACGGACGACACCCACCGCGCCACCCTCGCGGAGCGCCTGGAGCACCGCGTACGCGAGGGGAGCGCCTGAGAGGGAGCGGCGGGTCGCCGGGAGGCCCTCGGCGACCGGGGCGGGGGAGTCGGGACCGCCCCCGTGCCCGCTTCCGAACGTGAGAGCGGGCACGCTACCTTGGGGCGGATGCAGCCACAACAGCCGCACCACCCCGCCGCGTTCGGTCCCGCAGCCCCCTCGTCGACGCCCGGAGCGCCACGCAGGCGCACGGGCGTCGTGCTCGCGCTCGCCGCGGGCCTGGCCCTCGGCGCCGGGGCGGTGGGCGCCGTCTGGGCGGCGAACGGCGCCGGCACCCCGGCCGGCGGGACCGCGGCGGCCGACGCGCGGGCGGCCTGCCAGGCGCTCGACGGGTTCGACGAGACGGCGTACACGGAGCAGGGCCCGCGCGGGGACATCGCCATCAACCGGTACGCGGCGGCCGGCGCGCTGTCCGCCTCGGCGGCGGCGGGCGACGCGCGGTACAAGGAACTCGCCGAGACGATCCGACGCTCGCAGGACGGGCACTCCCGGAGCTTCGTGTTCGACGGCGCGGTGAAGAAGGACCTCGACCGCGCCCGCGCGATCTGCGCGAGCCTGTAGGCCGTCCCTTCCGGATCCTGCCGGGCTCACGGCGTGATCCGGAAGAAGCGGCCCGGCCCCGGACGCACGCGCTCCCGGGGCCGCCCGGCCCGGCAGGTGACGGAACGGACACCGCCGGAGATCGTTGACCACCGCATGACGAACTCCACCGCATGGCGGCGCCTGCGCGTCCTGGTCACGGTCTCCGCCCTCGCCCTGGGCCTCACGCCCGCGGGAGGCGCGCACGCGGGCCCCGCCGGAGAGGACTGCCCGGCGGGGCAGATCTTCGCGACGGACAACACCGCGGTCATCACGGATCCGGCCGATCCCCGGCTCAGGACCCGGCTGCGGCGTTTCGACCACGAGGTGCGCGGGATCGTCCGCGCCCACGGCGCCGAGCCGGGGGCGTCGCGGCTCCTCGACGGCGTCTTCTGGTCCGGCGACCTCCGGCAGGCCACGTACGAGCGGTCGCGGGAGTTCGAGGTCGAGCGGGTCGGCCGCGACGGGCTGCGCCACATCGCCGGCGTCCTCGTGAAGGAGTACCGCCAGGAGGCCGTGCTGACGTTCCGCTGCCTGCCGCGCGCTTCCCCGGAGACCGACGCGGTCGAGATCCAGGCCCCCGGCGTGACCGCCGCCCGGCTGCGCGACGCGCTCCTCGCGAACCCCGGGGCGCGCGACGGGCTCGGCGGGGGCTCGGTCACGCTCGACGGACGTCTCGTCCTCATCGCTCCGCTCGCGGACCTTCCCCTGGCGAAGGCGTTCACGGAGGATCTCGGCGTCGACTGGAGCACGGCCGAAGTGCGCTACGGCGACGAGGAGTTCGTGAGCTGACCCCGGGCGCGCCGGCGCCGGTCCGCCCGCACGCCGGTCCGCCCGCACGCCGGTCCCGCCCCGGACGCCTTCAGCGGGCCGGTTCAGGGCGCGGTGAGGACCTCCGTCCCCCGTGCCCCGAGCTCCTCGACCACCGCGTTGTCCGGGCCGGCGTCGGTGATCACTCCGCTGACGTCCTCCCAGGGCAGCACGCGGAAGCGGGAGGCGGCTCCGATCTTCTCGGAGGAGGCCAGGACGTACGTCTCCGCCGCGCGGGCCGCCAGGGCACGCTTCATCGCGGCCTCCTCGGCGTCGCCCGTGGTCAGCCCCGCTTCGGGGTGGACCCCGGTGACGCCGAGCAGGCACAGGTCGGCGGAGACGTTCTGCGCGGCCTCGACCGCGGCCGCGCCGCAGGCGACCGCCGAGTGCTTGAAGACACGGCCGCCGAGGAGGAACAACTCCGCGCGCGGATGCTCCAGGAGCGCCGTCGCGATGGTCGGGCTGTGGGTGATCACGGTGCAGTCGAGGTCCCGCGGCAGGGTTTGGGCGACGGCCAGCGCGGTCGTGCCGCCGTCGAGGATGAGCGCGCTCCCCGGGCGCACGAGCCGGACGGCGACCGCGGCGACCTTCCGCTTGCCGTCGGGAGCCACCGTGCGGCGCGCGCCGTAGTCGGCCACGGCGGGGGAGGCCGGCAGCGCCCCGCCGTAGACCCGCTGGCACAGCCCTTCGGCCGCGAGGTCGCGCAGGGCCCGCCGCACGCTGTCCTCGGAGATCCCCAGGTCGGCGGCGACGTCCTTGGCGACGATCTTGCCCTCGCGGGCCAGGACGTCCAGCAGATGGGCCCGTCGTTCAGCAGCCAGCATGCGCACTCTCTCCTGTTCTTGCGCGTTTCTGCGTGTATCGTAGCGCCCCGTGACCGACAAGCCCCTGCTCATCCTGATCGCCGGGCCCTACCGCTCCGGCACCGACGGCGACCCCGAGGCCATGGCCGCGAACCTCGCCCGCCTCGAAGCGGCCGCCTGGCCGGTCTTCGCCGCCGGCCACCTCCCGGTGATCGGCGAATGGATCGCCCTCCCGGTCCTGCGTTCCGCGGGCGCGGGCCCCACCGACCCCCTCGCCGACCAGGTCCTCTACCCGGCGGCCGACCGGCTGCTCGCCCACTGCGACGCCGTGCTCCGCCTCCCCGGCGCGTCCGCGGGAGCCGACCAGGACGTCGCCACCGCCCGCCGCCGCGGCCTGCCCGTCTACCACGACGTGGCCGAGCTCCCGCGCCGCGTCCCGCGGGACCCGGCATGACCGGCCGGACGGACGCGGCCGGACCCGCCGACGCGGGCGCCGCGAACGGCACGATCGGCACGGGACCCGGCGTCGACCGCCCCGACCACCGTGGCCGCACCGGCCTCGACAGGGCCGGACGCGACCTGGACCGCAACCCCGATGTCGTGGTCCGCGACGTGGAGCTCACCTCGCGGGGCTGGCACGTCCTGCGCCGCACCACGTTCGACTACCGCCGGCGCGACGGACGCTGGGAGACGCAGCAGCGGGAGACCTACGACCGGGGCAACGGCGCCGTCGTCCTCCCGTACGACACCGGACGCGGACGCGTCCTGCTCACCCGCCAGTTCCGCTACCCGGCCTACGTCAACGGCCATCCGGACGGCATGCTCGTGGAAGCCGCCGCCGGACTCCTCGACGAGGACGACCCGCTCACCGCCGTGCGCCGCGAGAGTGCCGAGGAGCTCGGCATCACCCTCGGCCCGGTCACCGCGGTCCTGGACGCCTACATGAGCCCCGGTTCCGTCACCGAGCGTCTCCACTTCTACGCCGCCCCCTACACCCCGGCCGACCGCACCGGAACCGGCGGCGGAGTGGCGGAGGAGGGAGAGGACATCGAGGTCCTCGAAGTGCCGTTCGCCGAGGCCCTGGCCATGACCCGCGACGGACGGATCGCCGACGGCAAGACCATCCTGCTCCTGCAATGGGCGGCCCTGGACGGCCCCTTCGCCCCGGCCCCTTGAGCCGCACTCCCCCGGCCCGGACCGTGCTCCGAGGACGCCCCGGCGGACCGGGGCCCCGTCGGCCGGCCGCCGGGGCCGGGGCCGGAGGTCAGTGCTCGCAGAGGGAGAACTCGCGGGCGTAGAGCTGCTCGTTGTGCTCGTCGACGAAGAACTTGCGCTCGTGCATGAGCTGTTCGCGGTACGCCCTGGCCTGTTCCAGCGTCATGGTCGAGGTGGCGGACCAGGGCTGCTGCGGCGGCACGTCCGACGTCGAGACGATCCGCTCCGACGGGTCGACCAGGAAGAAGGCGAGGATCTTGCGGTGACCCGGGCGGGTGGGGTCCGCGAGGCGGAACGAGCCGACGCGGTGCTGCAGGACGTTGGGGAAGGCCAGGCAGCGGCCTTCCGGGGTCGGCGCCGAGCCGAGCAGCTGGTTCAGCGCGTCCTCGTCCTCCAGGCCGTAGACCTCGCGCAGACCGTTGTCGTCGTTCTGCTCGTACTCCGGGTCGTCGAGGGCCGCGCGGAAGCTCAGGCTGGACTCGGTGATGTTCTCGCTGTCCCAGTAGTAGAGGCCGGTCGAGACGATCCGCTCGTTCAGCATCCCCTCGACGTGCCAGGAACCGCCCGCGTACTCGGGCGCGTCCGGGGTGAGCCGGATGGTGGCGAGCTTGACGATGACCTGGAGGCGGCGGCCGCGCAGGTCGATCCGGGCGGACGCGTCGGGCGTCCCGGGCGGGGTGAAGTCCGGGGCGTCCGGGACGACCGGGCGGCGGTTCTCCCACCAGTCGTCCTGGGCGACCCCCCAGGCGCGGACGGCTTCGGCGTGGGCCGCTTCGTCGCCGTAGGCGGACTTGTCCGGGTACGCCGGCTCCGAGTCGTACCACCCGTAGGGATCGGCCTCGATCCGCGGGGGCCGCGGGTGGCGCAGGTCGGTCAGCACGTTCTCCAGCAGGGGCCGGAAGCGCGCGAACACGTCCGGCAGGACGGAGACCAGCTCGTGATGGGTCTCGGGGTGGACGTTGTTGACGTACGAGACGAAGGCGACCTCGCCATCGTCACCGACCTCGACGTCCGTCGGCAGCCACTGGAACCGCTCCGAGAACTCGTACTTCGCGTAGTGGTTCGTGGGGTTCCGCCAGGCCCGATCGGGCGCGCCGCTCACCTCGTTCACAAGGCAGAACAGCGAGGGATGCACCAGGTCCAGGACCTGGCCGCCGGAGCCGGGGTGCCAGTCCAGCTCCGCCTCCGGGACCTCTTCGAGGACCCGGACCGCCTCGCGGAGCCGGGACCTGAGCTCGTCGTCGACCAGCGCGTCCGACTGCCACACCCCGTCGACGGCGGACACCTCGATGCCGGTGCGGTCGTCCCGCAGCCCGGCGTAGTGCGCGAGTTCGGCCAGGACGTAACGGACCTGCGCCTCGGTGAGGCCCTGGGCGACCGCCTCGCGAGTCCAGCGGGCGACGATCCCGGCGTCGTTCCTCTTGTCGAACCACCCCGGCTTGGACCGCAGATGCGCGCTGCACCGGATCATCTGCAGCTCCCGCAGCGTCCGCGGTGTCGCGAACGGCAGGGAACGGGAGGTATGGAACGGCAGCGGGAAAGCAGACAGCGCGGTCAATTCTCTGGGTCCTCACCAGTGGGCATGCGGCGGTGGCCGGAAGGATACTTCAGCGGTCCGACAGCGCCGTCGTCGCGCCGCCCGCGCCCCGCTGCGACGGGCCCCGCACCGGCTGCGCACCGGTCCCGCACCGGCTCCGCCCGTCCCGCCCCCGTACGCCTGCCTAGGATGCCGGGATGGAGATCAGCCGACTTTCCGCCGAGGCGCGGGCCCGACGTACGGCCGGGATACGGGAGTTCCTGCGATCGCGGCGGGCCCGGCTGACGCCGGCCGACGTGGGCATGGCCGTCGGCGGCGGCCACGCGCGGCGGACGCCGGGGCTGCGGCGTGAGGAGGTCGCGGTGCTCGCCGGGGTCGGGGTCTCCTGGTACACCTGGCTGGAGCAGGGCCGCGAGATCAACGTGTCCCCGGAGGTGCTCGACGCCATCGCGCGGGTGCTGCGCCTCGACGCCACCGAGCGCGAGCACCTGTACCTGCTGGCCGGGGCCAACCCGCCGCGGCCGGCGCCCCCGGCCGGCCGTCGCGTGCCCGACGGGCTGCTCCAGGTGATCGATTCCTGGCTGCCCCGGCCCGCCTACCTCATCGACCGGCACTGGAACCTCGTGGCGGTCAACCGCGCCGCCGAAGCGGCCTTCGGCTTTCGCGAGCACGACCACAACTGCCTGGTCACCTTCTTCACCGGCGCCCGCCACCGTTCGTCGGTCGTCCACTGGAGGGACTCCGCGGAGGTCATCGTCGGACAGTTCCGGGCGGATGCCGCCCGGTACCCGGAGGACCCGGAGTTCGGGCGGATCGCCGACGACATGTGCGCGGTGAGCCCGGAGTTCGCCGAGATCTGGCAGGAGCACGGAGTCCGCCGCGCCGCGAGCGGGACCAAGACGGTCTCCCACCCCGAAGCGGGTGAACTCGTCTTCCTCCACACCACGTTGACCGTCCCCGAGCTGCCCGGGCACCGCCTGATGCTGCACACGCCGAAGGCGGGGACGGACACCGGGGAGCGGCTGGGCGCGCTGCTGGGGGGCCTGGTCGCGTAGGCCGTGCCGGGAGGGTGGTGGTGACAGACCCAGGTCCGTCCCGCACTCCCGGAGCCGGGCCCGCCCGCGCAGGATCGTCGGCATGGAGCGATTCACGAACCACACGGTCCTGATCACCGGCGGCACCTCGGGCATGGGGTACGCCACCGCCCGCCGCCTCCTCGACGAGGGCGCCTACGTCGTCGTCACCGGACGGGACGACGCCCGTCTGGACAAGGCGGTGGCCGCGCTCGGCGCCCCGGGGCGCGTGCTGGGGGTGCGCGCCGACGTCACGGACCTCGCCGAACTGGACGTCCTGACGCGCCGCGTCGAGACCTGGCGGGGCGGTCTGGACGCCGTGTTCGCCAACGCGGGCACCGGCGTCTTCAAACCCGGTGCCGAGATCACCGAAGCCGACTTCGACCTCGCGACGGCCGTCAACTTCAAGGGGGTCTTCTACACGGTCCAGAAGGCGCTGCCCCTGCTGAAGGACGGCGGCGCGATCGTGCTCAACGCCTCCTGGACCCTGTACCGCGGCCTGCCGGTCGCCTCCGTCTACGCGGCGACCAAGGCCGCCGTCCACAACCTGGCCCGCACCCTCGGGTCCGAACTCTCCCCGCGCGGCATCCGCGTCAACTCGGTCAGCCCCGGCTTCATCGACACCGAGATGTACCGCGGCGCCACCCCCGACCCCGAGGCCGACGCCCGCAACGCCGGACAGGTGCCCCTCGGCACGATCGGCCACGCCGACGACGTCGCCGCCGCCGTCGCCTTCCTCGCCTCCGCCGACGTGGCGTACATCACCGGCCAGGACCTGGTGATCGACGGTGGTCTGACCGGTTCCTTCCCTCACCGCTGACCGGGGGAGCGCGCTCGGCGTCCCCCGTCGCGGGCGCCCGCCCCGGACACGTTTCCTGGAGCCCGTCCTTCCGCGCGGGCGGGCGCATACGCTGCGAGCGCACCGGCAGGATCACGTCCTGCCCGCGACTCGACGGGGGATCCAGTGAAGCGTTTCATCATGCGCACGACGTGCGCGCTCGGGCTGCTGATCGGCAGCCTGACGGCGACGAGCGCGCCCGCCGGCGCGGCTCCCGCCACCGACATGACCACCGTCACCAACGTGGCCGGCGGCACCTGTCTGGAGATGCCCGGGTGGACCGGCACGTGGGGTGCCCAGGCGACGGTGTGGGGCTGCAACGGCGGCGACAACCAGAACTGGGTGTTCAACAGCGTCGGCGGCGGCTTCTTCCGGATCGTCAACCGCTCCTCCGGCCTGTGCCTGGAGCTCCCCGGACTGCCGCCGTCCACCGCCGACGGCACGGCGGTCAAGCAGTGGCCCTGCAACAACGGCCGCAACCAGCTCTGGTGGTTCGATCACTGGCGCAACGTCGACGGCAAGGCCACGGCCGAACTCAAGAGCGCCTACACCGGGTGCCTGGAGATCAACGGCTGGCAGTCCGGCACGTGGGGCACCGGCGCGCAGCTGTGGAGCTGCAACGGCGGCGACAACCAGCGCTGGGCCTTCGCGTACGACTTCATCTACAGCCGCTGACGAGCGCCCCGGCCCGGGCATCGCCCCCGGCCTGGACGTCGCCCCCGGCCCGGGCGATGCGTCCGGGCCGGGGCAGCGGCCACCGGGACAGGAGACCGCGGCGAACCGCCTACGCGTCCCGTCGTCGCAGCACCACCCCGCCCAGCAGCACCCCGGCCGCCGCCCACAGGGCCAGGACGCCCAGGCCCGTCCACGGGCCGAGGGGCAGCCGGGCCGTGTCGGCCGTCACCTGGATCGTGAGACCCGCGGGCATGGGACCGACGCGGGCCAGCTGACGCTGGAGCCAGGGATCGGTCACGACGTGGCTGAGCAGCGGAAAGAGGTACAGCAGCGTTAGCACCGCACCCGAGGCGACCGCGCTGTCGCGGACGGCGAAGGCGAGGCCGAGCGCCAGCAGGGCGACGAGGACCAGGTACAGCACGGAGCCGAAGGCCGCCCGCAGCGCCGGCCCGTCCGTCAGGGCGGGGGACCCCGGCAGCAGCAGCCGGCCGGCCAGCAGCGACCCCGCCACGGCGACGGCCCCCGCCACCGCGACGACCGCGCCCAGGACCACGGCCTTGGCGGCGAGCACGGTCGTCCGCGCGGGGACGGCGGCCAGCGTCAGCTGGATCATGCGCGTGCCGTACTCGCCGCCCGTGACCAGCACCGCCAGGACCACGGCCACGGCCTGGCCGGCCGCCACACCGCCGAGCGCGAGCCGCGCCGGATCGCCGACGGGCGGCCGTACCGTGCTCGACGTCGCCGCCCCCACGGCCACCGTGACGGCCACGAGCGCGACGAGCAGCCACCGGAAGCCCGACTCCGTCCTGAGCTTCGTCCACTCCGCGCGGCACGCGCGCCGCAGCGCCCGCGCGTTCACGCGGACCTCCGGCGCAGGACCAGGGAGGCCGCGCCCAGGGCGAGGACCGCCCACGCGGCGAGGACCGCGAGACCACCCCAGGGCGGGAGCGGGAAGTATCCCGTGGCCGGGGCGTAGACGGTCAGGACGTGGTCGTGGCGCGGGAGGGTCTGCTGGACGGCGAAGCCGGCCGCCGGCGTGAGGCGGAGCAGCCACTCGGCCGGCCCGCCGGGCAGCATGCCGCCGAGGGCCAGCAGATACGGCAGGACGGTGGCGGCGACGAGGGCGGTGATCGCCGTCGCGCTGCGGCGCAGCAGGAAGCCGAGCGACAGCGCGAGCACCGCCGTCGCGGCCAGCAGCAGGCCGGTGCCGAGGACGGCGCGCAGCTGCTCGGACGCGGGCACGGTCAGCACCGTGAAGTGCGCGGAGGCGGCGCGTGCCGCGCCGAGCGGCAGGCTCAGGGCGGCCGCCCCGGCGCCCACCGCGAACGCGACCGCCGCGACGACCGCGGCCTTCGCGCCCAGCACCCGGCCGCGCCGGGGAGTCGCCGCGAAGGTCAGGCCGAGCAGCCCGCGCCGGTATTCGCCGGTGGCGAACTGGACCGCGACCACGCCGACCACGAGCAGGCCGACGAAGGTGCCGACGAGGAAGGTCTCCACGGTGAACGCGGGCCCCAGCGCCGGGCCGCCGACGACCGGCGCGATGTCGCCCGCCCCGGTGACGACGAAGCCGTCGCCGCTCGCGCGGTGCCCGGCGGAGGTCCCGGGGACGTAGCTGCCGGAGGTGCCCGCACCGTCCCCGACGCGGGTGTGCGTCCAGGCGCCCTGCCACGCACCGGTGACCGAGGGCCGCCCGAAGGTGCCCGTCGCCGTGGCCGGGGAGGAGCCGCCGCCTCCCGTGGTGTCCAGGGCGGCGGGCGCGGTGACGAACAGCCCGGCCCGGACGGTTCCGCCGGGGACCGACGCGCTGCCGATCGCCCGCCAGGTGACCCCGTCCGCCGAGTCGTAGCCGGTGACCGTCGTCCCGGCCCGGACCAGCCGCAGCCACTGCGGCGCCGTCGCCGAGGGCAGGCCGGTGAGGTGCCCGGCGCGGTCGTGGACGAAGTCGTCCTGCATCCGGACGCCGTGCCCACCCGTCGACGTGACCGCCGCGTACGAAGACCCCTGGCGCAGGCTCGACTTGACGACGATCCCGGCCTTGGCCCACGGCGTGACGCCGGACGTGGTGCGGCCGGGGCCGCCGTCCGGGTCGGTGAGCACCCCCGTCAGGGCGGTGACGGGCACGGTCAGCGTGCCGTCGCCCGTCAGCGTGCGATGGACGAAGGAGAAGCTGTCGTTGACGGCCACCCCGCCGGGCCCGGTCGGCAGCGGGTCGGCATCGCCCTGGTACGCGTTGGACGAGACCGTGCCGACCAGCAGGAACAGGACGGAGGCGAGCGCCGCTGCCGCGCAGCCCAGCCACCATCCGCGTACGGTGCGGAACTTGGTCCATTCGGCGTGCAGCGCCCTCATCGGCCGGTCTCCTCGGTGTCGAGGCCCCGGTACTGCACGGCGTCCCGGGTGAGTGCGAGATACGCCTCCTCCAGGGTGGCCCGGTGCGAGGCGAGTTCGGCGAACGGCACCCTCTCCTCCGTGAGCCGGGCGACGATCGCCTCCCCGGGCAGGCCGGTGACGGCCAGGGTGTCCGGGCCGGCCGCCCGTACGACGGCCCCGGCACGCTCCAGCACCGCCGCGGCCGCCGGCGGCGCGGACGTGCGGAGGGTCACCCGCCCGGCCGCGACGCCGGCCAGCAGCTCGCGCACGCCCGTGTCGGCGACCACCCGGCCCCGTCCGACGACGACGAGATGATCGGCGACGCCCTCCAGCTCGCTCATCAGATGGCTGGAGACCAGCACCGCCCGCCCCTCGGCCGCCAGCGAGGTGAGCAGCGCCCGGATCCACCGGATGCCCTCCGGGTCCAGACCGTTGAACGGCTCGTCGAGCATCAGGGCGGGCGGGTCGCCGAGCAGCGCCGCCGCGATCCCCAGCCGCTGCCGCATGCCCAGCGAGAAGCCGCCCGCCCGGCGCCGTGCCGCGTCCGCCAGCCCGACCCGGGCGAGGACGCGGCCGACCCGGCCGGCGGACAGCCCCTGGGTGTGGGCGAGCCAGAGGAGATGGTCGTGCGCCGTACGGCTCGGCTGGAGCGCCCCGGCGTCCAGCAGCGAACCCAGGCGGCACAGCGGCTCCGCGAGGCTCCGGTACGGGCGTCCGCCGACCAGCGCCCGGCCCGCGTCGGGCGTGTCCAGACCCAGCACCACCCGCATCGTCGTCGACTTGCCCGCTCCGTTCGGCCCGACGAACCCGGTCACCCGGCCCGGCCTCACCTCGAAGCTCATCCCGTCCAGCGCCCGCGTCGCGCCGAAGCGCTTGTGCAGGCCCTCGACCTCGATCCCGACCTCCATCGGCCACCTCTCCGCTCGGTTCGTGTCCACGGCCCGATGCTGCGCGCGGCCGCGTGACACGGGCGGAACGGCGGCTGTCACGCCGCTGTTAGGTCCGCTCGCCTAGGGTCGGAACGGACGGCGGGCCCCGCCCGGGGCCGGGCCGGGACAGCGGTGGAAGGAGTGCCGGTGGTGGACGAGGCAGTGCCACGCGTACGGCGCCGGCGCAGCGTGCGGTGGCGGTTCACGAGCCTGTACGCCGGGCTGTTCCTGGCCTCCGGCGTCGTGATGCTGGCCGTCGTCACCGCCTTCGCGGGCGGCACCGTGGACGTGGCACCGGGCCCCGGCGGCGGCTCCGCGATCGAGGGCGCGCCGGCTGCCGCGCTGGAGCGGATCGCGAGCCTGGAGCACCAGCTCGCGTCCGCGCGGTCGCAGCAGACGCGGCAGCTGCTGCTCGGCTCCGCCGTCGGCCTGGTGGTCATGGGCGGGCTGTCGCTGCTGCTCGGCTGGTACGCGGCCGGCCGGGTCCTGCGCCCGCTGCGCGCGATGACCACGGCGACCCGCCGGATCTCCGCCGACAACCTGCACGAGCGGCTCGCCGTCGACGGCCCGCACGACGAGCTGCGCGACCTCGGCGACACCATCGACGGACTCCTCGCCCGCCTGGAGGGCTCCTTCGCCGCCCAGCGGCGCTTCGTCGCCGACGCCTCGCACGAGCTGCGCACCCCGCTGGCGACCCTGCGCGCGGCGGTGGACGTCACCCTCGCCAAACCGGGCCCGCTGCCGGAACGGACCGCCGTCCTCGCCGGGCGCGTGCGCGCCGGGCTCGACCAGATCGACACGCTGCTCGACGGCCTGCTGACTCTGGCCCGGGCCCAGCACGAGCTGCCCGATCCGGAGGCCGTACCCCTGGGCCGGCTCGCCGCCGACGCCCTGGCCGCGCGAGGGCTCCCCGCCGCGCGGACGCTGGACGACGGGGCCCCGGAAGCGCGCGTGCGCGGGAACCGCACGCTCCTGCGCAGGCTGGTGGAGAACCTCGTCGACAACGCCGTCGTCCACAACGAACCCGACGGATGGGTGAGCGTCCGCGTCCACGCCGACGCGTCGGCGGTCGAACTCGTCGTGGAGAACGGCGGCAAGGTACTGACCGACGATCAGACGGCCGTGCTGACACGCCCGTTCCGGCGGGGCGGGCCCGGCCGGACGGGCGGGAACGGGTCCGGACTGGGGCTCGCCATCGTCGCCGCCGTCACCGAGGCCCACGACGGCCGGCTCGACCTGCACCCGCGCGAGGGCGGCGGACTGCGCGTCGTCGTCACCCTGCCGCGGACGCCCGCCCCGGCGGGGGAGCCGGCATGAGGGTGCTCGTGGTGGAGGACGCCCGCCCGCTCGCGGACCTCGTGGCCGAGGGTCTGCGCGACCAGGGCATGGCCGTGGACCTCGCGTACGACGGGCTGGAGGCGGCCGCCAAGCTCGACGTGAACGGCTACGCGGTCTACGACGTCGTCGTCCTGGACCGGGACCTGCCCGGCCTGCACGGGGACACCCTCTGCCGGATGATCACCGAACGCGAGGACCGGGACGCCCAGGGCGCAGGAAGGGACGGGTCCCCCGGCGGGAGGGGCGGCGGTCCGGTGGCGGCGCGCCCGATGGTGCTCATGCTGACGGCCGCCGACTCCCCGGCCGACCGGGTCGACGGCCTCACCCTGGGGGCCGACGACTACCTGGTCAAGCCCTTCCACTTCCCCGAACTCGTCCTGAGGATCCGCGGCCTGGCTCGCCGCCGCCCCCACGCGACGACGCGCCTGCTGCGCGCCGCGGGCATCGAACTCGACCCGGTACGCCGCACGGTGACCCGGGACGGACGCCGGCTCGACCTCTCGGTCAAGGAGTTCGAGACCCTCGCCGCCCTGCTCCGCGCCACCCCCGGCTTCCTCAGCGCGGAGGCCCTTCTCGACCAGGTCTGGGACGAACACGCCGACCCGTTCACCAACACCGTCGCCGTCACCATCGGCCGCCTGCGCCGCAAGCTCGGCGGCCCCCCGGTCATCACCACCGTCCCCACGGTCGGCTACCGCATCGAGGACGCGGCCGGCTGACAGGACGCCGCGCCACGCCAGGCCCTCGGGGGCCGGGGAGAGCCGTCACCGGCCGTGGACGGCGGTGATCCTGGAGAGGCGCCCCCGGAGGAGTACCGCGCCCGGCGCCCGCGCCACGTCCCCTCCCGCCGACGGAACCTCCCGGGCAGGCCCGGTCCTCTGTCAGGGAGAAGGGCCCGAGCGGCGGGCCGGCGAGGAGTGGAATCGATGCGCAACGGGAGGGACGAGGCGTTCACGGCCTTCATGGGGGCGCGCTACCCCTCGATCCTGAGGACCGCGCGGCTCCTGACGGGGGGCGGGACCCAGGCCGAGGACCTCGCCCAGGAGGCGCTGCTGCGCACCTATCGCGCGTGGCACCGGATCGGGCGGCTGGAGGCGGCGGAGGCGTACACGCGCACCACGATGGTCCGGCTGCTGATCAAGGACCGGCGGCGGAAGTGGCACGCGGAGATCCCGGCCGAGCGGCTTCCGGACGTCGCCCTGCCGGGCCACGAGGACGAGACGGCGACCGGCCTGGCCGTGCGCGCGGTCCTCCTGACGCTCCCGCCGGCGCAACGGGCGGTGCTCGTCCTGCGCTACTACCACCAGCTCGGCGAGGAGGAGATCGCCGGCGCGCTGGGCTGCTCGCGCGGCACCGTGAAGAGCCGTGCGGCGCGTGCGCTGGCCGCCCTGCGGGAGCGGGGCGTCCTGGCAGCCGTCTCCCACGACAGCGAGAGGAGCTAGACGTTGACCGAGCAGCGGCAGACGGAGGACGAGCGGATCCGGTGGTTGCTCGCCGCCGCCGCGGAAGCGCCGGGCGGCGGTCCGGCCGTACCGGGCGCCGACTTCACCGCCCACGCCCGGCGGGGCCTGGTCCGCCGGCGCGTGGCGGCCGCGGCGGGCGCCGCCGCGGTGGCGTTCGCGGTGACCGTGGGCGCCGTGTCCGTGCTCAGGGGTGCGGCAGGCGAGGGCGAGGCGTACCCGGTGGCCTCGGCACCGTGTCTGCGGAGCACCGTCGAGATCCTCAGGGCGGGCGGGAAGGACGGCTTCGGCCTCGTGCACGGGCAACTGCGGGCGGACGGTCTGGACATGGACATGGACGACGGCGTCACCGCGGGCTCCGTCTTCCGCTTCGACGTCGAAGGGGCCCTCACGCGCGACGGCGGCGTCCCCTCCTCCGGCCCCGTCCTCACCTGGTACCCGGTCTCCGAGTCGCAGCTGCCCCGCCCGGGCCGCTACGTCCTCCTGCTCGCGGAGGCGGAGCGTCCCGCGCCCGACGGAAGGCGTCTCTTCGACTACCGGCCGGAGGACGCGCTGCCGGTCCGCCCGGACGGGCAGGTGGTCCTGCCCTGCGCGGACGGAGGCAAGGGCACGGTGGAGCTGGACCGCCTCCGTGCGGCGGTGGCCGCGGACGGGTAGCCCCGGAGGGTGCGGGGACACCCGTCCTCCCGAAGGGCCTGGGCACGGGGAACGCCGGGCGACCGTCGCCGTGCCGGGACCCGCCTCACGCGGACTCGCCGGTGAGGCACCCGTGACAGAGGCACCGGTCCGGGTGCGGACTGCCCGGCGCGGTCTCGGCGCGGTAGCGGCGCGCGTACTCCTCCAGCGTCCTGGAGAGGCCCGCCGTGATCTCCGCGTCGAGTCCGCCCTTCCGTCCCGACGCGCGCAGTCGCTCCAGGGCGCGCGGGGTGTGGACGAGCTGCGGCCGGAACCCGTGGAGGTGGCGCGTCGCCGTGTCGATGACGATCCACCGGCCGGTGTGCCGCTCCCGTCCGAGCACCGTGAGGCGATGGCCGCCCGGTCCCCAGTACGTGTCGAGGACGTACACCTTCGCCCCGCCCTTGAAGAACTTCGTCCCGGGACGAAGCTCCTGGCCGCCAGTGCCGCACCGGCGCCAGGCCACGACGTTCGCCGCCACCAGCCAGGCGGGCTCCAGCCGCACGTCCTCGGCCCCGTCCACGCGCCCCACCCCGAGCCCCCTCGATGAACGCCCCACCGGTCTGAGAACGGCCATCGTACGGCGGCGCCGCCCCCGGCGGCGGCGTCGGGCCGCCGGAGGGTTCAATGGCGGCATGGTGGCGTGGGAGCGGATGCGTGACTGCTGGTTCGAGTGCGACCGTGTTCCGGTCCTCCTGGAGCGGGTCGAGCGCGACGACGCCGCGGACGCGTGGGACGAGCTGGGATGGCGGCTCGTCCTCGAACACGACCTGGTGTCCCCGGCGAGTTTCGCCGCCCTGCCCCGCCTGGTACGCCTCGCGCCGCGCAGCGCGCGGGCGCGCGCCCTGGCGGGAAAGATCCTCGGACGGGCGGCGGGACACCACGGCTGTGACGACCTCTTCGCGGAACACGCCGGAGCCGTCGCGGAGTTCAGGGAGTTCCTGGACCGGCACCTGCGCTCCCGGCCGGCCGACTATCTCGTGTCCTTCCGGGCCCTGCTCGCCGCCGAGGGGGAGTACCACTGGGCGGCGGTCCTGGACGACTTCACGGACGACTTCTTTCCGCTGGACTGCCCCGGCTGCGGCGCGCGGGTCACGATCGCGATCGGGGACCACGGACGGTACTCCGAGGTCCCGGGCATGGACCCGGACGACGCGGGCCGACGGGGTCTGAGGCCGGCGGTCCCGGAGGATCTCGTGCGGACCGGGCGCCGGATGCACGAGGCGGCGGTCCGCGACGGGCAGGCGGCACTCGCCGACGGAATCCTCGCGCTCTTCGGCCAGGCGGAATGCCCCGCCTGCGCCGCTGTCTTCAGCGTCTCGGACGAGTACGGCGCCGGCCATCGTCCGGTCATGGGGTAGCCGCGCCGGCACCGAAGGCGGCGGGCGGTGGCGGGCCTCCGCTCCCGGCCCGGTGGCCGGGTCGCCCACCCGCGCACGGCGCGGTCGGGCGACCCGGCGCACGGGCATCGGCTCGGACCGGGCGCGGAGATCGGACCGTGGTGCCGGAGGGGGCGGCTAGGAGGTGCGGCGCCGCATCGCCTCGCGGGACTTCTCGGCCGCTTCCTCGACCTTCTCACCGGCCTCGCGCACCTTGCTCTCCGCCAGATCGGCCTTGCCTTCCGCCTCCATCCGGCGGTCGCCCGTGGCCTTGCCCAGGGTCTCCTTGAGCTTGCCCTTGCCCTTCTGCATGCCGCTCTTGCTCATGGTGTGTCCTTTCTCGTCACGCGGGGTTCCCGCCGTCGAGGGCGCGGACGATCGCCGCCGCGAAGGCGTCGAGGTCGCGCGGCCTGCGGGAGGTGATGAGGGGGTGGCCTCCGGAGGTGTCGACGACGACCTCCCGGTCCCGCCAGGTTCCGCCGGCGTTCTCCAGGTCGGGGCGGAGCGAGGGGTACGAGGTCAGCTCGCGGCCTTTGGCGAGCCCGCTGTCGACGAGCAGCCACGGCCCGTGACAGATGGCGGCCACCGGCTTGCCGGCCTCGGCGAAGGCCGCGACGAGACGACGCGCGTCGGCGTCGGCCCGCAGGGCGTCGGCGTTGAGGGTGCCGCCCGGCACGATCACGGCGTCGTACCCGTCCGCCGTCGTCCTCGCGAGCGTCGTGTCCGGGGTGACGTCGGCGCCGGGGCGGCGGTCGGAGACGAGGGTCCGGACGGGCGCGTCCTTCCGCGCGGCCACGGTGACGCGGGCCCCGTTCTCCCGCAGGACGGCCACGGGTCTGCGCAACTCGTCCTGCTCGGTCCCGTAATTGGTCGTGAGGACGAGGACGTTCCGTCCGTCGAGTTTCCCGCCGTTCGGCACGACGCGCTCCTCTCCGATGACGCGGCCCCCACCACTCCTGCGCCTCACCGCGCACGGCCGTCTCAAACGTCCCCCCGGTGCCGGCCGTGGTGTCCGGGCGGAAAGGGACACGCGGTCGCCGTCACGGCGGCGGGCCGCCGCCGTGACGGCCGGGACGACTCCGGCCGGGACGACTCCGGCCGGGACGACTCCGGCCGGGACCGCGGCTGGGGCAGCGGCCGGGGCCGCCCCCCCCAGGGGCGTGGTACCGGTCACGCCCCCGTCGTCGAGCCCGGGCGGACGATCATCAGGACGGTGACCGTGGCCCACAGCAGGTTGAAGACGCCGGTGAGCATGGCGAGTCGGGCCGGTGCCGCGGAGGGGTGGACCGCCCCGGCGAGTGCGCGGTCCTGCGCGGGCAGGATGAGCAGCGCCAGTACGCCGGCGGCCGCCGCGGTCAGCGCGATCGAGGTGATCAGCCAGACATCGCCGAGGACGCCCAGGCTGTTGGCGGTCGCGAGACCGAAGACCGGGACCGTGACGCCGAGGACCGCGTAGACCCGGCAGATGCGGTGGAGGGTCCGCAGGGTGACCCGGGCGTCGCCGTCGCCGGAGCCACCGGCGGGACCCGGGGTTTCCGAGCCACCGGCGGGACCCGGGCCCTCGGCGCGACCCGGGCCGCTGGTGTCACCCGCCCGGCCGAGGGCGCGGCGCAGCGTCGGGGGGAACATGCTCGCGGCGACGGTGACCGGTCCCACGGTGACGAGGGCGGCCAGGACGTGCAGGGACAGGAGGAGCTTGGTCATGCCCGGCGCTCCGGGGTGCGGGCGCGCTCGCCGGTGACCTTCGAGGCCGGCAGACGGCCCGCCCTGGAGGTGCCCCGGAGGGTGTCGCCGTCGACCGTCACGTCGAAGACCAGGTTCAGCCGCAGGGGCCTGGTGACCGCCTGCCGCCAGGTGAGCCGGTCGCCGTCGAGGACGACGGCGTCGAGCGGTACCTCCTCGCCGGCCCCGCGGGCGACACCGGTGAGGCCGGTGGCCCGTTCGCGGAGTTCGACCACGGCTTCCATCCGGCCGAGGGGAGTGGCGAGGGACAGGTTCCAGATGCCTTCTGCGGACATGGCGATGTTCTTCCTGACGGTGGGAGAGGGACGGGGTGGATGACCGGCCGGGAGCGGAAGGCCGCTCAGAAGGGGGTGGGGACCGGTCCGCGGGCCCGCCAGACGGTGCCGCGCCGTTCGTGGGCGAAGAGGTCCTCGACGGCGTGGGCGACGCGGGGGCCCAGTTCGCGCTCCAGCAGGTACAGGCCGAGGTCGAGCGCGGAGGTGACGCCGGCGCCGGTGACCAGGTCGCCGTCGTCCACGACACGGGCACGGATCGCGCGGGCGCCGGTGGCGTCGAGCAGGTCGAGCCCGAGGTGGTGGGTGGTGGCGTGGCGTCCCTCCAGGAGGCCGGCCATCGCCAGGACGAGCGAGCCGCCGCACACGGCGGCGACGGTGACGTCCGGGTCGTCCATCGCCCTTTTGAGCAGGGCGGGGAGGCCGGTGGTCAGCGTCCGTCCCAGCAGGACCGGGAGGGGCGCGTCCCGGTCCCGCGCACCGGCCCCCGCCACCTCGTCCGGGATCTCGCCCGGGTCGCCGACGCGTCCGGCGGCGCCGGGGACGAGGACCAGGTCCGCGCGGTCCGGGTCGAGGGCGGCGGTGGCGCGCAGGGCCGTCCCGCCGATGCCGCCGGTCACCTCGCGGGGGCCTTCCGCGGAGACCAGCTCCACGGTGACCGCGCCGTCCGAGGCCATGCCGCCGGCGTGCAGCACTTCGTAGGGGGCGATGACGTCGAGCGGATCGAAGCCGTCGAACAGGACGATCTGAGCGTGCATGGACGTTCCTTCGGGGGCGGTCGGGGGCGGTCTGGGGCGGTCTCCCTCGGACGCCTCGAAGTCAACCGGCCGGCGGCAGGACCGCCCAGTGGCCGGAGTGACAGGTATCGACGGAAAAATGCCAGACCCTTCCGTACGGCACGGACCTGCGGGAATCGCGAGTGGGGCGGGCGTCGGCCGGGACGGTTCCGGTCGGCGGCGGGGTAGGTTCTGGCCATGCATACCGTCGCCGTACTCGCGCTGGACCAGGTGATCCCCTTCGACCTGGCCACCCCGATCGAGGTCTTCTCGCGGACGCGGCTGCCCGACGGGAGGCCCGGCTATCAGGTGCGGGTGTGCGGGGAGAGCGACGAGGTCGACGCCGGGGCGTTCGCCCTGCGCGCCCCCTGGGGGCTGGAGGGTCTCCAGGGCGCGGACACGGTCGTCGTGCCGGGCGTCGCCGACCCCACGGCCCCGCTCGCGCCCGCCGTACGCGACGCCCTGCGCTCGGCCGCCGCCGACGGCACGCGGATCGCCTCCGTCTGCGCCGGCACCTTCCCCCTGGCCGCCACCGGGCTCCTGGACGGGCTGCGCGTCACGACCCACTGGCGCGCGGCCGGACTGCTCGCCGCACTGCATCCGGGCGTCGAGGTCGACCCGGACGTCCTCTACGTCGACAACGGCCAGTTCCTCACGTCGGCCGGCGCGGCCGCGGGCCTCGACCTGTGCCTGCACATGATCCGCCGCGACTACGGCTCCGCGGTCGCCGCCGACGCGGCCCGCCTGTCGGTGATGCCCCTCGAACGGGAGGGCGGCCAGGCGCAGTTCATCGTCCACGACCACACGCCGACGCCGCAGGGCTCCGAGCTGGAGGCGCTGCTCGACTGGCTGCGGGAGAACCTGGCCCGCGAGCTCACCCTCGCCGACATCGCCGAGCGGGCCGGGACCAGCACCCGCACCCTGATCCGGCGCTTCCGCGACCAGACCGGCACCACCCCGCTCCAGTGGCTGCACCGCGCGCGCATCCGCCAGGCGCAGCACCTCCTGGAGACCACGGAGCACTCCGTCGAGCGCATCGGCGGTCAGGTCGGCTTCGGCTCGCCCACCGCATTCCGTGACCGTTTCAAGCGCACCACCGGCGTGAGCCCCCGGACCTACCGCCGCACCTTCGGCTGAGCCGGAGCCGGAGCCGGAGCCGGAGCCGGAGCCGACGCCCACGCCTGAACCGGGGTCCGTGACCGATCGGTCCGGACGGCGGGAGCGCCGCCCCGGCTCAGAGGTTCTGCTGGACGACGCCGCGGGTGGAGAACGGCACCGGGTCGCCCCCGGTGAAGTCGCCCGGGGGGATGCCGGGGTGGTGGCCCTCCGCCGTCGCCGGCTGCTCGTCGTGGGCGCTGAGGGTGAGGCGCGAGACGATGCGGTAGCGGTCGCCGCGGTAGAGGGAGTGCACGTACTCGACCGCGCGGCCGCGGTCGTCCGTCGTGAGCCGCTCGAAGAGGAGGGCCGGGGAGAGTTCCGGTACGTCGAGCAGGTCGGCCTCGGCGCGGGTGACGACGGTGGGCTCGATGGACTGGACGGCCTCGCTGACCTGGACGCCGTGCCGGTCGCGGAGGTGCTCGTAGAGGTCGCCCTGTTCGAGCTCCTCACTGGTCAGGCCGGGGACGAGATCGGCCCGGACGTGCAGGTGCTCGATGGCCATGGGGGAGCCGTCGACGAGGCGGAGGCGGGCGACGTAGAGGATCTCGGCGGCGGGCGAGACGCGGAGCTTGCGGCTGACGCGGGCGCCAGCCGGGAGGGTGCTGAACTCCAGCAGCCTGCTGGTCCACACCCCGCCGGCCTGCGGGAGGCTGAAGGAGCTCCGGTCGGAGATCAGCTCCTGGGTGATCTTCTCCGCCGCCACGAACATGCCCCGGCCGTGCTCGCGGACCAGCAGGCCCGCGACGACCAGTTCGTCGACCGCGGCGCGCAGGGTGGGGCGCGAGACGCCGAGGTCGGCGCAGAGGGTGCGTTCGGACGGGATGGCGTCGCCGGGACACCGCGCCTCGATGAGTTCGAGGATCGCGTCACGGACCCGCTCGCGCTTGAGCATCGCGCCGGAGGCTGCCGCGTCGATCTCCATACCGGGCTCTCGTTCGTCGTCGGGAAGGGTGCGTCGGAACAGTGCGTCGGGACAGTGCGTCGGGACCGATCCGTCCGGGCGGGCGCCTCGTGGTGGGTGCCCGCCCGGGGAAGTCCGCTGGTCAACCATAACTGGTCCACTGGTCAAGTGACAATGACGGTACAGATCCCTCCCCGCGTACCGAGATCCCGCCGCTTCCGGCCGAAAAAGCCTCTGTGCGACGGGGGTTGACGGCTCCATTGGTCCATGCCACCTTCATCTCGCGCCAACTGGTAAACCCCTGGCAGGCAAGTGGTCAGCTCGGGGTTCCTCCGTTCTCAGGCTCCCCAGAGGTGAACCGTGAAGCACCGCCCCCTTGCCCTGCTCGGCGCCATGCTGCTGAGCACCGGACTCGCCGCCTGCTCCTCGCCCGGCGGGCGGAACGCCGGCGGGCCCACCGTCCTCGACGTGTGGCTGATGCGCGACAGCGTCTCGGACGCCTTCCAGAAGGAGTTCGAGGCCGGCTTCGAGAAGGCCCACCCGCAGATCGACCTCAAGATCCAGATCCAGGAGTGGGAGGGCATCGGGGAGAAGGTCACCGCCGCGCTGGCCAGCAACGACGCCCCGGACGTCATCGAGGTGGGCAACACCCAGGTCGCCCAGTACGCCCAGAGCGGCGGCCTGACCGACTTCACCGGCAAGGTCGGCGAGCTCGGCGGCGACTTCTGGCTGGAGGGGCTCGCCGAGCCCGGCGCCTGGGAGGGAAAGCAGTACGGGATCCCCTACTACGCCGCGAACCGGGTCGTCATCTACCGCACCGACCTCTTCCGGCAGGCCGGCGTCGACGCCACGAGGATCAGGACGCGTGACCAGTGGATCGCCGCCACCGAGAAGCTCGACCGGAACGGCGTCCAGGGCATCTACCTCCCCGGCCAGAACTGGTTCACCCTCGCCGGCTTCGTCTGGGACGAGGGCGGCGACCTCGCCCTCCAGGAAGGCGGCAGATGGAAGGGCGGCCTCGACAGCCCCGAGGCGCTCCGCGCCATGGACTTCTACCGGCGGCTCCAGGCGCTCGGCAAGGGACCCAAGGACTCCGACGAGTCCCGCCCGCTCCAGGCCGACGTCGTGGCCAAGGGACAGGTCGCCCAGGTCATCGCCACCCCCGGCGGCGCCGGCGTCATCGCGCAGAAGAACCCCGCCCTCAAGGGCAAGCTGGGCTTCTTCCCCATCCCCGGCAAGACCGCCGGCACCCCGGGCGCCGTCTTCACCGGCGGTTCCGACCTGGTCGTCCCCGCCGTCGCCGCGCACCAGGAGGAGGCGTACACCTTCATCAAGGAGCTCACCGGCGACGCCTGGCAGACGAAGCTCGCCCTCGCCATGAGCTACGTCCCGAACAAGACCACCCTGGCCACCGCCGTCGCCTCCGACCCCGGCGCCGCGGCCATGGCCGTCGGCGCCGCCCAGGGGCACGCCACGCCCAACACCCCCCAGTGGGCCGCCGTCGAGGCCAAGAACCCGATCAAGGACTACATGACGGCCGTGCTCACCGGCCGCGACGCGCGGGCGGAGGCCGCCAGGGCGTCGCAGTCCATCGCGGCCACGCTGAACAGCGGATCCTGACGGATGCGCGCCACCGCCTCCCGGCGTCCGCCCCGCGGACGCCCCTTCCGCCCCGGCCCGTACCTGCTGATCGCGCCGGCCGTCCTGGGCATGCTCTACCTCCTGCTCTATCCCTTCGGCCGGGCCCTGCTCATCTCGTTCCAGGACTTCCGGCTGCGCGAACTCATCAGGGGCGACGCCGAGTTCGTCGGACTGAGGAACTACCAGACGCTGCTGGGCGACCCCAGATTCTGGGACGTCGTCCGCCGCACGTTCCTCTTCATGGCCGTCAACGTCGTCGCCATCATGATCCTGTCGACGCTGGTCGCCCTGATGGTCGAACGGCTCGGCAGGGTGGGCAGGACCGTGGTCCTCAGCTCGCTGGTGCTGGTGTGGGCGGTGCCCGTCGTGGCCGCCACCACCGTCTTCCAGTGGCTGTTCCACTCCGAGTTCGGCATCGTCAACGAGACCCTCACCGACCTCGGCCTCACCTCCTTCGAGGGGTACACCTGGCTCGCCGACGGCCGCGCCGCCTTCGCGATCCTCGTCGTCCTCATCGTGTGGCAGTCCGTCCCGTTCGCCGCCATCACCCTCTACTCCGCCCTCACCACCGTGCCCCGCGAACTCCACGAGTCCGCCCGCCTCGACGGCGCCGGCGCCGCCCGGATCTTCCGCTCCGTGACCTTCCCCCTGGTACGGCCGATCTTCATGCTCGTCGTCTCGCTCGAAGTCATCTGGACCTTCAAGGCGTTCGTCCAGATCTGGGTCATGACCCGCGGCGGACCCGGCGACGCGACCACGATCCTGCCGGTGTACGCCGTGCAGACCGCCCTCGCGAGCCAGCGCTACGACCTCGGCTCGGCCGCCTCCATGGTCACCGTCCTGCTCATGAGCGGCGTCCTCGTCCTCTACTTCCGCCAGCTCTTCCGCCAGGAGGGGGAGCACCTGTGACAACGACCCGAAGGCCCGCGCCGCGGCGCGCGCTCCGCCGGCTCCCCCTCCGCGCGGCCGCCGCCCTGACGGTGGCCCTCTGCCTCTTCCCCGTGTACTGGATGGTCGTGACCGCCTTCAGGCCGTCCCGCGACATCCAGTCCTACGAACCCGGCCTGATCCCGCGGGAATGGACCCTCGACCACTTCCGCACAGCGGTCCAGGCCGACGGCTTCGCCCTGTTCTGGCGCAACAGCGTCCTGGTCACCCTCGGAGCCGTCCTCCTCGCCCTGGTCGTCGCGCTCGGCGCGGCGTACGCCGTGGCCCGGCTCCGCTGGCGCGGCCGCCGCCCGTTCATGCTGGCGGTCTTCATCGCCCAGATGGCGCCGTGGGAATCCCTCGTCATCCCGATCTACATCATCTCCCGCGACACCGACATGCTCGACCGGCTGCCGACCCTCACCCTGGTCTACTTCATGATCACCCTGCCGTTCACGGTGGTCGTGCTCCGCGGCTTCCTCGCCGGCATCCCGCCCGAACTGGAGGAAGCGGCACAGGTCGACGGCTGCACCCGCGCGGGCGCCTTCCGCCGGATCGCCTTCCCCCTCCTCGCCCCGGGGCTGATGGCCACCTCGCTGTTCGGCTTCATCACCGCCTGGAACGAGTTCACCTACGCCAACTTCCTCATCATCAAGCAGCAGGACAACCGCACCCTGCCCGTCTGGCTCTCCTCCTTCCAGACCACCTTCGGCACGGACTGGGGAGCCACCATGGCCGCCTCCACCCTCTTCGCCCTGCCCGCGCTCGTCGTCTTCCTCGCCCTCCAGCGCCACGTGACCTCGGGCCTCACCGCCGGAGGGGTCAAGGGCTGACCGCAGCACCGGCCCCCCCGGCCCCGCACCTCCTCCTTCCGCGCCCCGCAGAACACCGGAGACCAAGCCCCGTGGACCTGCCCAGCCCCGCACCGCCCCGCCCCGACCTCACCCTCGTCCCGCGCCCCCGCCGCCTCTCCCCGCGCCCCGGCCGCTTCCGCGTCGACGCCACCACCCGCCTGCGCGTCGCCCTCGGCGCCGAGCAGGCCGCCGACCTGCTGCGCGACTACCTCCGGACCGCCACCGGACTGCGCCCGGACCACGCCGACGACGGCGCCTTCGTCCTCGCCCTCGATCCCGCGCTCACCGGACTCGGCGACGAGGGGTACGGCCTCACCGTCTCCGCCCACGGCGCGCTGCTCCGCGCCGCCCGCCCGACCGGACTGCTCCGCGGCGTCCAGACGGTCCGCCAGCTCCTGCCGCACCAGGCCCTCGCCGGGCCGTCCGGCACCGCCGTCGACCTGCCCGGCGTGGAGATCACCGACGTGCCCGCGCACCCCTGGCGCGGCATGCTCCTCGACGTCGCCCGCCACTTCCAGCCCGTCTCGTACCTGCGCCGCTTCGTCGACCTCCTCGCCCTGCACAAGCTCAACGTGCTCCACCTCCACCTCACCGACGACCAGGGCTGGCGGATGCCGGTGGAGGCGTACCCCCGGCTCACCGAGATCGGCGGCCGGCGGGCGCAGTCGATGGTCGGCCCGGCCGGCAGCCGGCGCTTCGACGGCCGCCCGCACGGCGGCTCGTACACCCGTGCCGAGCTCGCGGACCTCGTCGCCCACGCCGCCGCCCGGGGCGTCACGGTCGTGCCCGAGATCGGCGTGCCGGGACACGTGCGCTCCGCGCTCGCCGCCTACCCCGACCTCGGCAACGTCCCCGGCCGGCACCTCGACGTGTGGACCCGGTGGGGCGTCTGCCCCAACGTCCTCGGCGTCGGCGACCACGTCCTCGACTTCTTCCGCACGGTCCTGGACGAGACGATGGACCTCTTCCCCTCCCCGTACCTCCACCTCGGAGGCGACGAGGTCCCCACCGAGGAGTGGGAGTCGAGCCCGGCGGCGATCGCCCGCGCCGCCCGCGAGGGACTGTCCGGCCCGCGCGCCCTCCACGGCTGGTTCCTGGCCCGGATGGCCGACCACGTCGTCCGGGCCGGCCGCCGCCCGGTCGCCTGGGCCGAGGACGGCACCACCCTGCCCCTGACCTGCGCGGTGATGAGCTGGCGCACCCCCGAGCACGCCTGGGCGGCGGCCCGCAGGGGCCACGACGTCATCCACGCCGACCACCGCCGCACCTACTTCGACTACGCCCGCGCCCCCGGGCCCGGCGAGCCGCCCGCCCAGCCGGGCCACACCACCGACCTGAGGAGCGTGTACGGCGTCGACCTGCTGCCCCCCGAGGGCGAGCCCCGCCCCGCGGGCCGGGTCCTCGGCACACAGGGGCAGTTGTGGACCGAGTTCGTCCCGACGCCCGGACACATCGAGTACCTCACCTTCCCCCGCCTGTGCGCCCTCGCCGAGCGGGCGTGGACCGTGACCGCCGACTGGCGCGACTTCCGCACCCGGATGGACGGACACCGCGCACGGCTCACCGCCCTCGGCGTCCCGCACGACACCCTCCGGGACCGCGCGGCGCACGCCCCCGCGTGAACCGGCCGCGCTCCCTCCCCGCACACCCCCCCGCGCCCTCCCGCCGCCCGGCGGGAGCCAACGAAAGGACACGCCGGATGACCCCCCGAACCACCCGCCGCACGACCCGGGCGGCCCTCGCCCTGGCCGCCGTCGCCGGCAGCGCGGCGCTGGCCACCTTCCCCCTGACGACCGCCTCCGCCTCGCAGGGCGCGGTCGCCGTCCAGTACCGCACCAGCGCGTCCGGAGCCACCGCCGACCAGAGCGAACCCTGGCTGAAGGTCCGCAACACCGGCACCACCGCCGTGGCCCTGGACCAGGTCAGGATCCGCTACTACTTCAAGGCCGACTCGCCCACCGCCACCTACCGCTTCGCCTGCTCCTGGGCCGTCAGGGGCTGCTCGGCGATCACCGGCACCTTCGGCACCCTGGCCAACCCCACCGCGCACGCCGACCGCTACCTGGAGATCGGCTTCACCGCCGGCGCCGGGACCCTCGCCCCCGGCGCCGACACCGGTGACATGCAGCTCCGCTTCCACCGGACGAACTGGCAGACCCTCACCCAGAGCGACGACTACTCCTTCCAGGGCGCGCCGACCTCGTACGCCGACTGGACCAAGGTCACCGCCCAGCTCGCCGGCGTGAACGTGTGGGGCACCGCCCCGGCCGGGAACGAGCCCACGGACCCGCCCACCACGCCCCCGACCACCCCGCCCACCACGCCTCCCGGCAACGGCGAGACCCTCTTCGACGACTTCTCCTACACCGGGCACACGGACCCGGCCCTCGCCTCCCACGGCTGGAGCGTCCGCTCCAACTCCGGCGGCCCCGGAGTCCCCGGCGCCACCTGGGACCCCTCCAAGGTCACCTTCGTGAACCAGAGCGGCAACACGGTGATGAACCTGGAGACCTCCACCGCCGGCACCGGAGCCAGCACCGTCCACACCGAAGTCCTCACCCGGGCGACCAAGTTCAGGAACGGCACCTACGCGTCCCGGGTCAAGTTCTCCGACGCGCCCACGTACGGCCCGGACGGCGACCGCGTCGTCCAGACCTTCTTCACCATCAACGACCTCAAGGCCCCGATGGCCGACGACTACGCCGAGTACGACTTCGAGTACCTGCCCAACGGCGGCTGGGGCGAGCCGTCCCACATCCTGTACACGACCTCCTGGGAGACCTACGACCCCGACCCGTGGCAGGCGGTCAACCAGCACAGCGAGAGCCGCACCAGCTTCGCCGGCTGGCACGACCTGGTGGTCACCATCGACGACAGCAGGATCACCTACTACGTCGACGGCGCCCTCTTCGGCACGCACGACGCCGCCTACCTGCCCGAGCGGCCCATGTCCATCAACTTCAACCAGTGGCTGATCGACCTGAACGGGCAGCCGTCGACCACCCCGCGCGCCTACGACCAGCAGGTCGACTACGTCCTGCACGTCAAGGACCAGGTCCTCACCCCCGCCCAGGTCGCCGCGAAGGTCGCCGCCCTGCGCACCGCCGGCACGACCTTCGTCGACCAGGTCCCCGCCTCCTGACGGAGGGCCCGGCCGGTCACGCCACGGGATGACCGTCGTCGTCCGTGTGGCCCGCCTGGGTGGAGAACGCGTTCAGGAAGACGTCGTACCGCCCGTCCGGCCGCTCGGTCAGCGTGGCGCCGTCCTGCCAGATCCCGTTCTCGTCCCACCACTGCGAACCGGCCGGGTCGCCCTGGTTCTGATGGATGTTGTGCATGCCCTGGCGGCCCTGGTCGTCGTCGGTGAACGGCTCGCCGAAGACGAGGACGCGACGGCCCTCCACCAGGATCGGCTCCAGGGCGGCCGTGGCGTCCTCGTAGGAGCCGACCTGCCAGGGGTGCGACCCCAGCAGCTCCAGGAGCTCCTGGAGCCAGGACGGCGGGCGGCGCTGGAAGACCACCCCCGCGTGGTCGACCAGGAAGG
The DNA here is from genome assembly GCF_042885515.1 of Streptomyces sp. NPDC058052. NCBI lineage: Bacteria > Bacillati > Actinomycetota > Actinomycetes > Kitasatosporales > Streptomycetaceae > Streptomyces > Streptomyces sp. NPDC058052. The sequence continues at coordinate 125,645 of NZ_JBHVRX010000002.1, read as the reverse complement.
GATGGCGCAGGTAGTCCAGGGCTCCCGAGCCGGGCGCGGCCGCCAGGTCGTGGTAGCCCGGCGCGAGCGCCGCCGCCGGCCCGAGCTCCAGCGGGCTCAGGGTGAGCACCTTCCACCGCACGCCCACGTTGGACTTGTGGCTGTCGACGTCCACCGCGCAGTGGAAGCGCCCCGAGGGCGCGTCGACCTCCAGGTTCACGTGGAACCAGCGGCCCTGGTGGTCGGGGTCGTCGCGGAAGTGGCGGTACAGCTGTCCCGCGAGCACGCCGTAGCTGGGGAGGGGCATGCGGCCAGTGAACCACCGCGGCCACGCCACGCGACGGAGCCGTGACGGTCCGTCCGGGTGGCGTGTGCCGGCCCTACGGTGGGGCGATGCGATCCGTACCCCTCTGGGCCCTGGTCTCGTCGGGGTGCGCCCCCGTCCTGCTGATCACCGGCTGGGCGGTCGCCGGCCACCTGCAGGGCTCCGCCTACGACCCCGTCACCCAGACCATCAGCGTCCTCGCCGCCTACGGCGCCCCCGGCTTCTGGGTGATGACCTCGGCCCTCCTGGGCCTGGGCGTCTGCCACCTGGTGACCGCCTGGGGGCTGCGCGCGGCCGTGTCCGCCGGCCGGCTCGCGCTGGCCGGCGGGGGAGTGGCGGCGCTGCTCGTCGCCCTGGTCCCCGCACCCAGCAGCGGCGGCTCGCTCCGCCACGGCTCACTGGCCGCCGCCGGATTCCTCCTCCTCGCCCTGTGGCCGGTCCTCGCCGCCCGGCGGGACCCGTCCGCCCCCTGGGGGCTGCGCCCGGTCCCCGCCCTCGCCGCCACCGCCCTGATGGGCGCCGGCGCGCTCTGGTTCCTCGTCGAGATCAACCGGCACGGCGCCTCCGGCGTCGCCGAACGCATGGTGACCTGCGTCCAGGCACTCTGGCCCCTCGTCGTCGTCGCCTCCTGCCTCGTCCGTTCCGAGGACACGGCGCCCGTCGCGGAGGACGACCTGGCCGACGAGGGCCGGTAGGGCCCCGGGCGCCCGGGCCGAGGACACCGGCGCGCGGATCACCGGCCGAGGGCGAAGGCGGTCACCACCGCCGCGTGGTCGGACGGCCAGGCGTTCCCGGCGACGTCCGGCCACGGCGACGGCGCGCCGGCGACCAGCGTGCGGGAGGCGAGCACGCGCAGGCCGCGGGCGTTGTGCAGCACGTAGTCGATCCGGTCCTGCGGCTCGGGGAGCCCGGCCCGGACACCGTCCTCCGGGTGGACGGGGTGGACCGGCGACCAGGTGTGGCCCGGCTCCCGCACCGGGTCGGGATGCGCCTCCCGGTACGCGTCGCGCAGCCCGGCCTCCTCGGCGGCCCTCGTCACCGGCCAGGCGACGTCGGGCCGGTCCAGGTGGGACGGCGCGTTGAAGTCGCCGACCAGGACGACGGGCCGCTCCGCCCCCGCCTCCTCGGCGATCCGCCGGAGCGCGTCCCGCAGCTGGGCCAGGCGCTCCTCCTCGTGCGCGACCAGCGCGTCGGCGGGCAGCCCGTCGAACGCGGCCTCGTACGGCCCGTACGGGGAGCAGGGGAGGTGCGCCGTCCACACGTCCACCTCGTGCGCCCCGTCGACGAGGACGCGGGCGCCCGCCGCGCCGTAGAAGCCGACGTCCGGGTCGCCGAGCCGGGCGACGATCGGGTGGCGGCTGAGGAGGCCCAGGTTCCCGCCCGCCTGGTGGTGGTGCCAGCCGAGCGCTTCGGCCAGCTCCCGGGTCGCGGTGCCGGCGGTCTCCTGGAGCCCGACGACGTCGGCCCCGGAGGCGCGGATCGCGGTCAGCTGCTTGGACCGGTGGTCGTCGACCGGTGCGCCGCCGAGCCACAGGTTCCAGCTCATCACGGTGAGGTGCCCGCCGGCCATCGCCCGCAGCCGCTCCGGCGTCACCTCGGTGAGCCCGTCCAGGACGGTCCGGCGGGGTGCCGCGCCGATCGGGGCGACGGAGGGGACCGCGAGGACCGTGCAGCCCGCCGCCTCGGCCGAGGCGACGCCGGTGGGGGTGTCCTCGACGGCCACGCAGCGTGCGGGATCGACGCCGAGGGCGCGGCAGGCGGCGAGGTACGGATCCGGCTCGGGCTTGGTCCGCTCGGTGTCGTCCGCGGTGACCGACACGGCGAACTCCGGTGCGCCCAGCGCTCCGAGGGCCTGGAGCACGGTGTCGGCGACGGACCGGGGCGAGGCCGTGACCAGCGCGGCGGGCACCCCGTCCCGGGCGAGCGCGGTGAGCAGGGCGAGCGCCCCGGGGCGCGGTGCGACCCCGGCGCCGACGCGGTCGGCGAACTCCCGGTGGAGCGCGGACGCCAGCTCGGCGGCGGAGGGGCGGCCGGAGGCGCCGGGGGACGCGGCGGGCGGGCCGCCGCCGGCCGAGGCCAGCCAGGCGGCCGTGTGCTCGACCGGCCGGCCGAGGACGTCCGGCCGGTCGGCCTCGGTCAGCGGCCGGCCCGCGACCTGCTCCACCGCCTCCCACCACAGGCCCTCGGTGTCGACGAGCGTGCCGTCCATGTCGAACAGGACGGCGTGCAGGGGGTCTTCGGTGGTCACGCGGATCGCTCTCTCTTCGTACGGGTGGGGTCGCGCCCGGCCCGCGCCACGGGTGCGGGGCCGGGTGGTTCAGGCGGTGCGGGGGGCGACGAGGACCGGGCGCTCGCGCGGGGTCACCGTCACGGCGTCGCCCGCCGCGAGGGCGGCGGCCTCGTGGGTGGGCAGGTCGGCCTTGACCTCGGTGGCGTCGGCGAGCCGCACCGTGAGCCGGGTGGTCGCGCCGAGGAAGGCCGTGGCGACGATCCGGGCCGAGCACGCGCCGTCCGTCGTGACCCGGAGGTCCTCGGGGCGGACGAGCACGTCGACCTCACGGGCGGTGGGGGCGTCGCCGTCCACGGGGAGCCGGAGGCCGAGGACGTCGACGAAGCCGCCGGTGCCGCCGTCGAGGCGCCCGGGGACGCGGCTCATGGTGCCGACGAACTCGGCGACGAACGCCGTCGCCGGTCGCCCGTACAGCTCGGCGGGCGGCGCGCACTGTTCGAGCCGGCCGTCACGCATCACGGCGACCCGGTCCGCCATGGACAGCGCCTCCTCCTGATCATGCGTCACGAAGAGTGTAGTGATGCCGAGTTCGCGCTGGATGCGGCGGATCTCCTCGCGCAGCGTGAGCCGTACCTTCGCGTCGAGCGCGGACAGCGGCTCGTCGAGCAGCAGGACACGCGGGCGGAGGGCGAGCGCGCGGGCGAGCGCGACGCGCTGCTGCTGGCCGCCGGAGAGCTGGTGGGGATAGCGGCCGCCCTTGTCGCCGAGGCCGACGAGCTCCAGCAGCTCGGCCGCCTGCTTGCGCCGCTCGGTCCTGCCGGCCTTGCGCATGCGCGGTCCGAAGGCCACGTTGTCGACGCAGTCGAGGTGGGGGAAGAGGCTGTACGACTGGAAGACCATGCCCGCGTCGCGCCGGTGGGCGGGGACCTGGGTGATGTCGCGGCCGTCCACGAGGACCGTGCCCGCGTCGGGGGTCTCGAAGCCGGCGAGCATCCGCAGTGCGGTGGTCTTGCCGCAGCCGGAGGGGCCGAGCAGGGCGAGCAGTTCGCCGGGGGCGACGGTCAGGTCGAGCCCGTCGAGGGCGACGGTCGGCCCGAACGTCCTTCGCAGGGAACGGAATTCGACGGTCGCGGCCCCGGTGGCGGCGGTCGTGGGGGCGGTGGGGGTGACGGTCATGGTGATCCCTTGGCGGTACGGGCGCGGCGGGCGCCGGGGGAGCGGCCGCCCGCCCCGGCGAGGGCGAGGAGCAGCACCCAGGTGACGAGGAGGCTGAGCACGGACACGGCGACGGACATCTGGGCCTGGGAGCCGGAGATGTTCACGATCCACACGGCGAAGGGCCGGAAGCCGAGCAGCTGGGCGACCGTGTACTCGCCGAGGACCAGCGCCAGGGTGAGGAAGGCGGCGTTCATCAGCGCGCCCCGCAGGTTCGGGAGCACGGCCGTGACCAGCGCCCGGACGGGACCGGCGCCGCAGCTGCGGGCGGCCTCGACGAGGGTGCGGACGTCGACGGCCCGGAGCCCCGCGTCGAGGGCGCGGTAGGTGAAGGGCAGCGCCATCACCACGTAGGCGAGGACGAGGACGAGGGGAAAGTCCGGGTTCTGCAGCGCGACGAAGGTCTGGAAGAGGGGGGTGCGGGCGAGGTGTTCGGGGCCCCACTTCAGGACGGTGCCGATGCCGGCGACGAACGCGATGGGCGGCACGACGAGCGGCAGCGAGCACACCGCCTCGACGACCGGCCGCAGCCGGGGCGCGCCGAGCCGCAGGGCGACCATGGCGGGCACCACGAGCAGCAGCACCAGGGCGATGGTGGCGGCGGCGAGGCCGAGCGAGAGCAGGAGGCTGCCGGTGAAGCCCTCGGTGCCGAGGATCTTCGTGTACGCGTCGAGGGTGAGGCCCTGCCCCGGCACGTCGACCGTGAAGACCACGGAGGCGGCGAGCGGCACCAGGAAGTAGAGCGCGGCGAGTCCGAGGACCGCCGGACGCCAGGCGCGGGTGGTGGGGTTCAGTCGAGCCATCGCGAGCTCCGGCGTTGCAGGGGCAGGTAGACGGCCATGACGAGCCCGGCGACGACGACCATGTCGAGGCTGAGTGCGAGCGCCACGTTCTCCTGGCCGACGAGGACGTTGCCGGAGAGGGCGTCGGAGATCTGCAGGGTGACGAGCGGGACGGTGCTGCCGACCATCGCGGCGGCCGTGGCGTACGCGGCGAAGGCGCTGCCGAACAGCAGCACGAACCCGCCGAGGAGGCTCGGTGCCAGGACGGGCAGGGCGACGTGCCGCCAGTACTGGAGGGTGGTGGCGCCGTTGTTGCGGGCGGCCTCGCGCCACTGCGTGCGCAGCCCGTCGAGGGCCGGGGTGATGGTGAGCACCATCAGCGGGATCAGGAAGTACAGGTAGACGAGGACCAGGCCCCAGAAGCTGTAGAGGCTCCAGCCCCGGTCGGTGAGGCCGAGGTGCCGGGTGAGGACCCCGGAGTTGCCGAGGGTGGCGACGAACGCGAAGGCGAGGGGGACGCCGCCGAAGTTGGCGAGCACGCCGGAGGCGGTCAGCACGGCCTCGCGCAGGGCGCGGGAGCGGGAGGTGACGACGGCCTGGGCGAGGGGCAGCCCGAGCAGGGCGGCCAGCACGGCGGCCGTCGCGGACAGCTCCACGCTCCCGAGGAGCGCGGTGAGATAGGCGCCCTGGAGGGAGGCGCTCAGGTTCCCGGTGCCGTACGCGCTCGCGCCGGTGGCCGGGTCGTCGACGGTGAGGGCGCCGCCGAGCATGGCGACGGCGGGGACGCCGAAGGCGATCGCGGTGAACGCGAGCAGCGGGACGACGGCGAGCCAGGCGGGGGAGCGGCGCCGCCGCCGGGCGGGGGTCCGCCCGGCGGCGACGGCGACGGTGGCGGAGGCGGTCATCCGGAGACGGCCTTGCCCCAGCCCTGGGCGAGCGCGGTCTTGGCCCCGGCCTGCTGGGCCTCGGCCGGGAAGGACGGGACGCCGGAGACGGCGGGCAGCTTGAGCGCGGCGGCCTGGTCGAGGGTGCCGGCCTTCTCCATGGCCGGCATCAGGACCGGGCGGGCGAAGCCCTTGAGCCACAGGTTCTGGCCCTCGGTGCTGTAGAGGTACTCCTGCCAGAGCCGGGCGGCCGCCGGGTGCGGGGCGTCCTTGTTGATCGCCTGCGAGTAGTACTGGGCGTAGCGGCCGTCCGCGGGGACGGCGACCTTCCAGTCGAGGCCCTTGGACGCGAACTCCTGGGCGTAGCCGGCGTTCAGGTAGTCCCAGTCGATGCTGATGGGCGTCTCGCCCTTCTCGACGGTGGCGGGGGTGGACTCGACGGGCGTGAAGTTGCCGTTCTTCTTCAGCTGGGCGAAGAAGTCGATGCCCGGCCGGATGTCGTCGAAGGAGCCGCCCTGGGCGAGGGAGGCGGCGAAGACGCCGGCGAACGCGGAGCCGGACTTGGTGGGGTTGCCGTTGAGGGCGACCTGGCCCTTGTACTCGGGCTTCAGCAGGTCCTTGAAGGTGGTCGGGCAGTTCTTGACGCGCTTGGCGTCGCAGCCGATGGAGACGTAGCCGCCGTAGTCGTTGTACCAGCGGGCCTTCGGGTCCTTCTGCTCCTCGGGGATGTCGTCCCAGGCGGTCACCCGGTACGGGGCGAGGAGGCCCTGCTGGGCGGCGCTGAGGGCGAAGGAGCTGCCCAGGTCGAGGACGTCGGGGGCGCGGTCCTGGCCCTTGCGGGACGTGACCGCGTTGATCTCGTCCTGGCTGGAGGCGTCCGGGTTCTCGACCTCGATCTCGATGCCGTACTTCTTCTGGAAGCCGTCGATGAGGGCGCCGTAGTTGGCCCAGTCGCGGGGCAGCGCGATGGCGTGGAGCCTGCCCTCCTTCCTGGCCGCGGCGACGAGGGCGTCCATGCCGCCGAGGTCGGCGGCGGAGGTGGCGGTGGCGGCGTTCTTGCCGTCGGCGGTGGTGCCGGTGTTCTCGGGTGCGGCGCCGCAGGCGGTGAGGGCGAGCGCGGCGACGAGGGCGAGGGAACCGCCGAGGACGGCGTTTCTCGGGAGGTGCGCGGGGACGGGCACGGAATCTCCAGGGAGGGGGTCGGGGTCTCAACTTGTCTGAACAAGTCGGCCTCAGTACGCCCGGCGTCGATGACGTGAGGATGAACGAGGACGGAACGCTTCCCCGCGATCTCCTGCACATTGACGTCGCTTTCCAGCCACGGACGGGTTCAACTACCCTTGCGGGACTGCGCACACGACGTACGCCCCACCGCGTACGGCCAGGGCCCGGCACCCGCACCACGGCACCCGCGACACGGTCCGCGCCCCGCACCACGGCGCGGCACGGCACGGCACGGCACGGCACACGAACCCAGGCACGGCCCACGGGCCACGGACACCGAGGAGGGGCAGCGATGACCGCGCGCCACGAGCAGATCGCCGCGGAGCTGCGACGGGCGATCCGGCGCGAGGAGTACCCGGTCGGCGCGCGGCTGCCCGCCGAGACCGAACTCGCCGCCCAGTACGGCGTCTCCCGGGGCACCGTGCGCCAGGCCGTCGCCGCCCTCACCGCCGAGGGCCTCATCGGCTCCCGGCAGGGCGCCCGGCGCGTGGTCCTGGCCGGCCGCCGCAGCCAGAGCTTCGCCGAGCTGCGCAGCTTCGCCCAGTGGGCGCAGGCGATGGGCCGCGAGGCCACCGGACGGGTCCTCGCCCAGGAGTACCGCCCCGCCACCCCGGAGGACGCCACCCGCCTCCACCTCGCCGAGGGCGTCCCCCTGCTCAACGTGCTGCGCGTCCGGGGACTCGACGGCGATCCGGTCCTGGTCGAACGCACCGTCTACGCCGACTGGATCTCCCCGGCCGTCGAGACCCTCGACCCCGACTGCGCCTCGGTCACCCAGCGCCTCTACGACGAGACGGGCCTGGTCTTCGCCCACGGCGAGCACGTCATCGACGCGGTGGCGGCCGGGGCGCAGGACGCCGGTCTCCTCTCCGTCCGCCGCACCAGCCCCCTCCTGCGCGTCCGCCGGGTCACCACGACCCACGACGGCCGCCCGGTCGAATGGTCCGACGACCGCTACCGTCCGGACGCGGTCAGCTTCCTGGTCCACAACGCCATCGGACACAGCCCGCTGGTCCGGACGGCGGCGGGGTGACGGGCCTGGCCTCCGCCCTCCGGGAACCCGCCGGTCGGCCCTGGGGCGGACGATCACGTGACGCGGCCGGACCGGATGTCGGTGCCGCGTGCGAGAGTCCTCGCCATGACGAACCCGGAGAGCCCTCAGCGCGTCCTGCCCGAGAGCGACGGACGCGACGCGTTCGACGCCCTCGTCATCAGGACCGACTTCAGCGACGACGGACAATGGCAGGCGGTGGTGCGGGAGTTGCATCTGCCCTGGGGGGACGACGGTGAGTTCCCCGCCTCGGTGCGGGTGGTCGACGACCCCGCCTGGTCGGGAGCGACCGCGGACGAGGTGTTCGCCGCCGTGGAGGAGGACGAGGACCTCCCCGTCGTCTTTCTCGCCGACCGCCGCACGATGGAGTCGCCGGTACGGGCGCTGCTCGCGCTGACGACGTCCTGGGAGGACAGGAGCGGCCTCGATCCCGTCTACTACCAGGACCTGATCGACAGGCCCAACCCGCGTGAGTTCCGCGCCGTGCCCGCCGCCGTGCACCCGGTCCACACGTGCGTGTCGCTCGGCAACATGGGCTTCGCGGAGTTCGCCGCCACCGCCGCCGAGTCACCTGGTCAGGTGCTGCCCGGGTGACGGACGGCCGCCCCTCCCGGGAGCCGGCCCACCGCTCCGGCGCGCCGCGGGGAGGGTCAGGGGCAGGGCCGCTCGCTCCGCCCCTGACGTTCCCAACGTAGCCCCGGCCGGTGCTCCCGGCGCGCGGGCCGGGTGCCACCCGGGGCCTTCGGCTCCCTCGCCGCCCGCCGGAACGGGTGGCCGCGACGCCCCCGGACCCGGCGGAGGAGCGCCGGGGGCCGCTCCGGGGGCGCTGCTAGATTTCGGGCATGATCAAGGGGAGAGCAGCCGGACGCATAGCCCGGATGGCGGGGAACACCAGGTCGGAGCGGGTGCTGATCCTGGCCAGCTTCGTGAACCGGGTCGGCAACGGGCTCTTCAACACGGCCTCGGCGCTCTACTTCACGCTGGTCGTGGGTCTGCCGGCCGTGCAGGTGGGCGCCGCCCTCACCGTCGCCGGACTGATCGGCCTCCTCGCGGGGGTACCGGGGGGCCATCTGGCCGACCGGCGCGGACCGCGCACCATCATGATGCTCGCCCTGGCGGTCCAGGCGGTGGCGATGTCCGCGCTCGTCCTCGTCGAGAGCTGGGCGGGCCTCGCGGTCGTCGCCGCCGTCGACCAGCTCGCGGCGGCCGTCGGCGGCGCGGCCTGGGGCGCCCTCGTGGTGCGGGTCGGCACCGACCGCCCCGCACTGTTCCGGGCGAAGCTCAGGACGTACGTGAACCTGGGCGTCGTCCTGGGAACGGTGGGCGCCGGATTCGCGGTGGCGGCGAACTCCCGTACGGCCTACCTCGTGCTGATCCTCGGCAACGCGGCCAGCTTCGCGCTCTGCGCCCTCCTCCTCCTGCTCCTCCCGCACTACGAGGCGGTGGCAGCGCCGCCGCTGGAGCGGCGCTGGCTCGCCCTGAGGGACCGGCCGTTCGTCGCCTTCACGGCCCTGTACGGCGCGATGGGACTGCAGTACGCGACGCTGTCGCTGATCCTGCCGATCTGGATCTCCGCGCACACGGACGCACCGCGCTGGACCGTGGTCGCGGTCTCGGCGATCAGCGCGGGCGTCTGCGTCCTCCTGCAGACCAGGATCGGCTCCCGCGTCGAGACCCCGAGCGACGGCGGCAGGGCGTTCCGCACGGCGGGCCTGCTCTTCCTCCTGAGCTGCCCGATGATGGCGCTGACCGCGCACACCCCCGTGTGGGCGGCCGTCGTCCTCGCCGTCGTGGCGGTCTTCGTGCACAGCCTCGGGGAGATCTGGGAGTCCTCGGCCTGCTTCGCCATCGGCTTCGGTCTGGCACCCGACCACGCCCAAGGCCAGTACCAGGGCCTCCTGGGGCTCGGCTTCAGCGCGGGCCAGGCCCTCGCCCCCGCCCTCCTCACCACCGTCGTCCTCGGACTGGGCACGTCCGGCTGGCTCCTTCTCGGCGTGTTCTTCGCCGCCGTCGGCGCCACCGGCCCCGCACTCGTCCGCTGGGGCGCGCGCACCCGCCCCGAGCCGGCGCCCGAGCCGGCGCCCACGGCGGCGGCACCCGGCGGAGCGCCGGACGAGGTCCGCGCATGAGCACGGACATCTACGGCGGGATCGAGTTCCGCCATCCCGGTGCCGGCACCGACTACTACGACGGCGAGCCATGGGTCGCGGCGATGGACCTGTGGCCGTTGTACGACGAGACGGACTACGCCTCCTTCGGCTGCCTGTTCGGGGTGCGCAACGACGCCGGCTTCCGGCCCCTCGCCGCCGGGCGCGGCCTGCCCCCCGACCTGTCGGGCGGGCTGCGGACCCAGCTGGAGCCGTGGGCGGAGGCGGGGGAGCTCCACGGTGCCACGTGGGTCTCCTGGGGCGAGATCGCCGGGCTGGACCCCGCGTCCGCTCCCGGCCACTACGCCGGGCGGCTCACCTGGTCGGCCGAGTCCCTGCCCTCGCGGCTGAACCAGCGGCTCGTGCCCGGCCGGTGGCCGCCGGAGGTGCTGGCAGAGGTGGGACCTCCGCCGGCCGGACTCGATCGCTCGGCCGGCCCGTCGGAGTGGCGGTCCGGCGGGCTGCGCTGCCGGTACGAACCGCTGACGGCCGGCGTCCTCCTCGGGCCCGGCTCCGCCTGGTCGCACGTCTTCGCCGTGATGAAGGCGCTGGCGGGCCGCTACGGCGACGAGGCGGTCCGGCTGGTCGTCGCCTTCGACTGACCCGCCCGGCCGGTGCCGTGCGTCCCCGGCGGTCCCGGTCCCGGTCGCGGGTGCGGTCCCGGTCCCGGGTGTGGGTGCGGCGGGCGGGTTCACCGGTCGGCGGCCACCGCCCCCACGCCGGCGCGCAGGGCCCGCTCCTCCGCGTCGGCCAGCCAGAAGAGCACCGGCGGCAGGACGAGCTCGACCACCGTCAGGGCGACCTGGAAGTCGTGCGGCCTGCCCTGCACCGCGAGGGAGAGCAGGCGGCCCACGGCGCCGAGGAGGAAGACGCCGGCCAGCCACCGCACCGCCTGGGCCGGGATCGGACGCTGCCGCGCCGCCCAGAGCCAGGCCAGCCCGTATCCGGCGAAGGCCGCTCCCAGGAAGCGGCCCAGGCTGTCGACGGTCGCCCCGGCGTCGCCCGCGCCGGGAATCGCCGCGTTGCCCAGCGCCACATGGAGCAGGCCGATCGCCACACAGGCCCAGCCCATGAGTGACGTGAGGACGCGCAGAGTCTTGGCCATGATTCCTCCGAGCCGTCGTGGCGGAGCGTGGTCGACACGCGGCTCCTAGACTGGGCGCGTTAGTAGACACATGTCAACTAAGCTGCGCTCGTGCCTCCCCGACAGCGACTCGCTCCCGCCGACCGCCGCGCCCAGCTCCTCGGCGTCGGCGCACGCCTCTTCGCCGCGCACCCGTACGCCGACGTGCTGATGGAGGACGTCGCCGAACAGGCGGGAGTCTCCCGGGCCCTGCTCTACCGTCACTTCCCCAGCAAGCACGCCCTCTTCGCGGCCGTCTACCAGGAGGCGGCGGACCGGCTGCTCGCCGACACCCGCTTCGACCCGGCCGACTCCCTGGTGGAGCAGCTCGTCCAGGGCATGGACGTCCACCTCGACTACTTCGTGGCGAACCGCAACGCCGTCCTCGCCGCGAACCGGGTCCTCGCGGGCGACCCCGTGATCCAGACGATCATGACGAACGAGCTGGACGCGCTCCGCGCGCGCCTGCTGGCCGGGCTGCCCCTCGCGGACGACGGCGCCCGCGAGGCGGTGTCCGGCGTCCTGAAGAGCTGGCTGGTCTTCGTCCAGGTCCTGTGCGTCGACTGGCTCACCCGCGAGACCTGCACCCGCACCCAGCTGCGCGACGTCTGCGTCGGCGCGGCCATCGGCGCCCTCCGGCCGCTGCTCTCCGAGGACCCGGCCCCCGAATGGCGCCCGTGACCCCACCGCGCACGGGCATCGCCCCCGAGCGGATCCAGCGGCATCAGCACCCCGGAGCCGCCGGGACGCCGGTCGTCACGGCGCCGGCGGGACGGCCTGCGGGGGGAGGTCGAGGGCGAGGGCGAGGGCGGCGGTGACGGGAACACGATGCTCGGGCACGTGCCGGGAGGCCCAGTCGGCCGCCAGCGCGAGGAAGTCGGTCAGGTCGCGTTCGACGCCGGCCAGCAGACCGTGGAGCGCGGTGGCCGGCAGCCGCACGACCGGGCTGTCGTGCCGCGCGGTGTCGACGGTGAGCAGGAGGGTTCCGCCGAGGTGTTCCGCGAGCGGCGTCACGGGGTCGTGGCCGAAGCCGAGCGTGCTGCCCCCGCCGAGGAGGCCGTACCAGCTCCGCCAGTCCTCCAGGCCGTCGCAGCAGCCGGGTGCGAAGACGACCCCGGTGGAGCGGTCGGCGACCCGCAGGCCGCCCGCCGCGAAGAGGGTGTCGAAGGTCAGCAGACCGTGGAGGAAGGAGCCGAGCGGATCGGCCGGACGAGGCGGGCGGTCGCCGTCGGGGTCGATGTCGTTGCAGCCGGCGATGGACCGCACCGCCGTCCCGACCTCGGTCCACGAGAGCGTGCCGGAGAGCGCGAGGAAGCCGGACGGGGCGGGCGCGGCGACGGGCCAGAGCCCGAAGCCGCCGGAGGGCTCCGTCTCCAGGACGGGCTGCATGACGATCACCCGGCGAAGTGTCCCCGATCGGCGCCGCCGGCGCTCTCGTCCAGACGGTCCGGCAGCCCGAAGAGGGGGAAGAAGCGGTCGGTGTCACGGAACGCGGTGATGCCCGCGATGCGGTCGCCGGTGAAGTCGATGACCTGAAGGGCCCACGGCACATAGCCCGTTCCGTCCGGAGCCGGCCGGTACTGGCCGGAGGCGGGAGTGCCGTTCGCCGCGGTGGGGAGCAGGCGAGAGCCCCGGCAGCCGACGGCCGGGCCGTTCAGCCACGCCCGGATGTCGGAGAGGCCGCGCATCCACGTCGCGTACGGCGGCAGGGACAGGGTGGCGTCGACGTGCAGGAGCAGGCCGAGTTCCTCCATGTCGTACCGGGCGAAGGCCGACGCGTACCGCTCGGCCAGGACGCGGCGGACGGTCTCCGGCGGCTCCACCGCGAGGTCGTCGGTCCGCCGGTCCCGGCGCGCCGCCAGAGTCGTACGGGCACGTTGCAGGGCGCTGTTGGCCGAGGCCACCGTCGAGCCGTGGAGCTCGGCGACCTCACGGGCCGAGAAGCCCAGGACGTCCCGGAGGATGAGCGCCGCCCGCTGTTTCGGCGGCAGGTGCTGGAGCGAGGCGACGAACGCCGGCCGCACCGACTCTCCCGTCGTCGCCGCCGACTCCGGATCGGTGTCCGGGCACGGCTCGATCCACAGGACCGCGTCGTCCGGAGGTCGCGGAGGGATCGCGCCGGCCGAGGGGCCGGCGAGGTCCGTCTTTGCTCCCCCATCGTTCGAACGCACCCCTCTGGCCTGGGGTTTCACTGTACGGCGACCCGGCGGGTGGAGGCGTCAACGGTCCACCGGGTGACGCGCGGACGCGCGGACGCGCTGCGACGGTCCTCCGGCCGTCGGCCGCGGGATGCGCGGCGACGGCCGGAGGGGGGGACGGGAGGGGAGGGTGCGTGAGGTCGGGACGGCGGGCCGGCCGGGTCACTCGCCTTCCGTGATGAAGTCCCGCATCCGGCGGATCGGGCTGAGCAGGAGGACCACCGGGGCGATGGCGATGACCAGGCAGGTCAGCCACAGGGCGGTGCGCGGGCCGAAGGTCGTGGCCGCGAGGCCGGCGGCGAGGGCGCCGAACGGGATCGCGCCCCAGGAGATGAAGCGCACCGTCGCCATGACGCGCGGCAGGAGGTCCGACGGAGTCACGGTCTGACGGTGCGTCCGGGTGAGGACGCTGACCACGACGACGCCGGTGGTGAAGCCCGCGCTGCCGAGGGCGAAGAGGACGATCGACCACCCTTCGCCGGCCAGCGGCATCAGGACGGTCGACGCCGCCGCGGTGAAGGCGGCGAGGATGACGGCCTTGGCGCTGCCCAGACGCTTGCTGACGAGCGGGGTCCAGGCCGCGCCGATCAGGCTGCCCACGCCTCCGGAGGCCATCAGGACGCCGACGGCGGCCGCGGGCGCGTCCAGGGTGCGGACCAGGAAGACCGGGGTGAGGGCCATCTGGGCGCCCGCGACGAAGTTGATGAGGGTGGCGACGGCCACGCACGGCGCGATGACGCGGTGGCGTACGACGTAACGGACGCCGTCCTTGATCAGGGTGACGAAGGAGTCGCCCGACTGCGCCGGCGGCGTCGGGGCGGGCCGGGGCAGCGTCCAGAGGAGGATCGCGGAGACCACGTAGCTGACCGCGTCGACGATCAGGGTGGTGGCCGCCCCGAAGAGCTGGACGAGGAAGCCGCCGAGCGACGGGCCGCCGAGGTCGGTCGCGGCGCCGGACGCGGAGGTGAGGCTGTTGCGCGCGGTGAGCTCCTCCTTGCTGACGATCGAGGGCAGGAAGGAGGAGTTGCCGACGTCGAAGACGACGTTCGCCAGCCCGATCACCAGGGCCACCACGACCAGTTGGGCGATGGAGAGGACGTCGAGGAAGGCTGCCACCGGGACCGAGAGGATCGCCGCCGCGCGCACGAGGTCCATCGCGACCTGTGTCCCGCGGAGCGGCAGCCGCTGGACGATCACACCGGCCGGCAGTCCGATGAAGAGCCAGGCCGCATAGCTTGCGGCTGCAAGGAGACTCACCTCGAAGTTCGAGGCGTCCAGGGTCTCCACCGCGACGAGCGGCAGGGCCACCGCGGTGACCGCACTGCCGACGTTGCTGGCGGTGGATGCCGTCCAGAAACGCCAGAAGACGCCGGCGTGCGTTTTCTTCGGCGCCGTTTCCTGCTCCGAGGCCAGATCGGTCATTTCCCCTCCGAGGTCCGTTGTGCAAGGGCCTTGCAAGGGCCTCACCTTAGCGGCGCGGAGTGCGGCTGCAATGCGCGGTCAGGCGCTCGGCCATTCCTCTCTATACGTCCAGTATCTGGACAACTGGTATTTCTGGAATGTTGAATTCCGAATAACTGAACCTGAATTGAGCGCCACTCAAAGGGCGAAAAGTGCAGCTTGGGAGGGGGGATCAATCGGACGTCCGGGGGTGAGTCGGTCGGCTTCCCCGAACTTGTTCGCAGGTGCTTGACGCATGGCTGGATCGAGTGATCAACTGAGATCAATAAGCGGGGCTGTAACGGGGAAATGGCGCCAGTGGAGCGCGACGGGGAGATTTTCCGGAACTTTTGATTCCGTTCTAGGGATCGTGTTCCGTTTTTTCGTCAGATGGCTGTGCCGTGCTGTGCGCGGAAGCCTCTTCATTGGTCTGCCTATGCCAAGAATTGGCACTTCACGGGATGCTCGGCGTGTCTCTGAAGGAGGTGGATTCCATGCGTAAGTACACCAAGCCGGTGGCCAAGAAGGTCGTGTTCGGCACCGTTCTCGCGAACGTCTGCTGATGTCTGGACGTGCCGCACCCCTAGGGGTGGGCGCGGCGGACCACAACGAAACACAAGATATAAAAATTAAGAAAGGGGGTGATCGCATCTAAGAGGTTGAGGCG
>NZ_JBHVRX010000002.1:52583-110370 GCF_042885515.1 Streptomyces sp. NPDC058052 | reverse complement strand
CGCACCCCTAGGGGTGCGGCACGTCCGCAGCATCGTCTCCATGATCGAAAATTGCTAGTGCGGGTGGGAGTCCTATGTGCGGTTTGGCCGGAGTTGCCGTGTTCGGAGGCGGCTCGCTCGGCGGTGAGGCGGACGATCTGCTCCGGCGCATGGCCGGCGTGGTCGCGCACCGCGGGCCCGACGCCGAGGCGTTCCACCGGTCCGGACCCGTGGGTCTGGGCTTCGTCCGGCTCTCCCTCGTGGATCCGGTCGGGGGAGGCCAGCCGCTCAGCACCGACGACGGATCCCTCGTACTGATCGCCAACGGGGAGATCTACAACCACCGGGAGCTCGCCGCGGGACTGCCGCAGGGCACCCGGCTCAGGACCGGATCCGACTGCGAGGTCCTGCTCCATCTCTACCGCCGCGACGGCCTGAACTTCCTGGACCGCGTCCGCGGCATGTTCTCCCTGATCCTGTGGGACCGGGACCGCAACCGCCTGGTGTTCGCCAGGGACCGGTTCGGCATCAAGCCGCTGTTCTACCACCGCGACGACCAGCGCATCGTCTTCTCCTCGGAGATCAAGGCGCTCTTCCAGGACGCGGCCACGCCGCGCCGGATCGACTGGGCCGGCGCCCTGTCCGACCAGCTGATGACCGGCGCCATGGTCTTCGACGACAGCGCGCCCCGCACCTGGTACGAGGAAATCGAGCTCGCGCCGGCCGGGTGCATCGTCACCTTCGACCTGGGCAGCGGCGAGACGCACACCCACCGCTACTGGGACTTCCCGGACTTCGACGGGGCGTCCACCGGCTCCGAGACCGACCTCATCCGTTCTTACGGAGAGACCCTCGCCGCTTCGGTCGAAGAATGCGGAATGGCCGATGTGGAGATCGGCCTTTTCCTCAGCGGAGGAATCGATTCGGCCGCGGTCGGTGCTCTTTCGAGTGTGAAGCCGCGTTCATTCACCGCATTGAATGGCAGCACTTTCGGTAATGCCGATGCTGAATACGGACATCGCATCGCCGGCTGGCTCGGATTGAGGAACGACCAGATCCTCTTCGATACGTCGGCCGTGCCCGGAGTCGAGGAATGGAAGCAGTTCCTCTGGCTTCTGGAGACACCGCTCGCGGGACCCGAGTCGTTCTACAAGTACGAGATGTACCGCTACGTCGGAGCCCACGCGCCCGAGATCAAGGCGATGCTCCTCGGCGGTGGAGCGGACGAGTTCAACGGCGGCTACTCGATGTCCTTCGCCGGCGGCGGGGACTGGTCCGACTTCGTCGCGAACGTGAACCGGATGGGGATCCGCAGCGACCAGCAGCGCAGGCCCGACCTCGGCGCCTGGTGGGACCAGTCCGACCTGCCCCTCGTCCGGCCCTCCGCCCTGCGCGAGGCCGCGGGCGGCGACCGGCGCGACCCGTACGAGATGCTGTACCGCTGGAAGTACCGCGACGTGCAGCAGTACAACTGCTGGCACGAGGACCGCTCGGCCGCCGGTAACGGCATCGAGGCCCGCGTCCCGTTCCTCGACCACCGCCTGGTCGAACTCATCGCCGCCGTCCCCGAGCAGCTGCGCCCCAGCCTCATCTGGGACAAGCAGATCCTGCGCCGCGCCATGGTCGGCGTCCTCCCCGAAGAGGCGATCGCCCGGCCGAAGATCC
Source organism: Streptomyces sp. NPDC058052 (assembly GCF_042885515.1). Lineage (NCBI taxonomy): Bacteria > Bacillati > Actinomycetota > Actinomycetes > Kitasatosporales > Streptomycetaceae > Streptomyces > Streptomyces sp. NPDC058052. Next base: position 108,726 of record NZ_JBHVRX010000002.1, on the reverse strand, counting down.
CCTTCTTCTACGGGGACGGCGTCCAGCACACCTACCGCACCTTCACCCGGATGCTCGCGCAGCAGGGCGACCGGCTGCTCGACGAGGCGCTCAGCGGCCCCGGAGCCCGGCAGTACCTGGACGCCGACAACATCAGGGCCACGCTGCGCGGGCTGGAGCAGGACCCGACCGCCGGCCACGTGGAGTTCCTGCTCCGCGTCGTCAACCTCGGCCTCATGGAACAGCTCACCGCCGACCTCCCGGGCCCGCTCGCGCAGGCCACCAAGGCACCCGTCCCGGCCTCCGTCCGCGTGACCGACTGGGACGCCCAGGCCGAGGAGATCGAGGCCGCCGTCCTGCGCCGCCCGCCGGTCGACTTCGAGGACGTCCTCGCCCTCGACGACAGCGTCATGCTGCTGCACTCGCCGGACGACACCACGACGTGGTTCGTGATCGTCAACGGCACGGTGGAGTTCGTCGTCGACGAGACGGACACCCCCGAATGGCTGGGCCTGCTCCGCGCCCTGGACGGCGTACGGAGCCTGGACAAGGTACTCGAAACCCTCGGCCACCCCCGGGAGACCGTGGAGCCGTTGATCGCCGACGCCCTCGAACTGGGCATCCTCACGAGCGCGTCGGAGGTGCAGTGATGGCAGACGTCATCCAGACCGGCCCGGAGAACGACACGTCCACGGAGACGGCCGGGGCCAAGCGGCCCTACGCCTCCTCCTTCGACCGCGCCGGCTACGTGTTCGACTCCCGGCGGGTCATCGCGATCTCCTGCGTCGCCGCCTTCGCCATCGGCCTGTGGAGCTTCGGCTCCACGACCACCCGCGTCCTCGCCGGCCTGCTGGTGATCGAGACCGCCCTGATGATCCTGCCCTGGCGGGTCCCCCGGACGATGCGCAGCGGGATCAGCTTCTGGGCCGAGACGCTCGTGGGCCTCATCGCCCCGCTCGGCGCGCTCGTCCTCGTCGCCGTCGACCGCCCCGAGTGGCTGACCCAGGGCGCCGACTGGTGGTGGTTCCTGATCGCCGTCGCCACGACCGTCGGGCTCGTCTCCCTCAGCAACATGCGCATGAAGTCGCTGCTCTCGGGCGAACTGGCCTTCGTCTTCGGGCCGACCCCCCGGGCGCACGGCTCGGCCCGCGCCTTCGCCAGCGCGATCTGCCCCGTCGGCGAGGAGGCGCTCTTCCGCGCCCCCGTGCTGCTCGTCGGAGCGACGACCCCGCTGGGTCTGCTCGGCGCCATCGCCTTCGTGGCACGCCACCACATCCAGCCGGGCACCAACCGGCGCGGTACGACCCGGTCGACCCTCGTCGAGATCAGCGCCGCCGCCGTCCTGCTCCTTCTGACGGTTGCCTCGGGCTCCATCTACCCCGCCCTGCTGGCGCACGTGCTCAACAACATTCCGACGATCGTGCTGGAGCTGCAGCGCGAGGACGACGACAGGGGCTGGTCATGAAGCTCGATCTGAGTGGCTGCATCGACGAGCTGCGGCGCCGGGGCCTCGTGCCCGACGACACCCTGGCCGTGTTCAACGTCGGCTCGGTCGCCCGCGGCTGGGCGAACCCCAGCAGTGACTTCGACTTCTACCTGGTGTCCCGCACGGTCCCCGGGATCGAGGGCGCCCGCACAGTGCCCGTCCCGCTCGCCCACGAGACGATCAGCACCTTCGACTTCCCGTTCGAGGACCGTCGCTGGGAGGTCGCGTACTGGCTGGACTCCCAGGTCGACCAGATGCTCGCCAAGGTCTCCTGGTCCGAGTTCGACGCCGGCGTCTCCTCCCTCAAGGTCATGGTCGACACCGAGGAGCTGTTCCTGGAGCGGATCTCCACGGGCATGCCGCTGCTCGGCGAGGACTGGGTGCAGCGGCGCCGGGCGGAGCTCGACGACACGGCGTACAAGGCGTTCGTCACCACCAGGTCGCTCGCGGAGGCGGACGGCAACGTGGAGGACGCCCTCGGCATGCTGGACGTCGGCGACCTCGTGAGCGCCGTGATGGCGGCCCGCAAGGCACTCGGCCACGCGACCGACGCCGTGCTCGAAGGCTCCGGCAACTACGGCTCGCGCACCCCGAAGTGGCGCGCCCGCCGGGTCAAGGAAGCCGACCTCGACGTACTGCCCTTCAAGACCTTCTGGGCCCTGGAGACCATGGCCGACTACGACGAGGCCGACCCGGCCGAGTGGGTCCGGCGGGTCGTGAAGCTGTGCAAGGACCTTTCGATCGAGGTGGAGATCTGATGTCGACCCCCCAGTCCTTCGTCCCCGAGACCGTGCCGCGCCGCAAGCTCGAGGCCCGCGTGCGCAAGTTCCGCGGCAAGCTCTTCGTCGCCAACGCCTCGCTGGCCTTCGAGCTCGACGAGGTCGCCGAGTTCATCTTCAAGCAGGTCGACGGCACCGCCACCGTGCGCCAGATCGGCGAGAAGGTGGCCGCCACGTACGACATCTCCGCGGACGAGGCGGTCGCCGACACCCTGGAACTGCTGACCGAGCTCGCCGGCAACGGCATGGTCGAGTAGCCATGTGCGGCATCGTGGGCATGTTCGTCGGCTGCACAGCGCTGTCCTACTGTCCCAAGCAGCTCCTCGCGCGCCCGGGCCGGACGCCCGGGTCGCCCGAGGAGACAGGGACACGGCCCGGCTCCCCGGAGACCCCGGAGGCCGAGTACCGCAGCCCGTTCGGGAGCTGGTACGAGCGCGCCGCCGTACGGCAGGCACCACGCCGGATGCTGGAGAGCGACGAGAAGGAGCGCTACTACTTCTCGCCCGACCTCGTCCCCATCGCCCAGCACCCGCTGGTGAAGGGACTGCCGGAGGGCCGCTTCGAGGAAGTGCTCGTCCAGCACCTCTACCGCTACCTCGACTTCACCGCGCGCCTGGAGTACGTGGTGGTCAACCGGACCGTCCTCGGCATCGCCCAGGGCTCCGTCGGGGTGGAACTCCCGGAGGAGATGCGGTTCGACGCCTACAAGATCTACTGCGACGAGGCGTACCACACGCTCTTCTCCGTCGACCTGGCCCGGCAGGTGCGGCAGCGGACCCGGATCACCCCCCGGCTGCCCGAGGAGCCGTACTTCCTGGCCCGGCTGCGGGCCATCCAGGAGGAACTCCCCTCCCAGGACCGGGCGCTGGCGGAGCTGCTCTTCGTCATCGTCTCGGAGACGCTCATCTCCGCGAGCCTCGCCGAGGTGCCCGAGCGGTCCGACGTCGTCGCCGCGGTCCGCAGCACCGTCCGCGACCACGCCTCGGACGAAGGACGGCACCACGCCTACTTCGCCGTCTTCCTGCGCCACCTGTGGGGACAGCTGTCCCCGTCGGAGCGGCGCACGGCGGGGCTGCTGGTCCCGCGGCTGATCGAGGCGTTCCTCCGTCCCGACCTGCCGGCCGTCCGGCACGAGCTCGACGGGTACGGACTGAGCCGCGACGAGGCGGAGCGGGTGATCGCGGAGACGTACACACCGGAAGCGGTGGGAGCGCACCTGGCCGCCACGTCGCGGCAGACCGTCAGGTACTTCGAAGGACTCGGTGCATTCGACGACCCGGAAGCGGCGGACGAGCTCCGCCGCCACGGGATCGTTGCGTAACAGAGAAAGAAGCTGCAATGGGCAACGCAATTGTGGAAGAGCCGCAGGAGGCGCTGGGACTCCCGGTCGAGGTGCACTGTCACGGCTTCGGCGAGGTGGACTTCTCGGAGTTCGGGGCACTCGACCTCCTCCTGCTCGACAGGAAGTGCGCCGAGGAGAACGTCGCCTGCATCCCCACGCTCTACCTCCGGCGGTCGAAGCTGGGCGAGTTCGAGCAGTTCATGCGGCGCTACCACGCCATGCGGACGGCCGGCCGGATCCCCCACATCGTGGGCATCGCGCTGGAGGGCCCGCTGCTGGCCAGCCACGGCGGCACGCCCGCCACCACCGTGTGGGCGCCGACCCGCCACGAGTGGGAGCGGCTCGCGGTCCTCGGCGACCTCGGCCTGGTCTACACCGTGGTGAGCCCGGACGCCTTCACCAGCGCGTCCGGACTCCACGACAACCTCGACGACCGGCACCCCCGCTTCGACTGGATCGTGCCGCTGCTCATGGCGCACGGGGTCAGGCCCGCCCTGGGCCACTTCACCCGGGACGAGCCCAAGGGCGCGGCCGAGCTGGTCCACGACATCGTGGACCTCGCGTGGGAGAGCGAGTTCAACGGCTCGGGCACCCGGGTCATCACCGACCACCTCTTCAACGACATGCCGCTGAACATCCGGCACGCCTTCCGGACCTCCGCCGCCCGCGCGAAGCGCGAGAGCACCATCGCCGCGTACGACCTCCCGGGCTGGACGCTGGCCGACATGGACACCATCGCCGGGCCCGTCCCCGCCGCGATCATGCAGGAGGCGGCGGCCGGCCGGATCGCGGCCTGCATCAACTTCGACGGCGAGCACGTCGACCTGGAGATCGCGAGCAGGGCCGTCGAACTCATGGGGTTCCGCAACTCCATGATGATGACCGACCGCTGCGACTCCGCGCGGATCGGTGGCCAGGCCCTCCACCAGACCGACGACAACGGCCTCTGGTACCAGGACGGCGGGATCGTCGCCGCGGGCTCGCAGCCGCTGGCGCGCCAGATGCGCAACGCGCGAGGCATGGGGGTCACGGACGAGCCGCTGTGGCAGCTGGTGGCCGGTACGGCCCACCGCGCCTTCGGCACCGGAGCCGAGACCGAACTGCCGGCGGGAGTGGGCACCACCACCGGCTGACCGGGGCCGGCCGGAAGCCCGCCCACCATCCCACCCCGAACGTGGACGCAAGAGGGAGTACAACATGCTGGACGCACTTGACCGCCTCACGGTGGACTGGTCGGACCTCCAGAAGGCACGGGCCCAGACCAAGGAGATCCTGCTCGCCCTGTCGGAGGACAAGGACGCGCTGCGGGAGCTCCTGGAGCGGTCCCGCGAGGAGGAGGACCTCTTCGACAAGTGTGAGCACCACCGCCTCCTCGACAAGCTCGTCATCTACGACGCCCTGGACCGCGGCTTCCGCATCCGCGTGCACGTCTCCACCGAAGACCACCGGGACCGTCCGCACGACCACCGCTTCTCCTTCACGTCGCTGATCATGCGCGGCGGCTACCGCCACGTCCGCCACCAGCTCGTCGGCCGCCCGGAGGACATCCCGGACGACGTCCAGGACGACTTCGACGCCCGCGACAGCGACCTGCGCGTCGAACCGCGGTTCGTCACCAACGAGATGCGGGGCAACTGCTACACGCTCCACCACAGCGAGATCCACACCACGTACACCACGCCCGACACGGTCTCGCTCTTCCTCCGCGGGCCGGCCGAGAAGGAGCGCTCCCTCATCACCGAGCGCGAGACCGGCAAGGTCTGGTGGCGCTTCGGCGAGGACAAGGAGAAGGCGGAGCGCCGGACGAGCAAGCGCATCAGCAAGGCGTACTTCGACGAGCTGACCCAGCGCCTGCAGGGGATGGAGGTCCTCTGATGACCGCGACGACCGATGCGACGAACGGGACGACGAGCGACGTGACCACCGGGACGACCACCACCGCGCTCGACAGCGACGTCACCGAGGCCGCCGCCGTCGCCTTCATGGACTCCCTGCCCTCCGTGCGCTGGGACGACCTGGAGGCGGCCGCCGAGGTCACCGAGGCCATCGCCCGCCGGATCGGCGACGACCGCGCCCTGCTGCGCACCCTCGTCGACCGGGTGCGCCGCACCCCCGAACTGCGCGACAAGTGCGAGTGCCACGCGCTCGACGACAAGATCGTGATCTGGGACGCCCCCGAGAAGGGCCTCCGGATCCGGCTGCGGCTGGCCAACACCGACCAGTACGAGCGCGTGCACAACCACCGCTTCAGCTTCACCGCGTACATCCTCAGCGGCGCCTACGAGCACACGCTGTACGCCACGGACCAGCCGCTCGACGAGACCGCGGACGTCACCCGCTTCTGGCCCTACTTCGTGCGCCAGGAGCCGGCCGGCCGCAGCATCACGCTCCACCACGAGCAGCTGCACACCACCATCACCGAGCCCGAGACCATCTCCCTGATGATCCAGAGCCCGGCGCAGAAGCGGCGCGCCTTCATGATCCGCAAGGACGACGGGCACGTCTGGTGGCGCGAGGGCGCCGCCGACGAGACCGCCGAGCGCCGTGCCGAAGTCCGCATGAGCGACGAGCGTTTCGAGCACTGGGTCGCACGGCTGGAAGCGATCGGAGTGCTGTGAGCATCGTCGAGAGCGTCCTGCGCTACGGGCCGTCCTCCTGGCACCGCATCGACCTGTACGGCCCGGGGGACCAGCAGGTGCGGTCCCGGATCGTGCTGTTCCACGGAGGTTTCTGGCGCCACGACCGCATCGCCCGCGACCTCGAACCGCTGGCGGTCGCGCTGGTGCGCCGTGACCGCGCCGTCGCCGTGGTCGAGTACCGGCCGGTGTGGGACGGCGGCAGCTGGCCCGGCGCGGCCGACGACGCCGCGCTCGCGCTCGGGGCGCTCTCGGCGCACGACCCCGCCTGGGACGACGCGGTGCTCGCCGGCCACTCGGCCGGCGCGCACCTCGCGATGTCGGCGGCGGCCGGACAGGGAGCCGGACGCGGACTCGTGCTCCTGGCCCCCGTGGTCGACCTCGACCACGCCGTCTCCCTGGACGTCGGCGGCGGCGCCGTGACCCACTTCGCGGGCCCGCACCTCGCCTCCGGCGGCACCCTCGCCGAGGCCACCCCCCGCCCCGACCGCGCGGACGTGGCCACCCTGGCCGTCGTACGCGCCGGCAGCGACCAGGCCGTCCCCGACGCGCTCACCGACCTCCAGCTCGCCGACTGGCGCACGGCCGGCCTCGGACCCGTGGAGCACGTCGTTCCGGACGCCCGCCACATGCACCTGGTCAACCCCGACCGGCCCGGCTGCTCCGTCACCCTGGAGCTCCTCGCCCCCGCCGCGGGAGCGCTCTCGTGAACGCCGCGCCCCACGCGACCACCCCGCTCGGGCCGGACCGGCCGTCCGGGCCCCTGCGCATCGGCGTCCTCGTCTCCGCGACCGGCGCGAACCTGGGCACCCTGCTGGACCTGCGCGACCGGGAGCCGGACGCCTTCGACGTCTGCCTGGTCGCCTCCCACGGCACCACCGCCAAGGCCCTGGACGTCGCCAGGGACGCCGGCGTGGAGACCTGGACCGGCGACTTCGACGCGCACTGCGGACTCGCCTCCCGCGCCACCACGCCCGAGGACGCCCTCCGCTACCGCCGGCGCGCCCGGGAGTGGCACGACGGACTCGACGCGCGCATCGCCGCCTGGGAGGCGGAGCACGGCGCCCTGGACCTCGTCGTGCTCGCGTACCACCGCTGGATCGAGGGCGCCCTCCTGGACCGCTTCCGCGGCCGCATGATCAACCAGCACCCGGCGGACCTCTCGGTGCTCGACGCCGACGGCGGACGCCTGCTCACCGGCAAGGACCCGGTACGGCTCGCCATGGCGGAGGGCCACACCACCACCCGGACGTCCTGCTTCGTGGTCGACGGCACCCAGGACGGCGGAGCGGTGCTCTGCATGGGCCCGCCCGTCGACGTCGAGACCCGACAGGCCACGCCCGACGACGCCTGGGAGCAGGAGCTGCGGCAGAAGACGCTCAGCGACCGGCCCTGCCTGGAATGGACCGTGCGCGCCTTCGCGGCCGGCCGGCTGGCCCTGGGCGCGGACACCCACGCGGACGGCAGCCGGACCGTCCTGATCGACGGCCGGCCCACGGCCCTCGGCGGAAAGAGGCTCGGATGAGGACCGCATCGGCGACCCCCGGATCGGCCGTGGCCGCGACGGCGCTGGACACCCTGACGGCGGACCCCGCCAAGCGCGAGGTCTACCGCTACGACACCTACCTGCGGGAAGGGCTGCGCAGCTTCGCCGGCGTGACCGGGCTGCACCGGAGCCACGACTTCACCTTCGTCGTGCTGAAGCCGGACGCCGTCGCGGGCCGGCGCTGCGAGCTGATCCTCGGCATCCTGCGCGACGAGGGCTGGCTGCCGGCCGCCGCCACCACGATCCGGTTCGACCCCCTGCTCACCCGCGAGCTGTGGCGCTACCAGTTCAACGCGGCCTCCGAGCAGCGCATCGACGTGGTCGACCACCTGCTCGGCTCCGGCCCCGCCCTGCTGGTCCTGCTGCGCGACGTCCGCAGGCCGCCCGGGATGCCCGCCAGCGTGCGCCTGACCGCCGCGAAGGGCTCGGCCGACCCGGAAGCGGCCCGCCACGCGGACCTGCGGACCAGGATCGGACGCGTCAACGGCCTGCTCAACTTCATCCACACCGCGGACGACCCGGCGGACGTCGTCCGCGAGCTCCAGCTCTTCTCGTACCAGGCGGGCTGGGAGTGGTGCCGCGAGGCGCTCGCGGGAGACGCCCCCCGGGCCGCCGAGCGCGCGCGGTCGGCCGATCCCGCGCACGCCCTGCTGGACGTCGTGCACGCCGCGATCCCCGCCCACGACCTGGACGTCGACGCGGCCCTGGGCCGGCTCTCCCGCAGCACCGGCGTCTGGGCCGAACTGGCCCGGCGGGCCGGCACCCCGGAGCAGATCGGCGAGTGGCTCGCCGAGCTGCGGCGCGGGACGGCCCTCCCCGACGGCGCAGGCCGCTGGGACGTCGTCACCGTGACCACCCAGTGGATCGATTGCAACGAACACGGTGTCGCCCCGATCCTGCCCACCTCCTCGGCGGCGGCATGGCGGGCGGACACCGACGAACGGCTCCGCACGGAGCAGGAGGTCGCAAGTTGTCGAGTGTGACGGGCGGGCCCGCGGTCCCGCCGTTCGCGGGCGCGGGGAACCTGATCTACCGGTCGGCCGTGGTGCCCCGGTTCGTGCGGGGCTCCGGGTGCTACCTGGAGGCCGACGACGGCCGCCGCTACCTGGACGCCGAGGCCGCGAACGGCACGGTGGCCTGGGGCTACGACGCCTCCATCCTGCAGGAGGCGGCCCGCCGCTGCCTCGACCTGCCGGCGCTGCCGTCGTTCTGCGAGTCGCCCCTGCGGCTGTCCGTCCTGGAGCGCCTGGAGCGCCTCTTCTCGGACGTCCTCGGCACGCCCGGACGCGTCGAGCTGGACCTCGGCGGAGCCCAGGGCATGGAGACGGCCCTGCGCATCGCCTTCAGCGCCAACGGCCCCGGCACGGTCGTCGTGTTCGAGGGCGCCTTCCACGGCCGCTCCGGCGTGACCAGCATGCTGAGCTCCAGCCCGCGCTACCGCGAACTGCTCGCCGCCTGGGGACTGGAGGTCGTCCGGCTGCCCAGCCCCGACGCCCGGACCTGCCCGCACGTGGACCCGGTCTCCGGCCGCTGCGGACCGGGCTGCGTCAGCGCGGTGACGCGCTGGGGCTCCGAACTGTCCGGGGTCGGCGGCGCGGGGTTCGGCCGCAAGGTGTCGGCGTTCATCTTCGAGTCCGTCCAGAACGTGGGCGGCATGGTCGTCCCCGACCCCGAACTGCTCCGGGCGGCCGTCGCCCACGCGCGCGGCCAGGGCGCCGTGGTCATCGCCGACGAGATCTTCACCGGCATGCACCGGGTGGGCCCGCGCTGGGGCTTCCAGCTGTCGGGCGTCGAGCCGGACGTGGTCGTGACGAGCAAGGGGCTCAGCAACGGCGGCGCGGCGCTGAGCGCGGTGTGGGCCCGCGAACCGCTGGCCGACGCCACCCACTACCCGCCCGGCAGCCACTCGTCGACGTACGTCGGCATCCCGCACGCCCTCGCCGTCGTCGACACGGTCCTCGACCGCTGGGACGCGTGGAAGGACGTCGAGGCGGACGTCGCCGCCCTGGCCGGAGGCATGGCCGAGCGGCTGACCGCCCTCGCGGAGGCCCACCCCGGGCTCGTCGACCGCGTCGACGCCACGGGCGGCACCGCGCGCATCGTGCTCCGCGGCGCGCACGCCCCGCGCCTGCGGCAGCTGTGCGCCACCGTCCACCCCGACCTGGGTCTGCTGGTCGCCTCGACGGGCATGGCCCCCGACGTGATCAACATCCACCCGCCGCTGGTGATCACCCCGGACGACCTGGACCGGATGGCCGAGGTCCTCGACCTGGCCTTCCGCGCGCTGGCGGAGGAGGAGTCGCATGCGTGACGCGGACGACCCCACGGTCTGCATCTGCCAGGAGGTGACCGAGAAGGAACTCCTCGCGGCCGTGGCCCTCGGCCACCACGACCTGCCGGCGCTCCGCGAGGCCACCGGGGCCAACACCGGGTGCGGCGACTGCGCGGTCGACATCGAGGAACTCCTGGAGTTCGCGCTCCCGGACGGGCGGACGAGCCTCCGGTGAACCCCGTCGAACTGATCGTCTTCGACAACGACGGCGTGCTGGTCGACTCCGAGCGCCAGGCCAACCAGCTGCTGGCCGAGATGCTCACCGAGGCGGGTCTGCCGACCACGCTGGAGGAGAGCATCCGGACGTACATGGGGGGCACCTTCGACCGGGTACGCCGGCTGGCCGAGGAGCGGGCCGGCTTCCCGCTGCCCGAGGACTTCCAGGACCGCTTCCAGCGGCGCCTGATGGATCTGCTGCGCACCGAGCTGAGGCCGATGGCGGGTGCCCGCGCGCTCCTGGAGTCGCTGGCCGCCCGGGGGACGCGCTTCTGCGTGGCCTCCAGCTCCCACCGCGAACGGCTCGACCTGACGCTGAGGGTGACCGGCCTGGCACCGCTCCTGGGGGACCGGGTGTTCAGCGCGGACGAGGTCGCGGCCGGCAAGCCCGCCCCCGATCTGTTCCTGCACGCGGCCGCCGGGATGGGCGTCGACCCCGCGCGGGCGCTCGTGGTGGAGGACAGCCCGCTGGGTGTGGAGGCCGCCCGGGCCGCCGGGATGCGCGTCGTCGGCTTCGCCGCGACGACACCGGCCGACCGGCTGGCCGGCGCCGACCACGTCATCGCGTCGCTCGACCTCCTGCCCGGCCTGATCGACGCGCCGGTACGCGAACCCGGTCGGCGCACCGGCATCCGACACGAGAAGGCGTGATCCATGTTCCTGGTGATACCCGCGAAGGACGACGTGACGGTCACGGTCGTCCTGCCGACCGGCCTGCGTGACCACGACGAGGCCGCCGCCGCGGCGCTCGCCCCGTTCTCCCGCGGCGTCCTCACCGCGACCGCCGGCCCGGACGGTACGACCCTGGAGGCGTTCCTCGCCTCCCGCGGCGCCGCGGCCGCGGCGGCCGTCGGCCACGAGACGCTCGCCTTCCGGTGCCGGATGCCGCTGGACGCGGCCGAGGACTGCCTGCCCGCCTTCCTGGCGGCCGTGGCGGACCCCGCGCCGGCCGCCGGGGGCGACCGGCCGCAGGGCGGGGACCCGCACGGCGAGGACCCGGCCGACGCCCGCCGCGCGGCGCACGCGATGCTGCGGGAACTCCTCTTCGCCGACCACCCCCTGGCCCGTACGGCCTCCGGCCGCAGCGGTACGCCCGGCCCGACCGCCCCCCACGGGGACGTGCCGGAGCTCGGGACCCCGGTCGTGGTCGTGGCGGCGCCGGACGGACGCGCGTCCGCCGTCCTGGAGATCCTGGAGAAGGCCCTGCCCGGGGAGTCCGCTCCCGCCGGCCCCGACGGGCGCGAGGCACCGCCCCTGGAGGTCTTCTCGACCGGCGGTCTCAACCTGCGCTCCGCCGCGGGCGCCGCCCGCGCCCGGGTGGCGGCCGGCGGCATCGCCGCGGCCAGGACGGACCGGGCCGCCGTCGCCGCCCTGCGGGTGCTGGCCGAACTCCTCGGCGACGGCGCGGGCTCCGCCCTCCGCCGGACCCTGAACACCGACGTCGGCATCGACTGCGCCCCGGAGGCCACGTACGAGGGGTACCAGGACTGCGGGCTGTTCCAGGTCGAGCTGGACCTCGACACCGCGGACGTCGCCATCGTGGAGTCCCTCGTCCGCGAGCTGCTGGAACTGACCGCCGCGGGCCGCCTCGGCGAGGCTGCCTTCCTGGCGGCCCGGACCGCCGCGGCCGACCGGGCCGCGGCCGAGGCGTCCGACGTGCCGCTGGCGTCGTACCGGGCCGCCGTCGAGGCCCTCGACGGCGATGGGGCCGGCGACCCCGCCGGGCGCCCGGAGCGGGTGACCCGGGAAGAACTCGCGTCGGCGGCCGCCGGGGTGCTCCGCACCTACTCGGTCGCGGTCGTCTGAACGGCCCCCGGCCGACGGAACTTGGAGAGTGGAGACATGGACCGCAATTTGACCCGGCTGACGCGCCTCGACTGGTCGCGGATCGAGGTGGCCGAGCACGTGGCCGGCCAGGTGACCCACGCGATCGGCTCTCCGGGCGCCCTGCGCGAGCTGATCGACAACGCCCTGGACGACACCCAGCTGCTGGGTCTGTCGGAGCGTCAGTGGTGGGGCGACCGGATCGTCCTCTTCGACGACCCCGACAGCATGCTCCGCATCCGGCTCCACCGCTTCGACCAGGGCACGCACTTCCCGCACAGCCACCGCTGGCCCTTCCACACCCGGATCCTGAAGGGCCAGTACCTCCACCGCCTGTACGGCCCCGAGGAGTACGTGAAGGCCCAGCTCCAGGGGGAGAACCCCAAGCCGCTGGTGCCCAGCACCATCCGGACCGAGGGCGAGGGCTCCTCGTACGCCATCGACCAGCACATGGTGCACTCGGTCACCTCGGCGACCAACACCTTCTCGCTGGTGATCCAGGGGCCCCGGCTGAAGTCCGAGTCCCTGCGCACCGCGCAGAACGGGTCGATCATCTGGAAGGGCGGCCGGGCGACCGAGACCAAGGCCGCCGTCGAACAGGTCGAGATGCCGAAGGACCGCCTGCTGGAGGTCCGCGAACTCGCCCTCCGCACGGGCGTGATCGACCGCTGAACCCCCGTCCGGGGCGCGCGGTCGACCCCGCGCCCCGGACGGGCCCAACCGCCCAGCTGCCCGGCCGCTCAGCCGACGGCCGCGACGAACAGCGTCGCCCCGCCCTCCGCGGTCACCCCGGCGTCCGAGGCCGACAGGAAGCACGACTCGCCGCGGCCGAGCTTGAGCTCCTCGCCGGAGGCGTCCCGCAGCACCGCGTCGCCCTCGACGCACAGCACGATCCGCGGCCCGCCCTCCAGCACGCCGACCGGCGCGCCGTCGAGGAGGAACCGGTACAGCCGGAACTCCGGCGCGGTGGAGTCGTACACCGACACCGCCGGCGACCCGGGCAGCGCGCGCGGCAGCAGCACCGGCACCTCGACCGCGGGGTCGACGACCCGGAGCAGCTCGGGCACGTCCACGTGCTTCGGCGTGAGCCCGGCGCGCAGCACGTTGTCCGAGTTGGCCAGCAGCTCCACGCCGACCCCCTTGATGTAGGCGTGCACGCCGCCGGCGGGCATGAAGAGCGCTTCCCCCGGCCGTACGGTCAGATGCCGGAAGAGGAGCGACGCGAGCAGGCCGATGTCCCCGGGGTGGTCGGCGGCCATCCGCACGACCGCGTCGTACGCCCCCGCCCGCGCCCCGCCGTCCGCCGCGAGCCGGGCGCAGGCCGACACGACCGCGTCGAGCAGCTCCGGCCGCTCCCGCACGGGCCAGGTCAGCACCAGGCGCAGCGCCTCCGTCAGCCGCTCCGGTCCGCCGCCGGCCCGCAGCGCCCCGGACACCGGCCGCAGCAGGTCGATCCCGAGCCCGTCGACCACGTCGCCGGCCTCGTGGGCGTCCCGGAACCCGGCCAGTACCTCAAACGGCGTCAGCGCGCACAGGATCTCCGGCTTCGGCCAGTCGTCCACGTAGGTCCGCGCACCCCCCTCTCCCCGCTCCGCGGCGAACCCCGCCTCGGCCCGGGCCCGGTCGGGGTGCACCTGGATCGACAGCGCGGTCTCGGCGGCGAGGACCTTCAGCAGGAACGGCAGCCGGCCGCCGAAACGCTCCCGGCACTCCCCGCCGAGCTCTCCCTCGGGGTCGGCCGACACCACCGCGTCGAGCGTCGTCTCCCGCCCGCCCCGGACGACCCCGGAGGGGGCCGAGGGGTGGGCCCCCATCCACAGCTCGGCCTCCGGCCCCGCGGACGGGACCGGACGCCCCTGGAGGGCGGCGATGACGTGCCTGGAGCCCCAAGCGTACGGCTGGACGACAGGTCGAAGAAGATCCATCCGATCAACGTACTGCGAGTGTGCCGCGGAACACGAGACTCCGATTTCCGCCGTGTCCGCCCCGCATATCGGTGAACCGGGTACGTGAACCTTGAACTTGACGCGCGTGCGGGACGGCGGCCTTCCCCGCCGCAGCGGCTCCGGCACAGACGGTCTAAGGGAGCGGGTCCTCGGCCCGGACGAGGCGCTCACGGGCCACGAGCTCCAGGGTCAGGGCGGTGGCGACCGCCTGCACCAGCAGGAGCGCGACGAGGACGAACAGCTGCACCGCGCCCGCGTGCAGGGGGGACGCGCCGCCCAGGAGCATGCCCACGAAGGCGCCCGGCAGGGTGACCAGACCGACGGTGCGGGTCTGGTCCATGCCCGGCAGGAGGGCGTCGGCCGCGGCGGGGCGCGCCACCTCCATGCGCGCCTCGCGCCCGCTCAGCCCGAGCGCCAGCCCCGCCTCCACCTCGCCCCGGCGCAGGGCCAGTTCGTCGAGGGCCCTGCGCCCCGCGAGGACCGTGGCGGTGAGCGCGCCGCCGATGAGGATGCCGGTGACGGGCACGAGCGCGATGCCCCGCGCCGGTACGACTCCGGTGGCGAGCAGCACGAGCACCACGGGCGCGACCCCGGCGCCGATCGGGACCGCCGTCCACGGCCAGGAGCGCCCGGGCGACGGGACCACCCGCCGGCCCGCGGTGCGCACCGCGACCGCGTACATGAGCAGCAGGAAGCAGAGGAGCAGCGGCGCCGCGCGGACCACCCAGCCGATGACGAAGGAGACCGCGACGAGCTGCGCGGCGGCGCGTGCCCCGGCGAGGAGCGTGTCACGCGGCCGGCCGAGCCGGGCGACGGCGACCACCCCGGCCGCCAGGGCGAGCAGAACGGCCAGCAGGACCGCGAAGGTCACGTTCACGTTCAGGAGCACGCGCCAACCCTATGGTCGCTCCCGGCGTACGAGCCCGATGCGCCCCGCCCGATGCGCGACGCCGGGTGCGCGACGCCCGGTGCGCGACGCCCGGTTCACGACACCCGCGCGCGGACGAACGGCCCACCGTACGGCGGTCCGAGACGCGGATCACGGTGCCGGGACTCTCCGAAAACCCCGCCCGGTCCGTCCCGAGTCGGCAAAATCGTTTGAGCTCGGGCGGCGGCACCGACAGGATCGGGGGATACCGATGAGTTCTTCCCGGCGCCGAGGTCTGTCGAGGTGACCTGCCACCTGCGGAGGACACTCACATCACGGAAGGCGCCATGCTCGCTCCCCACGCAACACCCACCCTCCCGCCCGCCCGCGTCACCGCCGTGCTGCGGATCCTCGTGCTGTCCACGTTCGTCGTCCTCCTCAACGAGACGATCATGGTCAACGCGATCCCGCGCCTCATGCGCGAGTTCGAGGTCAGCGCGGCGGCCGCGGGATGGCTGTCCACGGCCTTCATGCTCACCATGGCCGTCGTCATCCCGGTCACGGGATGGTTCCTCCAGCGCGTGACGACGCGGACCGCCTTCAGCCTGGCCATGGCGCTGTTCCTGGCCGGCACGGCGCTGGCCGCGGCCGCGCCCGCCTTCCCCGTCCTGCTGGCCGCCCGCGTCATCCAGGCCAGTGGCACGGCCGTCATGATGCCGCTGCTCATGACGACGCTGATGACTCTCGTGCCGCCGCACGACCGCGGCCGCGTCATGGGCAACATCACCCTCGTCATCTCGGTCGCACCCGCCCTCGGCCCCGCGTTCTCCGGCGTGCTGCTCCAGCTGGGGACCTGGCGCCTGCTGTTCCTGGCCGTGCTGCCCATCGCCGGAGCGATGGCCGTCTTCGGCCGGCTCAAGCTGGTCGACATCGGCGAGCCGCAGGCGGGCCCGATCGACTGGCTCTCCGTCCCCCTCGCGGCGGCGGGCTTCGGTGCCCTGGTCTACGGCCTGAGCGGGCTCGGCGCCGAGAACGCTGCCCAGGCCGCGCTGCCCCCGGTCGCCACGACGCTGGCCGGTGCCGTGCTGGTCGGCCTCTTCGTCTGGCGCCAGCTGTTCCTCCAGCGCTCCTCCACCCCGCTGCTGGACCTGCGCGCCCTGACCTTCCGTCACTTCTCCGTGGCGCTGGCCCTGATGTGCCTGTCCTTCATGGCGCTCATGGGCGCGTTCATCCTCCTGCCGATCTATCTGCAGGAGGTGTGCGAGCTGACCTCGCTGCAGACCGGGCTGCTCCTCATCCCCGGCGGCCTGACCATGGGCCTGCTCGGCCCGCAGGTCGGCAAGCTCTACGACCGGTTCGGCGCGCCGCGCCTGGTCGTGCCCGGCGCCGCGCTCACGGCGCTCTGTCTCGCGCTGTTCGCCCTCACCGGCGAGCGGACCTCGCCGTGGGTGGTGCTCGTCCTGCACGTGGCCCTCAGCGCCGGCATGGCGTTCGTCTTCACCCCCGTCTTCACCTCCGGTCTCTCCGTCCTGCCGCCGCACCTCTACCCCCACGGCTCCGCCATCCTGGGCTCGCTCCAGCAGGTCGCGGCCGCCGCCGGCACCGCCCTGGTCATCAGCGTCATGTCGGGCCACGCCGCCACGGCGGCGGCCGAGGGCGCCGGCGCCACCGGCGCGCTGGCGACCGGCATCCGCTGGGGATTCGGCGTCGGCGCCGTCCTCGGAGCCGTGGCCGTGCTGGTCGCGCTGCTCGTCCGCACCCCGCCGGTTCCGCAGCCGCCGGCCGCGCCGGAGGCGCCGGACGAGGACGACACCACGACGAGCAAGACCGCCCACACCCCCGGCTGACACCGGGGACGAGCGGCCCGCCCCGGCCCGGAGCCCCGGCTCCGGCCGGGGTTCCGTGTCTCCGCGGCCGTCAGGGCACCGCCCGGATGAGTACGCGTACTCACTCCGAGCCCGGTCGCCGCACCCATCCGCCGCGCGAACGCGCCCGCGTACGGTGCACGCATGCCCGACGCGATCACGCCCAGCACCGCCACCCCCGCCCCGCCCGGGCGGGGGGGGGTTCCTCCTGCCTCCGCGCGGCGCTGGGATGCGGCGGCGCCGCGCTCGCCGTCGTCCTCGTCCTGGTCGCCGGGCTCGCATGGGTGTCGTGGCGGTCGAAGGACTTCCCCCGCGTCGCCCCCGAGGAGATGGCGCACCGGGCCCTCCAGCGCTCCCAGGAGGCGTACGGGGTCATGGGGTTCGAGCGGACCCTCCCGCCCGGGGTCGAGTCCCTCGGCATCAGCACCGAGAACACGCTCGGCTCCGGCTTCTGCCACGACGGCGGCCTCCTGGGGATGGAGGACAAGAGCGTCGAGGGCGCCTACAGGATCAGCCACAGCTGGGCCCTGGACCGCGTGCCGGAGAGCCGGGCGGTGCCCGGACTGCGCCGGCTGCACCGCTTCCTCGTGGACGAGGGCTGGGAGGTCACGTCGTACCGCGAGGGCGGGCGGGGCAGGGACGGGGAGCTGTTCGTCCAGCGGGACGACGGCGACGAGCGGATGTCCTTCACCTGGTACCCCGACCGGGAGTACTTCACCGGCGGCGCCACCGTGCCCTGCGCGTACGACCCGGAGTGGCGCGAGGGCGACGCCGGTCCCGCGGGCGACGACCTGAGGCCGCCGGCCTTCGGGCCCGCGCCGCCCGTGTAGCCCCTGCCCGGCGGCCCGCCGTGCGGGGTCAGGCGGTGTGGAGGCGCAGACCGTAGCGGGCGAGGATCTCGTTGACCGGCTGGAACCACGTCTGGCCGCCGGAGGAGCAGTTGCCCCAGCCGCCGGAGGTCACTCCCTGGGCCTGGTCGCCGCTGAGGAACGAGCCGCCGGAGTCGCCGCCCTCGGCGCAGACGCTGGTCTTGGTCATCTGGTGGACGGCGCCCTGGCTGTAGTTGACCGTCTCGTTCTTGGCCAGGACCGTGCCGCAGTGCCAGCGCGTGGTCGAACCGGACCGGCAGATCGAGGCGCCGACCGGGGCCTCGGCCGAGCCGCGGACGAGCTGGTCGGGGACGGTGCCCCAGCCGAGCACCACGGGCACGGTCCACCAGCCGCTGTGGATCGAGACGTACGCGTAGTCGTCACCGGGGAACGACGAGCCCTGGAAGGTGCCCATCGCGGAACCGTCCCAGCCGCGCACCGCCGCGCCGGCCCGCCCGCAGTGCCCGGCCGTGACGAAGCCCCCGTGCACGGAGAAGCCGATCGAGCAGCGGACGTTGCCGGTGTAGTACGGGTCGCCGCCGACCGTGCCGGCCGCGTACGTGCGGGGCGCCCGTGCCGTCTCGGCGACGGTGACGAGCCCGTCGGCCAGGGCGCGCTCCACGAAGGACCGGACAGCGGGCGTGTGCCGCTCGCCCCGTACGACGTCGACCACGACGCTGTTGGACCGGGGGTCGACATGCCAGCCGGCCACTCCGGCGGGTGCGCGGAGCGCGTCGAGTCGGGCCTTGGCGCGGTCCAGGGCGGCGGCGCTGTGCCGGACCAGCCGGGTGTCGGCGCCCAGGGCGCGTACACCCGCCTCCTCGGAGCGGTCGGTCACGGCGACGACGAGCCGGCCGGCGGCCGGGTCGAACCAGGAGCCGCCGTAGGCGGCGCCGGTGCGCTCACGCGCGGCCCTCTCCACCTCGACGGCCGCCTTCTCGGCACGCAGCCGCCGCTCGGCCTGGTCGGCGGTGAGCCCGAGGTCCCGGCGCATCGCGTCGAGCAGTCCGGCCGAGGCGGACGGCGCGGCGGCGGGTTCCGGGAGGGGGGCGGCGTTCGCCGCGCCGGCGTGGGCGGCGCCCAGACCGACCGTCAGGAGCAGGGCGGCGAGGGCGGTGCGCAGGGGGGTGGTGCGTTTCACGGGACCTCCTGGTGTGGGGGGAGCCGAACGCTGAGAGCGCTCTCAGAGAGTGCCTACGAGAGGCTAGCGGCCCTCGCTTGTCAGGTCCATACCAGGTTCCGAGGTGGCGGGGCGGCACCCCCGAGGAGGAACGCGGGTCAGTCCGCCCAGACGCGCGCGTAGCAGCGCCGGTCCTGTCGCGCGCCCCCGTTCCTGAAGGGCGCCCTGCCGTGCAGGACGGCGGAGTTGTTCACGAGGAGCAGGTCTCCCCGGCGCAGGGGCAGGCTCTTCACCATCGACGGGTCCTGGAGCAGCGCCTCCATGGCCCGCAGGGCGCTCCGCCGGTCCGGGCCGAAGGGGCTGCCGGTCTCCTCCTGGCCGCGTTCGATCCAGTAGCGGTTGTAGTGCACCCGCAGGGCCCCGCCTTCGCGGCGGAACACCGGCAGGACGCGGTCGAAGTCCTCGCCGCGCCCGAAGCGGAAGTCCCGCCGGAGCTCCCTCAGGGCCTCGGGCCGTTCACCGGCCAGCCGGTCGTGGAGCGCCGGGCCGCTGGCCAGGAGGGACTCGCCGCCCTCGGGCGCCGGCCGGACGCACAGGAGCGCGAGGAGCCGGGGCGGACGAGGGCCCTCGCCGCGGTCCATGTGCGGGAGCAGCACCTGTTCGTCGCCGTTCGGGGGTGCGGCGGCGCCCGGGCCCGGCGCGCGGGGGACGGCGGGCGCCGTGGCCGCCGTCAGGAGCTCGTGGGCGGAGCGCTGGAGGCGGAGGCCCGCCGGGACGGACACGCGCGCGGTGGTCCGGGCGCACAGCTCGACGCACTCCCGGTCGGTGAGGCCCGCGAGTTCGAGCCCCCTGAGCACGGCGAACCCCGGCCCCCGCCACAGGGCGGCGTCGGCCCGGTCCACCGGCGCGCCGCCCGTGTGCGGCGCGGCCGGCAGCAGCCAGTCCTTCTCCTCCAGCGTGTCCGCCGTCCAGCTCGACGGCTCCCCGGCGCGGTGCGGTGCGGTCATCGGACTCCCCTCTCGGCCCCCTCACAGGCTGGCGGCACCGGAGCCGCTTCAAACCCGTCGGGGCGAGGAGGCGCCGGGACGCGGTGCGCCGGGGGAGCGTAATTGACGATGCGTCAGTTATTGACGGTTCGTCAGGTCGGTCACAGAATGCCGTCACCCGATGGAGGGATCGACTGTGCATCGACCGTTCCGCGTCCTCGCCGCCACGCTCACCCTGCTCCTCGTCACCGCCTGCAACTCCGCCTCCACCGGCGGAAGCACCCCGTCCTCCGCACGCGGAGTCACCGCCGACACGATCAAGGTCGGCGGCATCGTCTCCATGACCACCGCCAGCGGCTACTCCAAGAAGGACACCGACCTCGGAGCCCGGGCACGCTACGACCGGGCCAACGCCGAGGGCGGGATCAACGGACGGAAGATCGAGTACCTGGGCGCCGAGGACGACGGCCAGGACCCGGCCAGGAACCTGGCCGCGGCCCGCAAGCTCGTCCAGCAGGAGAAGGTCTTCGCCGTCTCCCCGATGAGCTCGGTCACCTTCGCCGGGGCGGATTTCCTCGACGCCCAGAAGGTCCCCACGGTGGGCTGGGGCACCCTCCCCTCCTTCTGCGGGCCGGACCACATCTACGGCTTCAACGGCTGCCTCGTGCCCATGCCCGGCGGCACCCTCAACCAGACCTGGCCCGAGAGCCTCGCGTCCGTCCTCGGCGGCGCGCGCGGCAAGTCGGTCGCGCTCATCGCCGGCGACAACGACGCCGGAAAGTTCGGCATCCGCACCTTCACCCAGGGGTTCAAGGCCGCCGGCTTCCAGGTCCCGTACGCCAAGGCCGTGGTGCCGGCGACCTCGATGCCCAGCGACTGGTCGGCCTACACCAAGGAGATCCTCCGCTCGGGCCCCGGCGGCGCCCCGCCGCACGCCGTGATCTCCGTGATGCAGACGCCGTACAACATCGGCCTGTTCACCGCCCTCAAGCGGTCCGGCTACAAGGGGGTCATCTCCGACCCGACGGACTACGACCCCGGACTGCTCGCGAAGAACGCGACGAAACAGGCCCTCGACGGGGTGCACGTGCTGCTCCAGTTCCAGCCCTTCGAGTCCGACAGTCCCGCCATGCGGCAGTTCAAGGAGGACATCAGGAAGGCGGCCGGCGGCAAGGACGTCCCCCTCAACATGCACATGATGACCGGCTACATGAGCGCCGACCTCTTCCTCTCGATCGCGGCGAAGGCCGGCAAGGACCTCACCGTGGAGTCCTTCCAGAAGGCCGCCGACGGCTTCTCCGACACCGGCACGCTCGTGGGCGACCGCGCCGAGCCCAAGGGGAAGAAGGAGAGCTTCGGCTGCGGGGCGCTCGTCCGGCTGAAGAACGGGCGGTACGAGGTGGCGGTGCCCTTCACGTGCTACCCGCCGATCCCCTTCGGCTGAGGCGCGCCGCGTGGGTGACCTGCTGGGCTTCGTACTGAGCGGACTGGTCTCGGGCGCGCTGTACGCGCTGCTCGCGACCGGCCTGGTGCTGTCCTACTCCGCCTCCGGACTCTTCAACTTCGCGCACGGCGCCACCGCCTACCTGTGCGCGCTCGCGTTCTACGAGCTCCACTCCGGCTTCGGCTGGCCGGCCGTCCCCACCGCGCTGCTCCTGGTGTGCGGGGTGGCGCCCGGCCTCGGCTGGGCCCTGGACCGGCTGATGTTCCGGAAGCTGGCCAGGGCCGGGGAGGCGGCCCAGATCGTGGCCACCATCGGACTGCTGGTCGCGCTGCCCGCGGCCGGACTGTGGCTGGTCGAACTCCTGGAGCGGGCGGGCGCGCCGGTCCAGCCCGCGGAGAACCAGTTCGGGCTGCCGGGCGTCGGACCGAGCCCCGCCGTGTCCTGGCAGCCGCTCGACGGCGTGGGCGTCGACTCCGACCAGCTGATCACCTGGATCGCCACCGCCCTCGCGGCGGCCGGCCTGTGGCTCCTGATGCGGCACACCCGGCTCGGCCTGCGCCTGCGGGCGGCGGTCGACGACCGCACCCTCACCGAGCTGCGGGGCATCAGCGCGGACCGGCTGTCCTCGATCGCCTGGATGCTCTCCTCCGGCCTCGCCGGCCTCGCGGGCGTCCTCGCGACCCCGCTCCTCGGGCTCTCCGCGCACGACTACACCCTGTTCCTGTTCGTCTCGGCCACCGCGGCGGTCCTCGGACGGTTCGTCTCGGTGCCGCTCGCCTTCGCGGGCGGCCTCGGGCTGGGCGTGCTGCAGAACCTGGTGGCGGGGTACGCCTCGTTCACCGACGACATCACCGGCTTCCGCACCGCCGTCCCGTTCCTCATCCTCTTCGCCGGCCTCGTCGTCCTGGTCCGGCGGCAGCGCGCGGCGGGCACGGCGGCCGCGGACCCACCGCCGGTCGACTACCTCGCCGGGCGGGGACCGGGCCGCCGCTGGGGCGTGTGGGTGGTGGCCGGCGTGCTGCTCGGCACGGCGTTCTACACCGTCACCACCCCCTTCTGGAGCGGGATCCTGGCCCAGGGGCTCGCGATCGGGCTCGTGTTCATGTCGTTCACCGTCGTCACCGGCCTCGGCGCCATGGTGTCGCTGGCCCAGGCGACCTTCGTCACCGGAGCGGCCCTGGTCGCGGGGCTGCTGATGAGCCACGGCTGGCCCTTCGTCGCCGCCGCGGCCACCGGCACGGCCGCCGCCGCCCTGCTCGGCGCGATCGTCGCGCTGCCCGCCCTGAGACTCGGCGGCCGCTCACTGGCCCTGGCCACCCTCGCCCTCGCCTTCCTGGCCGACCAGGTCCTCTTCCAGCTCGGCCCGCTGCGGAACGGCGACACCGGGTGGGAGATTCCCCGGCCGGTGGCCGGACCCGTGGACCTCGGCGACGACCGGGCGTTCGGCCTCGCGCTGGTCCTGCTCAGCGCCGTGGCCGTCGCCCTGCTCACCTGGCTGCGCGGCTCCCGCTGGGGCCGGGCCATGCTCGCCGTCCGCTCGGCCCCGGAGGCCGCAGCGGCGTCCGGGGTGTCGGTGATACGGACGAAGCTCCTGTTGTTCACGGTGTCGGCGGGCCTCGCCGGCTTCGGCGGCGTCCTCTACGCCTCGTACAACACCCGCATCACCGCCACGGACTTCACGGCGATGACGGGCCTCGTGTGGCTGGCGGTCGTCGTTGCCGCGGGCGTCCGCCGACCCCAGTTCGCGGTGGTGGCCGGGCTGGTCTTCGCCGTCGTCCCGCACCTCATGGCGGAGTACGTGACCGACTCCGCCCACCTGCCGGTGATCCTCTTCGGCCTGGCGGGCCTCGCGCTGGCGAACGACCCGGACGGATACTGCGCCGCCCTGCCCTCACGCCGCGCCGCCCGGCGCGCCGCGACACGGCCGGCGAAGACCCCGCGCCCCCCGGAGGACGACACCGGCACGCCCCGAAGCGGACCCGGCGCCGCCCCGGGGCCCGGCGCCCTCCCGCGACCGCGCCCCACTCCGGTGGCGGACCCCGCACCGGCCGCCGACACCGCTCGCGCGGGGGGCGGCGCGCCCGGAGAGGGAGCGGCGGCACTCGCACTGCGCGGCGTCCGCGCCGGGTACGGCGGCGCGGACGTGCTGCACGGCGTGGACCTCGTGGTGCGCGCGGGGGAGACGCTGGTCCTGCTCGGGCCCAACGGGGCCGGGAAGTCCACCCTGTGCCGGGTGGCGGCGGGACTGCTGCGCCCGGCCGGCGGCCTCGTCCGGGTGGCGGGAGAGGACGCCACCGGCGACACGGCGGTCGCCCGGGCACGCCGGGGGGTCCGGCTGGCCCCCGAGGGCCGGGGGATCTTCGCCGGACTCACGATCGAGGAGAACCTCGCCCTCCAGCTCACGGACGCCGGCGACCGCGAGGCCGTCTACACGCGGTTCCCCGCGCTCGCCGCCCGCCGCACCGTCGCCGCCGGATCCCTCTCGGGCGGCGAGCAGCAGCTCCTCGCCCTCGCCCCGCTCCTCCAGCGGCCGCCGGCCGTCCTCGTCGCCGACGAGCCCTCCCTCGGACTCGCCCCGCGCGTCGTGGACGAGGTCTTCCACCTCCTGACCGAACTCCGCGGCCACGGCACCGCGCTCGTCCTCGTCGAGGAGAAGGCGGCCGAGGTGCTCGGCATCGCCGACACCGTCGCGTACCTCGCGCAGGGCGGCCTCGTCTGGTCGGGGCCGCGGTCCGCGGTGGACCGGGACCGGCTCGCCGAGGCATACCTGGGGACGGGAGTCCGCCGATGAGCCGCCCGCTGCTCCACGCGAGCGGGATCGGCGTCCGCTTCGGCGGCGTCCACGCCCTGCGCGACGTGTCCCTCTCCGTCCGCCCCGGCGAGATCTGCGGCCTCATCGGACCGAACGGCGCGGGCAAGACGACGCTCTTCGACGTGCTGTCCGGCATGCGCCGGCCGGACGCGGGACGGATCGCGTACGACGGCACGGACATCACCCGCCGGTCCCCGGTCTGGCGGGCCCGGCACGGCATCCGCCGCACCTTCCAGCGCCAGCAGCTCTTCGGCCAGCTCACGGTCGCGGACAACCTCGCCGTCGCCCAGGACTGGCGGGGCGGCCTCCGCCCCGTGGCCCCCGGTCACCAGCGGCGCGCCGCCGCCGTGCTCCAGGAGTGCGGGCTCGACGGGCTCGCCGCCACGTACGCGGGCGGCCTGCCCGTCGGACAGGCCCGCATGGTCGAACTGGCCCGCGCGCTCGCCGACCCGCCCCGCGTCCTGCTCCTGGACGAGCCCGCCTCCGGCACCACCGCCGAGGAACGGCTCCGGCTCGCCGCCGTCGTCCGCCGCGTGGCCGGCGAGGAGGGCTGCGCGGTGCTCCTCGTCGAGCACGACGTGTCCTTCGTGATGGACCTCTGCTCGCGCGTCGTCGTCCTCGACCTCGGCCAGGTCCTCGCCGAAGGCACCCCGGCGGAGATCCACGCCCATCCGGCGGTACGGGAGGCGTACCTCGGCTCCGCCGGTCCCGCCGACTCCACCGGTTCCCGTGCGCCCGCCGCGGAGGAGAGCGGTCCCGCCGGGGAGGGGAGCGGTCCCGCCGCCGACGGATGAGCCCGGGGCCAGGGGCCGCGGGCCGGGCGGGCACGGCGGGCGCGGAACGAGCGGTTTTCGCGCGAACGTGAAGAAATGTGCGGCCGACGCCATCCGGACGGCCGCTCCGCGCCGAAGGCATGGGTGAGAGACAACCGATCCACGGCCGCGGCCCTCGGCGTCCGGCCTGTGGGAGGAGGACGTCATGAACCCCACGTTCACCCGGCGCCGCGTCTCGGCCGCCCTGGCCGCCGCGGCCCTCGCCTTCTCGTTCGGGGCGCTCGCCCCCCAGGCCGTCGCCGACGACAGCGACGCGCCGTTCGGCCCGGGGTGCGCCTCCGTGCCGAAGCAGGGCGCCGGTTCCTTCGAGGCCATGGCCGACGTCCCGGTGGCGACCGCGGCGGCGGACAACCCCGCCCTGTCGACCCTCGCCACGGCCGTCGAGAAGGCCGGTCTGGCCGAGACCCTGAACAAGGCGGAGGACATCACGGTCTTCGCCCCGACGAACGACGCCTTCGCCAAGATCCCGAAGGCGGACCTGGACAAGGTCCTCGCCGACAAGGCCACGCTCACCGAGATCCTCACCTACCACGTCGTCGACGAACCGGTGGACAAGGCGGACCTCGCCGACGGCTCGTTCAAGACCCTGCAGGGCGGCACGCTGACCACCGACGGCTCCGGCGACGCGTACAAGGTCAACGACACCGCCTCCGTGGTCTGCGGCGACGTGGAGACCTCCAACGCGACCGTGCACCTCATCGACACCGTGCTCATGCCCGAGTGAGGAGGACGAAGGGCCCCGGGGTACGGCCACGGCCGCACCCCGGAACCGCGTCCCGGCCCGGGTACCGACCGCCCGGGCGACGCATCCGCGTGACTCCACGGTGACGAAGCACCGGGGCGGGACGTGTACGCCACGGACACAGGTGAAACGGATCAGCGCATGGACATTCCCACCCCCTCCGCGAACGCCCGCTGCCTGGTCACCGGCGCGAGCGGCTACATCGGGGGACGGCTCGTGCCCGAGCTGCTCGGCAGCGGCCACTCCGTCCGCTGCCTCGCCCGGCACCCGGACAAACTCCGTGACTTCCCCTGGGCGAACCGGGTCGAGACCGTACGCGGCGACGTCACCGACGCCGAGAGCCTCCGGGCCGCGTTCGACGGCGTCGACGTCGCCTACTACCTGGTCCACTCGATGAGCTCGACCCCCGACTTCGAGGCCACCGACCGCCTCGCCGCCCGCACCTTCGCCGCCAAGGCCAGGGCCGCCGGCGTGCGGCGCCTCGTCTACCTGGGCGGCCTCGCCCCGCGCGGCGTACCGGACGACGAGCTCTCCCCCCACCTGCGCTCCCGCACCGAGGTGGGCCGCATCCTCCTCGACTCGGGAATCCCCACCACCGTCCTGCGCGCCGCCGTCGTCATCGGATCCGGGTCCGCCTCCTTCGAGATGCTCCGCTACCTGACCGAACGACTGCCCGTCATGGTCACCCCGAGCTGGGTCGGCACCCGGGTCCAGCCGATCGCCGTCCGCGACGTGCTGCGCTACCTGGTCGGCAGCGCCGCCATGCCCCCGGACGTCAATCGCGCCTTCGACATCGGCGGCCCCGACGTGCTCACGTACCGGGAGATGATGACGCGGTACGCGGAGACCGCCGGGCTCCGCAAGCGCCTCATCGTCCCCGTGCCGGTGCTCACGCCCGGCCTGTCCAGCCACTGGATCGGCCTCGTCACCCCGGTCCCCGCCTCCCTCGCGCGGCCGCTCACCGAATCGCTGCGCCACGAGGTGGTCTGCGCCGAGCACGACATCGCGCGGTACCTCCCCGACGGGCCCGGGAGGCCCATCCCCTTCGCGGAGTCCCTCCGGCTGGCCCTCCGCCGTGTGCGCGACGCCCAGGTCACCACCCGCTGGTCCTCCGCCTCACCGCCCGGGGCGCCCAGCGACCCGCTGCCCACCGACCCGGACTGGGCGGGCGGCAGCCTCTACACGGACTCCCGGTCCCGGGAGGTCGACGCGAGCCCGGACGCGCTGTGGCGGGTCATCGAGGGCGTCGGCGGCGAGAACGGCTGGTACTCCTTCCCGCTGGCCTGGGCCGTACGAGGGTGGGCGGACCGCCTCGTCGGGGGAGTCGGCCTGCGGCGCGGACGCCGGGACGCGCACCGCCTCCGGGTGGGGGACGCGCTGGACTTCTGGCGCGTCGAGGAGATCGACCGCGGACGTCTGCTGCGCCTGCGCGCCGAGATGCGCCTGCCCGGTCTCGCCTGGCTGGAGATGACCGTCGACCGGGACGAGCGGGGCCGCACCTCCTACCGGCAGCGCGCGCTCTTCCACCCCCGGGGCCTGGCGGGGCAGGCGTACTGGTGGAGCGTGGCCCCCTTCCACGCCGTCGTCTTCGGCGGCATGGCCAGGAACATCGCCCGGACCGCGGAGACGGAGAGCGAGCGGGCCCCGGGGGCTTCGGGGGCTTCGGGGGCTTCGGGGGCTTCGGGCGGAGGGTGAGCGCGTCCGAGGCGGGCCGGCGGAGGAGAACGGGCGCGCGGCGCGCCGGAAGGCCGCATCCGGCTCCCCGTGCCGCGCAGAACCCGCGGATGCAGGAGTGCCGTACCAGTGCCCCGGCGGGACGCGGCGCGTCCCCGGCCGGCGGCCGAGCAGGGAGGACGCGATGACCGTCTCGATCGTTCTGTACACCTCGGACCTGAGGGTCCACGACCATCCGCCGCTCCGGGCCGCGGCCGAGGGCGCGGAGGAGGTGCTGCCGGTCTTCGTCCGCGACCCGGCCGTGGACAAGGCCGGTTTCGCCGCGCCCAACCGGCTGGCCTTCCTCGCCGACTGCCTCGCCGATCTGGACCGGGGGCTCCGGGAGCGCGGCGGCCGCCTCGTGGTGGCCGAGGGCGACACGGTGGCCGAGGTGCGCGCCCTCGCGCGGCGGACCGGCGCCGACGAGGTGCACATGGCCGCCGGGGTGACCGCCTTCGCCCGGGCGAGGGAGGCGCGGCTGCGCAGGGCGCTGGAGGCCGACGGCTGCCGGCTGTACGTGCACGACGGCGTGGTCACGGTCGTCCCGCCCGGCGAGGTCCTCCCGAAGGGCTCGGACCACTTCGCGGTGTTCACGCCCTACTACCGGCGCTGGTCCGCCGAGCCCGTCCGGGCGGCCCTCGCCGCGCCGAGGGTGCTGCACGTGCCGCGGGACGTGCGCTCCGCGCGCGTCCCCCGCCGCTCCGACGTCGCCGACGTGTCGCCCGCCCTTCTGGCCGGCGGGGAGAGCGAGGGGCGCAAGCGGCTCGGTTCCTGGCTGACCGACCACCTCGCCACGTACGAGGAGCGCCACGACGACCTGGCGGGCGACGTCACCTCCCGGCTTTCGCCCTACCTCCACTTCGGTGCCCTCTCCGCCACCGAGGTGGTGCACCGGGCGCGCAAGCGGGGCGGGGCGGGGGCCGACGCGTTCGTACGGCAGCTGTGCTGGCGCGACTTCCACCACCAGGTGCTGGCCGCACGCCCCGGGAGCGCCACCGACGACTACCGGTCCCGCCCGGGGGAGTGGAGGCGGGGTGCCGACGCCGAGGCCGACCTCGCCGCCTGGCGGGAGGGGCGCACCGGCTATCCGGTGGTCGACGCGGCCATGCGGCAGCTCGCCCACGAGGGGTGGATGCACAACCGGGGCCGGCTGCTCACCGCGTCGTTCCTGGCGAAGACGCTCTGCGTCGACTGGCGCGAGGGGGCCCGCCACTTCCTCGGCCTGCTGGTGGACGGCGACATCGCGAACAACCAGCTGAACTGGCAGTGGGTGGCGGGCACCGGCACGGACACCCGGCCGAACCGCGTCCTGAACCCGGTCGCGCAGGCGAAGCGGTACGACCCCGACGGCAGCTACGTCCGGCGCTGGGTGCCGGAGCTCGCCGGCCTCGACGCCCCGGCCGTCCACGAGCCCTGGCGGCTCACCGGACTCGACCGGGCGGCCTTCGACTACCCGGACCCGCTGGTCGACCTCTCCGAGGCCCTGGCGCGCTTCCGGCAGACGCGGGGCATCGACTGAGCTCCTCCCTCCGGCTCCGCATCGATACGCCCTTCGTATTCGATGCGAAAACGACGCGAGTTGTGGACGGGTGGCCGTGCGGCGGACCGTGAAGGAACACGGGGCCGCCGAGGTCCCGGAGCCGCCGCACGAACGAGGCGGACGCACACCCGGTGGACGTCAGCGCCACCGCCCCCGGAGGAGGAAGCGTCATGACCGCACGACGGACGCCCCGCGATCGGTCCGCCCCCACCACCGGGGCTCCCGCCCCCGACGCCGTGCAGGAGGCCGCCGAGGCCGCCGCTCCCGACCCGGACGCCTGGATCGCCCACGGCCTGGTCCGCGGCGACGAGCACTGTCTCGCCGCCGCGTACCGGCGCTGGGGCCGCCTGGTCCACACCCTCGCGGCCCGGGCGCTCGGGGACCCCCGCGAGGCGGAGGACGTCACCCAGCAGGTGTTCGTCGCCGTGTGGCGGGGCCGGGCGAACTTCCGCCCGGACCGGGGCTCCCTGCCGGCCTGGGTCATCGGGATCACCCGCCGCAAGATCGCCGACGCGCTGACCGCCCGCACCCGCCGCACCGAACTGGCGGCGACCCTCGGCGCCTCCCTGGAGCACGAGGCGCGGACGGGCGAGGAACCCGAGCGGGTCCTCGACCGGCTGGTCGTCACCGAGGAACTGTCCCGGCTGCCGCGCGTCCAGCGCGACGTCCTGGAACTCGCCTACTTCGCCGACCTGACCCAGGTCCAGATCGCCGACCGCACCGGCATGCCGCTGGGCACGGTGAAGAGCCACGCCCGCCGCGGCCTCCAGCGCATGCGCCACAGCCTGGCACCCGCGGGCGCCGGGCGCTGAGCCGGCCGGACCGCCGGCCGTCCGGCCCATCCGGCCGCCCGACGGCTCCGAACCACCGGCATCGGCAGCGCACGGGCCGCACCGGCCGCCGGCCACGACACCAGAAGACCGCACGAGGGGTGGAGACGATGAACGGACGCAACGTGGCCGTGGTGGGGGCGGGGGTGGCGGGACTGACCGCCGCCTACCTCCTCTCCCGCACGAACGACGTGACGCTGTACGAGGCGGAGGGCCGCCTCGGCGGCCACGCGCACACCCACGAACTCCCCGCCGCCGAGGGCGGCACCGTCCGGGTCGACACCGGGTTCATCGTCCACAACGCGCGCACCTACCCCCACCTCCTGCGGCTCTTCCAGGAGCTGGGCGTCGCCACGCAGGACGCGGAGATGAGCATGTCGGTCCGCTGCGACGGCTGCGGCCTCGAATACGCCGGGGCGCGCGGGATCCGCGGACTCCTCGGCGGCGGCAACGCCCTCCGGGGCCGCCACCTGCTCATGCTCGCCGACGTCCCGCGGTTCCACCGCGCCGCCCGCGGCGTGCTGGCCGCGGACGACCTCACCCTCACCCTCGGCGACTTCCTCCGGGCGCACCGCTTCTCCGCCCACTTCGTCAGCCACTTCGCGATCCCCCTCGTCTCCGCCGTGTGGTCGTGCGCACCCGACACCGCCCTGCGCTACCCCGCCGCCTACCTCTTCCGCTTCCTCGACCACCACGGACTCCTCTCGGTCACCGGATCACCGCAGTGGAGGACCGTCACCGGCGGCTCCGCCGCCTACGTCGAGCGCGTCGCCAAGCCCGTCGCCTCCGTCCGCACCGCGACCCCGGTGCGCGCCGTCGTCCGCGGCTGCGACCGCGCGACCGTCGTCACCGCCGACGGCGAGTCCACCGAGCACGCGGCGGTCGTCCTCGCCGTCCACCCGGACCAGGCCCTGAGGCTCCTCGCGGACCCCACCCAGGAGGAGGCGCGTGTGCTCGGCGCGTTCCCCTACTCCCGCAACCCCACGGTCCTGCACCGCGACACCAGCCTGCTGCCCCGCTCGCCGCACGCCCGCGCCTCCTGGAACTACCGGCTGCCGTCCTGCACCGCCCGGCCGGGCTCGGTCCAGGTCAGCTACGACATGAACCGCCTCCAGCGGCTGCGCACCTCCGAGCCGCACATCGTCACCCTCAACCCGGGCGACCGTGTCGACGAGTCGACCGTCCTCGCCCGCATGACGTACGAACACCCCGTCTACACCCCGGAGTCCGTCGCCGCCCAGCGTCTCCTGCCCACCCTCCGCACCTCCGTCACCGCGTACGCCGGCGCCTACCACGGCTGGGGCTTCCACGAGGACGGCTGCCGCTCCGGCGTCGAGGCTGCCCGCCACCTGGGAGCGCGATCCCTGTGAGCCGCACCCCGCCCGTACCGCCGCCCGGTTCCGGGACCCCGCTCGCCCCGGCCCTGTACGAGACCGAGATCGCCCACACCCGGGTCACCCCGATCCGGCACGCGGTCCGCCACCGCACGTACATGTGGCTGGTCGACCCCGACCACCTGCCGAAGCTGCCCCGGATCCTGCGCCCCCTCGCCCGCTTCGACCCCGCCGACCACTTCGACGGCGACGCCCCCACCCTGCGGGCCGGCCTCGACACCTGTCTGGCCCGCCACGGCGTGACCGGCGCGGACGGGAGCGCGCTGATGCTCACCCACGCGCGCGTCTTCGGACACGTCTTCAACCCGCTCACCGTGTACTGGTGCCACGACCGGGCCGGCCGCCCCGTCTGCGTCGTCGCCGAGGTGCACAACACCTACGGCGGCCGCCACACGTACGTGCTGCAGCCCGACGACCGGGGCCGCGCCGAGGTGCCCAAGGACTTCTACGTGTCCCCGTTCCTCGACGTCACGGGCACCTACCACATGCGGCTGCCGCGCCCCGGCGACCGGCTCGACCTGACCGTCCAGCTCCGCCACCCGGACGGCACCAGGCCGCTGACCGCCACCGTCCGCGGCAGCCGGCGGCCCGCGAGCCCGGGCACCCTGCTCGCGGCCGCGCTCCGCCACCCCTGGTCGACCGCCGCGGTCTCCCTCGGCATCCGCCGCCACGGCATCCACCTCTACCTCAAGGGACTCCGCGTCCGCCCCCGCACCGCCCCCACCTCGCAGGAAGGCACCCCGTGACCCTCTCGATCCCCCCGGCCGCGCCGCGGACCGCCCGCCCCGGACGCGTCCCGGCGGACCCGGACCGCTGGCCCGACGTCGCCGCGCCGCCACGCGCCTCCGCCGTCCGCACCGCCGTGGCCCGCCTGCTGGTGGAGCGGGCCCTCGCCCGGGTGCCGCTGCGGATACGGACGGACCGGAGCGCGCCGCCCGAGCAGGCGCCGGCCGGCGACGACGGCCCCGTACCGACGCTCACGCTCCACGACCCGGAGGCGTTCCACCGCCGGATCGGCGCCTGCGGACTGATCGGCTTCGGCGAGTCGTACATGGCCGGCGAGTGGGACGCCGACGACCTCGTCGGCGTCCTCACCGTCCTCGCCCGGCACGTCGACGACCTCGTCCCCGCCCCGCTGCACCGCTTCCGGGGGGCCTGGGTCCGCCGCCGGCCCGGGGCCGACCGCAACACCCCCGACGGGGCACGCGCGAACATCCACCGCCACTACGACCTCTCCAACGACCTCTTCGCCCTCTTCCTCGACCCCGGCCTCAGCTACTCCTCGGCGGTCTTCGACCCCCTCCCGGACCCGCGCGGCCACCTCGCCGACCCGCTCCTCCCCGACGGGACGTTCACCGCCGCGCAGCACCGCAAGATCGACCGGCTCCTCGACCTCGCGGGCGCCGGCCCCGGCACGTCCCTCCTGGAGATCGGGACCGGCTGGGGCGAACTGGCGATCCACGCCGCCGGGCGGGGCGCCCGCGTCCGCACGGTCACCCTCTCCGAGGAGCAGCTCGGCCTCGCCCGCCGCCGCGTCGCCCAGGCCGGCGTCGCCGACCGCGTCACCGTCGAACTCCTCGACTACCGGCAGGTCAGGGGCCGTTACGACGCCGTCGTCAGCGTCGAGATGATCGAGGCCGTCGGCGCCGAGTTCTGGCCCGACTACTTCACCGCGCTCCGCCGCCTCCTCGCCCCGGGCGGCCGCGTCGCGCTCCAGGCCATCACCATGCCGCACGCGCGGATGCTCGCCACCGCCCGCACCCACACGTGGATCAGCAAGTACGTCTTCCCCGGCGGCCTGATCCCCTCCCCGGAGGCCATCGCCCGCGAGAGCGCCGCCGCGGGCCTGCGCCTCACCCACGACGCCGGCTACGGCGACCACTACGCCGAGACCCTCCGCCAGTGGCGCGCCCGCTTCCTGCGCGCGGAGCCCGCCGTCACCGCGCTCGGCTTCGACGCCGTCTTCCGGCGCATGTGGGACTTCTACCTCGCCTACTCCGAGGCAGGGTTCCGCTCCGGCTACCTCGACGTCCGCCAGATCCGCCTGACCGCCGCCGACGAGCCCGCCGGGCCCGTCCCGCCCTCCGGACGGGACGGCGGTCCACGATGAGCGGCATCGACGCCGGGACCCTCGGCCTCGTCCTCGCCGCCTCGGCGGCCACCGCGCTCGCCGTCATGCTCGTGACCTTCGCGATCGGCACCGCCAGGGGACTGCACCGGCTGGTCGACGTCGCCTGGGGGATCGCCTTCACGGCCGTCGCCGTCGTGGCCTGGGTCCTGGCGGCCGGCCACGGCGACGACCTCCGCAGGACCGCCGTCGCGCTCGCCACCGTCGTCTGGGGCCTGCGCCTCGCGACCCACATCGCCCGGCGCGGACGCGGCCACGGAGAGGACCCCCGCTACGCGCGGATGCTCTCCCGGGGCCGGGGCAATCCCACCCTGTACGCCCTGCGGAAGGTGTACCTCCTCCAGGGCGCGCTCGTCTGGCTCGTCTCCCTCCCCGTGCAGGTCGCGGTCCTGCTGCCCGGCCCGCTGGACGCGACGGCCTGCCTCGGCCTCGCCGTCTGGGCGGCGGGCCTCGCCTTCGAGGCGGTCGGGGACCGGCAGCTGGCCCGCTTCAAGAGCGACCCGGCCCACCGAGGACGCGTGATGGACCGGGGACTGTGGAGCTGGACCCGCCACCCCAACTACTTCGGCGACTTCCTCGTCTGGTGGGGCCTGTACCTGACCGCCTGCGCCACCTGGCAGACCGCCCTGGCGACCCTGGTCTCCCCGCTCGTCATGAGCGCCCTGCTCATCTGGGGCAGCGGCAAACGGCTCCTGGAGGCCCACATGGCCGACCGACCGGGATACGCGGAGTACCGGGCGCGGACGAGCGGCTTCGTGCCCCGGCCGCCGAGGCGTCCCTGACGCACGTCTCCCGGACGCCCCCTCGGAGGCGGCGGGACGGGCCTCAGGCTCCGCCGCTCCCCGCCGGCTCCGCGTACAGCCGGGCCACGGCGTCGATCGCCTCCCGCAGCCCGGCGGGGCGCACCATGCCGGGAGCGGGGGGCCGGCCGAGCCAGCCGGGACCCGCCAGCAGCACCAGCGGAGTCCTGCGGGCCCCCCGCACGCCGAACGCCGTCCCGGCGACGTGCCGGGCGAGCGCGTGGTTCGCGGTCGACCGGGCCTGGGACCAGAGCGCCACGGCGGCGGGACCCGACCGCCGCACGGCGGCGTCGAGGGCCTCGGCCGGCACGGCCGCGCCGAACATCCGGGTCGGCAGGCCCTGCTCGGCGAGACCGGCGGTGAGCGCCTCCAAGGGCAGGGTGTGCTGCTCGGCCGGGACGCAGGCGAGGACCACCGGCGGCCCCGAGGAGGCGTCGGCGGGCGTGGTCACGATGGCCCGCCGCAGGGCGGTGGAGATGTGCCAGGAGAGCAGGTGCTCCACCTCGACGTACCGGTCGTCGGAGGACTCCCATTTGCGGCCCACCGCGTGCAGCGTCGGAGCCATGATCTCCTCCCAGGCGGTGACCAGGCCGTGCCGGGCGAGGACGTCCTGGAGCAGCCCTTCCATGGCCGGCCCGTCGAGGCGCACCGCGGCACGGGCGAGCCCGCGGCACTCCTGCCGCACGTCGCCCAGGGGCAGCCCGCTGCCGGCCTCCGAGCGCCGCGCGGGTTCGGGCTCCCGCTCCTCCCGCTCCTCGGGCGGCGCGGGCGGCGCTGGCGGCGCGGCGGTGACGTCCGGGGCGACCGGAGGGCTCACGGGCGGCGGGCCGTCCGGCCCGGTCCTCACGACCGCGGACCTCACCTGCTGGGCGGCGTGGGCGGCTTCGGCCGGGGGGACGCCCGAGGCCGTGAGGCGGCACATCTCCTCCAGCATCGCGACGTCCGCGGGGCTCCACCGCCGGTGCCGCCCGTCCGCGCGCACGGCGGGACCGATCCCGTACCGCTGATCCCAGGAGCGCACGGTGGTGGGGGAGACCCCCAGCCGTCGGGCCAGGGCGCCGGTGGTGATTCCGTGGACGGTCTCGGACATGGCACCACCATACGATGCGAAAACGATGCGAGCTGGTCGCGCTCGCTCGGGACGTAAGAGGGGGAAGCCGACGGAACCGGGAGGCGGCCGGCGGTCAGGGCCGCCACGCCTCGGCGGCCGGCGGCAGACGGTCGACGACCCCGTCGGCCAGCCGCTCGAACTCCCCGCGCAGGAAAGGCGAGGCCAGGCGGGCGAGACCCTTGAACCTCAGCGACGCCTGGTAGGTCAGCCGCGTCGCCACCCCCTCCTCGGTGAACCGGAGGTCGTCGTGCGCCGTCACCGTCGCGTTCTCCCCGGCGAACACCAGCCGCGCGCTCTCGCGGACGACGAGTTCGTACCGCAGTGCCGTCGTGCGCCCCCGGAACCGCGACGTGTTCCGCCACACGGCCCCCTCGCGAAGCGGACCCTCGTCGAGCCGCACGCAGCGCACGGTGCCGGGGTCCCATTCCTCGGCGTGGGCGAAGTCCTCCAGATACGCCACGACCTCCGCCAGGGGACGGCGTACCACCATCACACGCTCCACACGGATCACCGGACGGTCCTCCTTCCGTGCCACCGCCGGGTACGCGGATGCCCCCGGACACCTGTGCTTCCCGTCCCGGGGCCCGGCCGGATGCGCCGCCCCGTACCCCGTTCGGCCCGGAAAACGGCGGCCCGAAGGGAGGGGCCCGTGCGGTTCGGGGCGGGTTCCGGCTCCGGCCGCCGCACGGGCGGGGGCGTCCACGGGTCTCCTCGTCCGCGGTGGCGCCGGGCCCGGCCCCCGTTCACGCGTCGCGGTCCGCCGGGCCCGGGCCGCTCATCCGTCGCGTTCCGCCGTGCGGTCCGTCCACCATCCCGGCAGTTGCGTGCCGTCCAGGAGCCTTCCGGTGAGCCGCAGCCGTTCCGCCGTCCCCGCGCGCACCGCGAGCAGACGTCCCCGGGCGCGGGCGTCCACGCCCCCGTCGACCGTGATCCCCACGACGCGCCGGCTGCCCGCGGCCAGGAGGTAGCGGGTCCCGCCCGGGGCGGACCAGACCGTCCCGGCGAGGACGTCCTGGCCGAACCGCCCGCAGGCGGCGGTGTCGCGCACCGTCGCGGCGGGGAGCACCCGCCCGGCCGCCTCCAGGGTGACGTCCGCCCGACCCCGTCCGTCCCAGGTGTCGGCCCGCGAGCAGACCCACACCGCGCTCCCGGCACGTTCGGGAAGGGCCTGGGCGGCGAACTCCCAGCGGTTGACCGAGCGGACACCGCTGTCCCGGAGACCCGGCAGGGAACAGACGGAGCGCGACCACGCGGCGAGGCCGCGGGGGCCCGTCGCCTCGCGCGGGCCGCGCGCGATGTCCCCGGGTGCGGGCGGCGGCGTCCAGGTCAGATGGGCGGCGGCCAGTCCACCCAGGTCGGCGACGAGGAAGGAATGATTCTCCACGATCCGCGAGGACGACCGCAGTTCGAGGACCGTCGTCCCGCCACAGGCACCGCCTCCGGCACCGGCGGCCGGCGACCGCACGGGGCCCGCCACCGGTTCGGTGATCCCGTCCGCCGCCACCCGCAGGGGGCGCACGGCGGAACCGGGGGCACGCAGGTCCCGTACCCCGGCCTCCGCGATCCAGGGCGCGAGGAGGTAGCGGGTCCGGTCGCCCGTCCGCGCGAGGACGACGGCCGCCGCCGTCGTCACACCGCTGTCGTCGGCCCGCGTCTCCACGAGCGAGGGACGGCCCCGCCCGGCGCCCGGCTCGGTGTAGCGGACCAGCGTCCGGCCCGTGTGCAGCAGGACGACGGCCGCACCGTCCACGGTGCCCGCGTAGAGCAGCGCGGGCGGCCCGGCCCCGGCCCCCGGGGCGACGGCCGCGCCGTCCGCCCACCGGGCCGACGCCCGCCGCAGCAGCGACCGGTCCGAGGAACGCCCGCCGCGGGCGGGCCAGGCCGTGAAGTCGACGCGCGAGGTGTCGGCCCACAGGTCGGCCGGGACGCGCGCCGGCGCCGGCGGGGCGGCGGTCGCGGACACGGCGCGGCGAGGCGGGGAACCGGACGACCCGTCCACGACACCCGCACCGATCCCGGCGAGGAGGGCCAGACCGCAGGAGAGGGCCGCGAACCGGACGCGTCTGCGGCGGCGCAGCAGGTCGGTGGGCCGCAGGTGGACCGTGCACGGATCGAACTCCGGCCGCAGCAGCAGCTCGGCCACGTCCGGAGCACCCACCGCGCACAGCTGCCCGGCCTCCTCCAGGGCCCGGTCCGGGGCAGCCGCGCCGGCCGCGAGGAGCAGGGAGCGGACATGGGCCCGGTCGAGGCCCTCCATCGCCGTGAGGGCGAGGGCCGCGCGGGTCTCGGGCGCCGCCGCGGCGAGCGCGCGGTCCAGCGCGAGCTCGTCCGTCCCGCCGGCCCGCGGGAAGACGCGCAGGCCGAGCGCCTGGGGCAGGGCCGTCCCCCATGTCACCCGGCGGGGCGGCCGCAGGGCGTCACGGACGACACGCGCACGGAGCCAGTCGTGGGCCGGGCGCCCGGCCGGCTCCCCGCCGCGCGGCGCGGGGAGCGGCGGAGCGCCGCCAGCGGTGCCGGAGGGCGCCGTGCCGCCGGCGGCCCCGGCGAGGCCGCGCTGCACGACGGCATGGGCCGCGAGGACCCGGCGATGGCGGCCGAGGCCCGGCGGCAGGATCAGGTGCGCCAGCCGTACCAGCGCGGGATAGTGCTCGACGAGCGCCGCCTCGGCAGCGTCACGCGAGGGCGTGCGCGGGGCGGGTATGGATGCCGTGCGGCCGAGCGGACCGTTCGTCTGAGGGGACTGCATACACGGTGAACGACCCCGCGCGAGCGACGTCACCTCGCACCCTTGACCGGGTCCTGCCACGCCGGTGGGGCGGCGTCGGGCGCCGCGGCGGACCCGGTCGTGCGCCGGTGGGACGCGGCCGGCCTAGAAGGAGCCGTGGCGGTAGGGCTGGAAGTGGGCGGGCGGGTGGTCGAGCGGGAGGTCCGGCCTCCAGGCCGTCAGGCACTGACTGCTGGCGGCGAGGAGGGGCTGGGGCAGCGCGTCGAGGCCCCAGAACCGCCAGTCACCGATGGTCCCCTCCCGCTGCCGGGGAATGCCGGACCAGCGGGTGACCAGCACGGGCACGGTGAGCCGCGGGACGCCGCCCACGTGGTCGAGGAGCGTGCCCAGCAGGCGCACGTCCCCGGGTTCGGCGACCAGGCCGGCCTCCTCGGCGAGTTCACGGACCGCGGCCTCGGCGAGCGTCTCGCCGGGCTCCACCGAACCCCCCGGGATCTCCAGTGTTCCTCGCCGGTGCCGGCCCAGCAGGACCCCGTCCGGCCCGTGCACGAGGACCCCGACCCCCAGGGCCGCGTTCGCCGAGGGCGGCGCGGACGTCCGGGGGCGGCTCCGGACCCGACCGGGGCGGCGCGCCTCGTAGAGCCGGTACGAGAGCGGGCGGTCGTCCTGCGGGGCGTCGATCGCCGTGACCGCCTCCATGACGAGCCCGGCCTCGACGAGGAGGTCCTGCCACAGGGACGGGGTGAGGACCCACATGTGCATCGCGTGCTCGGTGTCCGTGCCGGGCAGCCGCAGGACCTCGGGACGCGCGGTGACCGCGTCGGACGGTCCGGCACCGCGCGAGTTCGTGTGCAGGGCGCTGAACACGAGCCGGCCACCGGGCCGGAGCCCGTTGGCCAGGACGGGCAGCAGGCGGTGCGGGTCCAGGAAGGGCACCCCGCTCACGGAGTAGATCAGGTCGTAGGGGGCGGCGTCGCGCACGTGGTCGACGGCGTCCGCGCACACCAGGCGCAGGCCGGGGGTGTCGGGGTAGCGGGCCAGGGCGCGCTGGTGCTGGGTGGGGGAGGAGTCCACGGCGGTCACCCGGGCGCCGAGGGCGGCCAGAAGGGCGGCGTGCCGGCCGACCCCGGCCCCCAGGTCGAGGACGCGCATCCCGGCGACCTCGCCGAGCACCTCGATCCCGGGGCCGCCGCACCCCGGGATGTCCCAGGCCCACGTCTCCAGCTCCGGCAGGTCGAACGTCCGGCCCAGCTGGTGCCGTCCGTAGAGCGTCCAGATCTCGGCGGAGTGCTTCTCGATGTCCAGCACCAGATGCTTCCTTTGCTCGATGGGCGGGCCCCTGAGGGGTCGTGTCGGCCGTACTCGTGAGGCTCAACGACGTCGCCGCGCTATCGAACTGGTGTCTTTCGGTCGCTGTGGGAACCCCGGTATCCGGGGCGTGTCGGAGCGTGGGCCATGCATCGACCCGTATCGCGCAACAGGGCGACGGAGGACCGTGGTTGGCCGAAACGCCGACGGAGGAGGCCGCGGGGTCACGAGCGCCGGGGCCGGGGTCCCGCCGGTCCGCGCGTACTCAGGGCGGCGGGAGCGGGGTCACGCGGAGACCCACGCGACCGCCTCGTCCCGCCCGCCGAGCGGGAAGGTCCTCGTCTCTCCGGGAGTCATCCAGCCGAAGAGCGAGGTGACATGGGTCATCCACTCGATGTCGGTGACCAGCGCTACCCGCTTCCAGGCGCGCAGATGCTCGACGCCGACCTTGAGGTCCTGCCACAGCGCGCCGCCCGACATGCCGTCGAAGTCACGCACGACGATCAGGAACCGCACCTCACCCGCCGCCGCGGCCTCCACCAGCACGGGCAGCACCGTGTCCCGGTAGTCCTCCGCGGACAGCTTGCCGGACGCCTCGAAACCGATGACGCCCGCCGGCATTCCTTCGAGCCTCTTGATCACGCGTGCCTCCCGTGGCGGTCGATCCCCGCGCGTCGTCCCGTGGCCGACGGGGGCGCCCCGGCGTGGCGGGCTTCCAGTCTCGGCCCGCCCGTTCCGCCCGGCCACGCGGAGCCGTCCGACCGGGCGAACGCCCGTGCGCCTCGTGGCCGGGACCACGCTCGCCCCGCCGCCCGTACGGACGGCGGGGCGTGCGTGAACGGCCGTCAGCGGCGGCCGCGGAGCCTGCCGAGGAGACGCCGCGCCTGGGCACGCCTGCGGGGATCGGCGGCGGCCCTGCGGACGGAAGCCGCCGCGCGCCGGCCCTGGGCGCCGTGGGCGAGTCGCCTGATGCGGTACAGCAGTGCGGTCATGAGGATTCTCCTCCGGTCGAAGGGGCGGGGCGGACGGGATGGGACGGACGGTCACGACGGCGTCCACGACGGGCGTCCACGACGGGGCGCTCCGAGAACGCCCCGACCGGGCGTTCCCAGGACGGTCCGACGGGGCGTCCGAGGACGCTCCCGAGGGCGGGCAGCGCCTATCGGAAGAACGCCAGGTAGTAGTCGACGAGCCGCATCCGGTGCGGATGCCCGTCGTCCCGGTCGTGGTCGGGGCCGGGTTCGAAGGGCGGGGCCTCCGCGATCTGCCGTCTGGAGCAGTCGACGCGGAGCGTCTCCGTACCCGGGTCGACAGCGGTGACGACCCCGGCCGGCACCACGACGCGCCGGTCGGGCCGCCAGGGACCCGTGTCCACCACGACATGGCCGCGGCCGGCCGCGGGCTCGTGCGCGTCGACCGTGCCGGCGAAACCGTCGGTGGCCTCGACCCGGTAGCCGGTCAGGTCCAGACGTGCCGCGCTCGCGGCGGCCTCCCTGTAGGTCCAGATGTCGTGTGCCATGTGCGCTGCCTTCCTTCCGTCGAGGGCGCGTGCCACCGGGTTCCGTGCTGCTCCTCCGTGTTGCCCGATGCCGGCGTCCCACACCTCCGTCGTGCGGTCGCCGGTCCTCGGGGGCGGCGGAATCATCCCCGGAGGCCCGGGTACGCGGACGCCCGACACGCAGCACGACGACGGAGGAGTGACGACGATGACCGAGGGTCTCTGGTCCTACAGCACGCAGTCCGGCCACCTGACGGGCACCGATCTGACCGGGTGGCGGGTCGAGGCGTCCGACGGGCACATCGGCAAGGTGGACAAGCACTCCGACGAGGTGGACGCCGCCTGGCTGGTCGTGGACACGGGCGTCTGGATCTTCGGCAAGGAGGCGCTGATCCCGGCGAGCGCGGTGACCCGCGTCGACCTGGAGGAGCGCGCGGTCCACCTCGCCCTGTCCAGGCGGCAGGTGAAGGACGCGCCCGAGTTCGTCTCCGAACAGCACCTCGCGGACCTGCGGTACCGGGAGGAGGTCGGCCGGTACTACCGGGCCGGGGGACCCTTCCCGGGCAGCACGGGCATCCGCTGACGTGCCGCCGGGAGCCCTGCGTGGCAGGGGTGACAGGAGTCGAACCTGCGACATCCGGTTTTGGAGACCGGCGCTCTGACCAGCTGAGCTACACCCCTTCGGTGTGAGGGAAGCATCGCAGCCCGGTGCGGAGCGGCGCCACTCGATAATCCGGCCCGAGGCCGGGCGCGGCCGGGAAGCGCGGAGAGCGGACGCGCCCCCGCGAGGGACTGCTTCAGCGCGCCCCGCGAGGGACTACTTCAGCTCGATCTCGACGAAGGCGAGCGGGGCGGTGCCGGCGTTGACGACCTCGTGCTCGCCGCCGGCCGGGCGCGCGTAGGACTCGCCCGCCCTGAGCTCGGAGACGGTGACGGCGCCGTCGGGGGTGATCACATGGGTCCGCCCGTCGGTGACGGGGACGACGACGTAGTCGTACGCGTGGACGTGACGGCCGGTGGACTGGCCGGAATCGAAGTCCCAGCGGGTGACACGGACCCGGTCGTCCTCGTGCTGCGTCCGTGCGCGGGCCGTCGTGGTCATGCTCGCTCCTCTCGCCGTCGTCGGATCCGGGCGCCGCGGCAGATCCGAGAGCCCGTGGACGGCAGGTTAGCCCCTTGCCCCGGCGGCCCCCCGCCCCCGCCCGCCGTCCCGCCCCCGCCCGCGTCCCCCGGCGAAGAGGCCGGCATGGATCGTCGGCGCCGGGGCACACGGACCCCGAGCGAGGGACACGCTCACGCCGGAAGACCCGCGGTTCCCCCCTTCCCGCGCGTCACCGGCACCGCCGTGCGGCCCGCACCGGATCCAGGTGCGGGCCGCACGCGCGTCCCGCCGGCGGCGCCGGTATGAAGAATGATGTTTACGGAGCGCGTGTCCGGCGAGACGACCCCCATGAGTGCTTCGGAGAAGAGTGGACAGAACGCGCTGCCCTGGACCGGCCCGTACGCCGTGCCGGACTACCCCGACATGCCGGAGGCGTACGACCCCGACCTGGCCGACACGGACGACCCCGACCTGGCCGACGCCTACGACCCGGCGGGCATGGGCGACCTTCGGGTCCTTCCGGCACCGTCCGAGGAGAAGGCCCGCACGGCCGGGCAGCGGGCCCGCGGCGCGGGAAACGCGCTGTGGACCGCCGTCCGCGCGCGCAAGGCCGTGACGGCGGGCGCGGCCGTGGGCACGGCCGCCGTGATCGCTCTCGTGTACGCACGGGGAAGGCGGGCGGGTCTGCGCGCGGGGAGGCGCGGTCTCGGGCCGGTGGCGCTGCTCCTCGAACGCCGCTGCTGAGGGCCGAGGAGCCCCTCGCCCGTCGTCGGTGGGCGGATCCCGCCGTCCACCCCGGTCCGGGCGGCCCCAGGACCAGGAGAGCCCGGCACTCCCCCTTCGGAGCGTGCCGGGCTCGTTCGCGCGTCCGGACGGACGGATCCGGCGGGCCGGTGTGATCCCCGAGGCGGGCGGTGTGGGAACCGTGAAGAGGGGAAAGGCGGTGTACGAGGCGTCCACCGCGCCCACCCACCTGGAAGGGAAGGAGTACCAGCACCATGGGGGACGTGATCACCGCAGAATGGGCGGCACCGGAGCCCCTGCTGTCCGCGAGTGCCGTCTACGACCACCCCTCCGACGGAGGCGCCATCGCCTCCGCCCGCGCCTTCACGGCCGACTTCCTCGCCGCCGCTCCTTCCGTACGGCGCGAGCCGGTGGCGGACGAGCGCGTCGAGCTGGCGCAGCTGGTGGTCAGCGAGCTGGTGACCAACGCGGTGCGGCACGCGCCCGGTCCCTGCCGGCTCCTGCTGGAGCTGTGCCGGGACACCCTGGAGATCTCGGTGTTCGACCGCTCCGCCCACGCCCCCGTGCCCCAGGGCCACGACCCGCGCCGCATCGGACAGCACGGAGTGGAGATCGTCGTCGCCGTCTGCGAGCGGCTGACCGTGGAGCCGGACCCGGAGGGGAAGCGGGTACGGGCGTGCCTCTCCCTCGTGCCGGAGTACGCCGACGCGGCGAACCCCCTGGACGGGTTCCCCGGCTGACCCCCCGGCCCGCCCCGTGCGGCCACGGCATGGCACGCCCCTGCCCGTCCAGCCGTCCAGCCGTCCAGCCGTGCAGTCGTCCGGCTGTTCAGCCACCGGTCCGCCCGGTCCGCCCGGTCCGCCCGGTCCGCCCGGTCCGCCCGGCCCCCGGTTCCGTGACGGATCCGAGAGACCGGGCCCGGCGGGATCTCACCGCCGCCCGTCCGCCCCGGGGCGCAACCGGCGGCGCAGCGAGCGCCGTTCGTTCTCGGTGAGACCGCCCCACACACCCGCCGGCGGGTGGGATCCGGCCATCGCGCAGCGCAGGCACTCCTCCCGCACCGGGCAGCGCCGGCAGACCTTCTTGGCCTCCTCGGCCTGGGCGAGCGCGGGGGACCCGGTGCCCACCGGGAAGAACAGATCGGGGTCGGCCTCCTGGCAGGCCGCGGCGGCACGCCAGCTGTCCATGTGAGCCTCCTGGCACATGAGTCGGGACTTGCGTCCCCGTTCGCCTGACCGCTCGGCCGTACGTGAAACCGCACCGGAGGGGCCCGGCACCCAGGGCGCGGCGGAGGACCGCTCGGTGGGGGCCGGCCGACAACACGACCCGGACGGGGCCGTACGCGGCCCCGTCCGGGGTGAGGATCGCGGCGGACCGCCGGGCGGCGGCCTCAGCCCGTGCGGCCGGGGGTCGGCGGGCGGAAGCAGGCGGTGACGTCCTTGCCCCGCGGGCAGGGGTGGGTCCGCACCTCGTCGGCGAGGGCGTCGATCAGCAGCAGGCCCCGCCCGCCCAGGGCCCCGTCGTCGGGGTCGCGCTGCTCGGGCACCCGCGGCGACGCGTCGTGCACGGTGACGTGCAGGCACTCCTCGTCCCAGGTGAGGATGAGCTGTGCGTCGCTGTGCGCGTGGACGTGGGCGTTGGTGACCAGTTCGGACACGGCGAGCACCACGGAGTCCACCAGGTCGGGCGCCGTCCGGTCCCAGCCGAGGCCCGTCAGGTGCGCACGCGTCCAGTCCCGTGCCGACTTCACGCTGCTGCCGAGGGGCAGCGACCGCGCCCAGCCGACCGCTCTCATCGAGGGATCCCGTGCCATGTCTCTCCTTCCCGTGCGATGGCTCGTCCTCGCACGGCCATCCTGCATGCTCCATCTGCCCCGCGACCGGCGGAAGAAGCGGTCTCCGGGCGCCGACTGCCCCCGTCCCCGGACGTGTTCGGAGAATCAGTCCGTGTGGAGCTCGGCGCTCCGGGTAGGCGAAGCGGCACAGGGCCATGAATCCCGGCTCGGGCACGCGCCCCGGCGGGATGGACGGGAAAGGGGAAAGGTGTGACGGTCACCACGATGTCGACCACAGGAGTTGAGGTCGGAACGGGAACGCTGCCGATCATCCCGGACGCGTCGGCCGTCGCGCCGAGGGACGCCCGCGCCCTCTCGAAGGTCTTCTTCGAGGAGCTCGCGGTGCTGGAGGAGGG
Organism: Streptomyces sp. NPDC058052; assembly: GCF_042885515.1. NCBI lineage: Bacteria > Bacillati > Actinomycetota > Actinomycetes > Kitasatosporales > Streptomycetaceae > Streptomyces > Streptomyces sp. NPDC058052. Next base: position 64,018 of record NZ_JBHVRX010000002.1, on the reverse strand, counting down.
CACGCACGCGTACCAGTACGCGCGCAACACCCTGATCGAGATGAACGCGAGCCTGGTCCGCTACGCGGCCGGGCGCTTCCGTCACCGTGGCGACGAGATGGAGGACATCGTCCAGGTCGGCATGATCGGCCTGATCAAGGCGATCGACCGCTTCGAGCTCGCGCGGGAGGTCGAGTTCACCACCTTCGCCGTGCCCTACATCGTCGGGGAGATCAAGAGGTTCTTCCGGGACACCTCGTGGGCGGTGCACGTGCCCCGCCGCCTCCAGGAGGCCCGGGTCGAACTGGCCAAGGCGACCGAGGAGCTGAGCACGCGCCTGGGCCGGATGCCGACGGTCGCGGAGCTGGCGGAGCTGATGAGCCTCACGGAGGAAGAGGTCACCGAGGCCCGGCTGGCGTCCAACGCCTACAACTCCTCGTCGCTCGACGCCGCGCTCAACGGCGAGGGCGAGGACGGCGAGGTGTCCCTGGCCGACCGCATCGGCAGCGAGGACCCCGCCATGGAGCTGGTGGAGGACTTCCACGCCCTGGCCCCGCTCATCGCCGGGCTCGACGAGCGCGATCGGCAGATCATCCACCTGAGGTTCGTCGAGGAGCTCACCCAGTCCCAGATCGGGGAACTCCTGGGGTGCTCCCAGATGCACGTCTCCCGCCTCCTCGCGCGCACCATGAAGCGCCTGCGCGCGGGTCTTCTCGAGACCGGCTGACCCGTGCGAGGGGCCGTCTCCCGCCGTAGGGCAGACGGCCCCTCGCTCGTTGCCGAGGGGGGATCGTCACGGGGTGACGCAGGTGACGGAACCGACCGGGTGGTCGTTGCCGGCCGAGGCCGCGGTGAACCCGAAGGTCACGCTGCCGTCCGCCGGGACGGTCCGGTTGTAGTCGAGGTTCCTGACGGTGAGCGTGCCGTCGGTGCCGGAGGACAGCGCCCCGTTCCAGAGCGAGGTGATCCGGGTGCCGGCGCCCGGAGTCCAGCGCACGGCCCAGCCGTCGCGCGCCGTCGCGGTGTGGTTCATCACCTCGACGGAGCCCTGGAAGCCGCCGCTCCAGGAGTTGACGACGGTGTAGACGGCCATGCACCCGGTGTGCGGATCGGTCGGGGTGGGCGTCGGCCCGGTCGGGGTCGGGGTCGGGGTCGGCTCTATGGGCGTGGGCGTGGGGGTCGGCGTCGGGGTGGGGGTTCCGCCCGAGCCGCGTATCCCGGTCACCTCGCCGTTGCCGCCGTCGAAGACGATGTCGGAGCAGGAGAAGAAGTTCTCCTGGCTGTCCGAGCGGACCCACTGGATGAAGAGCACGGCGTCACCCGAGCGGCCCGAGGGCAGGCTCAGGTCCCAGAAGTAGTGTCCTCCGTCGGCGCCGGGGGAGCCCGTCTGCGGAGGGTCCGTGACGGTCTGGACCAACTCCAGGTCGTCCCAGCCCAGTTCGGTGGCGGGTGAGTAGCCGGGCTTGGAGAGGTACACCCGGAAGGAGCCCGGATGGGCGGCCCAGTTGCTGTGCTTGACCTGGATCGTCCGCCCTGAGGTCAGATGGGTGCGCGGCCAGTCGGCCCGGGCCGCGTTGTAGCCGGTGAAGTCGTACGGCGACCGGTCGCCGGCACTGCACAGCGTGCCGTCCGGCACGTAACCGGCGCCTCGTCCGCCGGCCTGGGAGTCGAGCACGGCGAACCAGTTGTAGAGCGAGTTCGGCCCGCTCTCGGCGAGCGCCGCCCGGCACGCGGGGTTGGTCGGGTCGAGGCTTCCGGTGCTGGTCCTGGCGTCCACCCAGCAGAGGTAGGTGCGGGAGCCCGGCATCATCGTGACGCCGTGCGCCTGCGCGCTGTTCTGGCCCAGCAGGGTCAGGCCGATCCCGGCGAGCAGCGTCGCGAGCGCCGCCGCCAGGGAGGCGAGCCGCTTCTTGCGTCCAGCCATTCGTGTCTCCTGTGTGTGGGGAGGTGCGTTCGTCCGGTGTTCTCCTCGTGCGCGGTGCGCTGTGCGCGGTGCGCTGTGCGTCGGCGTCAGGTCAGGCCAGGTCAGGCCAGGTCAGGTCAGGTGCAGGCCACACCTCCGAGGCGGAATCCGGACGGAGGGGCGAACGTGCCGCCGTACGTGCCCTGGAAGCCGAACGTCCGGCTCGCTCCGGCCGCGATGCGCGCGTCGTGCGGCGGGCCGGTCGCCGTCACGGTGCCGGAGGTGGGCGTGACGGCCGCGTTCCACGCATGGGTGATCCGGTGCCCGGCGGGCAGCGTGAAGGCGAGGTGCCAGGCGTCGACGGCGGCGGGGCCGGTGTTGGTGACGGTGACGTCCGCCGTGTAGCCGCCGGTCCACACGTGGGGCACGACCGTCACCGTGCACGACGCGGCGGGACCGGGGGTGCCGGGGCCGGGCGCGGGGGTGCCGAGGTCCACGGTGGAGGAGAAGGAGTGCACGGCGAGCCCGGCGCCGTTCTGCCACGGCTCGAAGCCGGCCTGGACGCTCGTCAGGTACCAGTCGTCCCGCGCCATCCCGCGGGCGACGGTCTCCCGGACGAAGTCCATGACGTCGAAGCTCCACTCCGCGACGGCCGAGGGCGCGACGAAGGAGATGACGTCGTTGGCACCGTTGCCGCCCGTCCACACCTGCCAGGAACGCCCGCCGACGGTGGCGGTGCCGACGGGGGAACCGATCGGCTGGACCGGCCCGGCCTTGTGGAACCAGATCATGATCTCGGTGCGGTTCACCCCGTCGGTCCGGGGTGCCGGGTCCAGCCAGATGTCGTACGAGGCGTTGTAGACGGAGTCGGCGGCGAAGCCGTACGCGATGTCGCTGGGGGCCGCGGCGATGCCGTCGATCCGGGCGGGGAGGGCGGTGCCGGGTGAGCAGCGGGTGTAGTGGCAGCCGTTGAAGAGCGACGGGTACGCCTTCGGGGGGCCGTCGGTGGGCACGGATCCGTCGGCCCGGGTCACCCGGAAGCCGGTGTCGGTGGCGGTGACGCACTGCGTCGCGCCGGTGCCCCAGCGGTTGTTCTGGACGACGTACCGGCCCTGGACGGTGGCCGTGCCGTACTGCTCGCAGATCAGGGTGTCGGCCTGGGCCGCAGGCGCGACGCCGACCAGGGTCGCCAGTACGGTCACGAGGGCGAGGAGGAGCGCGCCGAGCACGCCGCGCGGCGACGTCGGGCGGTGGGGTGACGCTCGCATCTGGGTCCTCTCCACGAAGGTGTGTGTGGGGGGAGCGGCGGGGGAGGCGTCTCCCGGTCGACGGAACTGCCGTATGGGAGCGCTCCCATCGCGTGGTTCTGGGCGGAACTGTAGGAGCGGGAAGGAGACCTGACAACCCGTCGGGAAAGGTGCGGTCGCCACGCGTCCCCTCCGCCGGGGAGCTCCGCCCGTGCCGTCGCGGCGCTCCGGGCCGTCGTCGGACGAAGGCCGGCGGACGCGGCGCGCCCAGGGACGCTTCGAGGGCGTGCGCGGCGGCGAGGGCGAGGTCGCCGTGGTGGGGAGGGGCGGCGATCCCCCTGGAGGAGCTCGACGAGCGCGCCGTCCGGGCCTTCACCCGCATGCTCGACGGCCTCGCGGCCCCGTCGGCGCGGCCGGCCCCGGAGGTGTGAAGCGGCCCCGGAGGCGTGACGCGGCCCCGGAGGCATGCCGCCTCCGGGGCCGGCCGCGCCGCCGGTGCCGGGCCGGGGAACGTCAGGGCATGGCGTCGTACGCGGACCGGGCGAAGCCCTCGGCCTTCGCCTCGCAGTCGGGAACCCGGTCGCCCGCGGGGGAGGAGCCCTGCGTGGGGGTCAGGTCGACCGTCACGACCAGATTGGCGTCGCGGACGCGCAGCGAGCAGCCGGACCCGGCGGGGTTCTGGGGTGCCGCCGCCCAGTACGCCTCGTCGCCGAACGACAGGTCCGCGCCGCGCGCGTCGCCCCGGCCCGCCGCGAACGCCCGGACCTGCCGCTCCGTCGCCTCGGCGGCCGTGGCGCCCGTGCGCAAGGTCCACGAGACCTCGACGACCGTCCGGTCCGCCTCCCAGGAGCACCGGTTCTCCCTGCCGTCGGGCAGGGCGACCGCGACGTCCCGCTCCGGCAGCCGCACGGCTCCGGGAAGCGAGAAGGACACCTGGTCGCAGTCGGGTGTGGCCGCGTGGCTGGTGGCCTCCTGCCGCGTCAGGAAGTAGCCCCCGACCCCCGCGCCCGCCAGTGCGAGCACCACGAGGGCGACGAGGGCTCCGCCCCCCGGCCGTCGCCGCCGCGGCAGGGGCGCCTGAGGTGCGGGTGAGGGCGGTTCGGCGAGGGTGGGCCGGTCGGGGACGGGCCCGGCCGGTGGCACCCCCGCCGGCAGAGGCGCCGTCGGTGCCGCCGGAAGTGCCGTCGCCGCCGGATCCGCCGGTGCCGTCGCCGCCGTCGGCGTCTTCGCGAGGAGGGAGGCGGGCGTGGTGCGTCCGGGTGCCGGCACCGGTGCGGTGACGCGCCGCGGCGGTACGACGACCGTGGCCGCCTCCGCGCCGCTCAGCAGCGCGTCGATGCGGGCCTCCTGAGCGGCGACCATGTCATGGATCGCCGACGGCCAGGCGCGCGCCGCCGGCGGGACCGGACCGAGCAGGGTGAGCAGGCGCGCCGGAGTGGGACGGTCCGACGGCGATTTGGCGAGGCACTCCTCGAGGATGCCGCGCAGTCCGGCCGGGACGCCTTCGAGGTCGGGCGAGTGGTGGACGACGTTGTAGAGCGTCTGGAGCGTCGACGTCCCGGCGAAGGGGGCCCGGCCCGTCAGGGCGAGCGCCAGGACCGCGCCGAGCGAGAAGACGTCGCTCGCCGGGGTGAGGTCCCTGCCTTCCGCCTGCTCGGGCGACATGTACGGGGGCGAGCCGATCACCCAGCCGGTCTGGGTCAGCTCGGTGGCGCCGGTGGTCTCGGCGGCCCGCACGATGCCGAAGTCGATGACGCGGACGCCGTCCCCCGCGAGGAGCACGTTCTCCGGCTTCAGATCACGGTGGATCAGGTTCACCCGGTGGATCTCCACCAGCGCGGTCGCCAGCCCGAGCGCCAGGCGGCGGGCGGCCGCCTCGGGAAGCGGCCCCGTCTCCCGGACGGCGGCGCCCAGTGAGGGGCCGGTGACGAACACCGAGGCGAGCCAGGGCAGTCCGGAGTCCGCGTCTGCCGCCATCACCGCGGCCGTGTAGGCGCCGGAGACCGTGCGCGAGGCGGCGACCTCGCGCCGGAACCGGGCCCGGAAGTCGTCGTCGGAGGCGAACCGGGGATGCACCTGCTTCACGGCCGCCAGCCGTCCGTCGCGTGCCGCGCCGAGGAAGACGCGGCCCATGCCGCCCCGTCCGAGCTCGGCGAGCAGCCGGTACGGGCCGATCTCGGTCGGTGCGGAGCCGTCGAGCGGTTCCATCACAAGTCTCCCACCGCGCTGTGCCACCCCCGGTGGCTTTCCGATGTCGCAAGGTGCCTGCTCCCCCCCAGGGAACGCGCTGTGATCCTACTGATCCCCGGAGCGGGAGCGAACGGCGCGCCCCGGGGCGGGACGTCCGCCCCGCCGGCCCGGCGGCGTGCCGGGGCGGACGTCCCGTGCCGGGCGTGTCGGAGGCGGTGGATACCCTTCGGGAATGAGCAACGCGGTGTGGGAAGCCCTGGCGGCGACGCCCCTCCAGGAAGTGCTGCGCCGCGCGGTCGTCGTGGACGACCTCGCCGAGGTGGCCCCGGTGACGGTGCCCGGCGCACGCCGTCTGGCCTGGAACGACGGCGGCGGCCAGTCCGCGGTCTGGTACTTCGCGGAGGACGGCCGCGCGCTGCTCCTGACGTTCGACCACGAGTCGGAGCTGAATCTGTACGCCGAGGAGGAGTTCGCCCTCCAGGAGTCCTTCTACGAGGGTGTTCCCGCGCCCCTGGTGGACCTGGTCCGCGACCGGCCCGAGAACTACGAGTCGCTGAACCTCACCGACCCGGAGTCGGGCCGGACGATCCACTACGCGGGCGGTGCCTTCTGGTACGACGGCACGCGCTGGCACGTGGCCGACGGTCTGGCGGACCACTGCGGCCGCGAGGGGTTGGACCTGTTCGGCGAATCCGGCTTCGACTACTGCCTGGACGTCTACCGGCTCGGCCGGGACTTCACCCCGGAGGCCGTCGTCGCGGACCGGGACGAGGACGGCTGCTACGAGGACGAGAAGGAGAAGGAGGCGGACCTGCCGGTCGTCCGTGAGGTCTTCGCCCGGCACGGCCGGGGGCGGTGACCCCCGGGCCCGCCGAGGGAGTCGCGGACGGGCCCTTCGAACCGCCGGTGACGCACCGCGGCGGCGGTGGCGGGGGTGTCGTCCGCGGTGCGGCAGCGGCTCCGGCAGCCGGAGCCGTACGGCCAGGGCCGGTGCCCCCGGGGCCGTCGCGCCGCGGTGTGGGGCATGATGGGAGACCCGCCGCCCCCGCGTTCGATGGATGCAGATGTCTGAGCCCGTTCCCGTGACGATCCTGCTCGTCGAGGACGACGAGGTGATCCGGCGGTCCGTCGCGATGGCCCTGGAGCGGTACGGCTACCGCGTCTCCGTCGCGGGCGACGGACTGACCGGGCTCGAACTGTTCCGCGACGGTCACCATGACCTGCTGCTGCTCGACGTGATGCTCCCGGAGCTGGACGGCATCGGACTGTGCCGCCGGATCAGGGAGTCCAGCACCGCCCCGATCCTCATGATGTCCGCGCGCGGCGACGCCCTCGACGTCGTCTCCGGACTGGAGGCCGGGGCCGACGACTACGTGGTCAAGCCCGTCGACACCGCGGTCCTGGTGGCCCGCATCCGCTCCCTGCTGCGCCGTGCCGCCTTCGTCCCCCCGGCCACCGGGCGGACCGGCCCCCCGGAGGCGCCTGCCGGGCGGCTCGTCTTCGGCGACCTGAGCATCGACCCCGCCGCACTGGAAGTACGCAGGGGCGGCGAGGAGATCGCCCTGGCGCCGACCGAACTCCGGCTGCTGCTCGAGTTCTCCGCCCACCCCGGGATCGTGCTCGACCGCCAGAGCCTGCTGCGCAATGTCTGGGACTACGGATGGGACGGCGACACCCGGGTCGTCGACCTCTGCGTCCAGCGGCTGCGGAAGAAGATCGGAGCCGACCGGATCGAGACGGTCCGGGGCTTCGGCTACAAGCTGCGACGCTGAGGGAAACACTGCGGATGACGCTGGTACGCGCCCTGTCCAACCCCCGCTCGCTGCGCTGGAAGATCCTGCTGCTGACGGCACTCGCCTGCGCCGCGATGGCCCTCACGGTCGGCGTTCTGGTCCACGAATCGACCTTGAACCGGTCCATGCACGAAGGTGCCGGGAAGGCCGAGGCCGCCCTCGACCGCGCCCTGGCCGAGGCCCGGGAGTCCGGCGGTCCGGCGCCCGTGGTCTCCCCGGCCGAACTCCCGGACGCCCTGCTGCGGCAGGTCGAACGCGAAGGCCGGGGCACCCGGTACGAGAACGGCCCCCCGGCACCCGCCTTCTGGGCCGCTCGTCAGGAGGGCGGGCAGCTGTACGCGGTCGAGGTCGACATGACCGCCGACCTGCTCACCCGGCAGGCACTCGACCGGCACATGTGGAAGTACTCACTGCTCACCCTGGGCGTCGTCGTCCCCGTCACCGCCCTCGCCACCGAACTGCCCGCGCGGCGGCTGCGCCGCGTGGCCCGCACGGCGCGCCGCATCACGGCGGGCGACCTCGACGCGCGCACGGGGACCGGCCGCCGCGACGCCGACGGCGACGAGATCGGTGAGATCGCCGCCGTCGTCGACTCGATGGCGGACAGCCTGCAGCAGCGCATCGCCCGCGAGCAGCGCTTCACCGCCGACGTGGCGCACGAGCTCCGCACCCCCCTGATGGGGCTGGTCACCTCCGCGGGACTGCTGCCCGAGGGCGAGGCCACCGACATGGTCAGGGACCGGGTCCAGGTCCTGCGCGACCTGGTCGAGGACCTGCTGGAGATCTCCCGTCTCGACGCCGGCGCCGAGGAGGCGCGGCGCAGGCCGGTGGCCCTGGCGGAGCTCGTACGGGAGTCGGCGGCGAGGACCGGGCTGGAGGCGCGGGTGACCGCCGACGAGGAGGCCGTGGCGGAGACGGATCCGCGGCGGCTCGACCGGATCGTCGCCAACCTCGTCGTCAACGCCCACCGTCATGGCGCCGGCCCCGTGGAGATCACCGTCTCCGCCGGGGCGATCACGGTACGGGACCACGGCCCGGGCTACCCCGGGGACCTGCTGGCCCACGGACCCCAGCGCTTCCGGACGGGCACCGCCGAGCGGGGACGCGGCCACGGCCTCGGCCTGACGATCGCGTCCGGCCAGGCGGACGTGATCGGAGCGGTGCTGGAGTTCGCCAACCACGCCGGGGACGGGGGAGCGGTGGCGACCCTCCGCCTGCCGGAGGACGGGGCCGGCGCGGCCCGGTCGTGAAGGCCGATGACGTGCCCGGCGACTGACGTGTCCGGCGACTGACCTGCCCCACGAAAGACACGCCCGGCGATTGACGAGTCCTGCGACGAGGGGGCCGCCGCGCGCCGGCGCCGATACACGATCGATGGGTTCCCGAGCCCCGGCGAAGCCCTTCCGTCCGGCGTCCGGAGACACCGCCCCCGGAGCCTTGCTGCCGTACCGATCCCGTTCGGCAGCACCCGGAGGTGGCTCCATGTCCCTTTCCCCCGCCCACCGCGTCCGTGTCGCGGGCGGCGCGCTGGCCCTGCTCCTCGTGACCGTCCTCGGCTTCTCCGTCTCCGGCCCCGGACCGGGGACGGACGGCAGCTCCGCCCCGTCCTCCCCGTCCGGCACCTGGTCCTTCGACGACGGCGCGGTCCCGTGGCCCGAGGAGGGCCAGACCGCCGTCGCGCTCGAAGGCTCGGGCCCGGTCGGCACCCGGGGGGACCGGAGCCCCGTCCCCATCGCGAGCCTGGCGAAGGTGATGACCGCTCACGTCATCCTCCAGGAGCACCCGCTGCGGCCCGGGGAAGAGGGCCCCCTGATCGAGGTGGACCGGCAGGCGGCCCACGAGGCGGGCGTCGGGGGCGAGTCGAAGGTGCCGCTCCGGGCGGGCAGCCGCCACTCCCAGCGCCGGCTCCTCCAGATGCTGCTGATCCCCTCCGGCAACAACGTCGCACGTCTGCTCGCCCGCTGGGACGCGGGGAGCCAGGAGGCGTTCGCGGCGAAGATGCGCCGCGCCGCCGACCGGCTGGGCATGGACCGGTCGACGTACACCGGGGCGAGCGGGATCGAACCCACCACGACCAGCACCGCGGCCGACCAGCTCGTCCTGGCCCGGACGGTGATGAAGCACCCCGTCTTCCGCGAGATCGTGGCCACCCGGACCGTCACCGTCCCCGGCGTCGGCCCCCTCACCAACACCAACCCCCTGCTGGACGTCCCGGGCGTCGTCGGCATCAAGACGGGCTCCAGCACCCCGGCGGGCGGCAACCTCCTGTGGGCCTGCGAGGTCCGCCTCGGGGGTGAGCCCCGCCTGCTCGTCGGAGCCGTCCTCCACCAGCGGGCGGACACCACCCCCGGCGAGGGCCTCCGCGCGGCGGTCGACAGCAGCCGCCGGCTGATCGCCGGCCTGCGCGACCAGCTGCCGCGGGCCGGTACGGAGGGCTGAACCGCGATGACGACGGCACGCCACGAGACCACCCCGGACCCGGCGGCACCGGGACCCGTACGCGACCCCGAGCCTGTACCCGTACGCGACCCGGAGCCTGTACCCGTACCCGAGCCCGTACCCATACCCGAGCCCGCGCCCGGCCCCGAGCGCGATCCGGAACCCGCGCACCGCCCCGCGAAACCGCCCGCGCCCGCGGCACCGCCCGTGCCCGGGACGCCCGGTCCGGCCCGCCGCCGGGGCGCACGGCGCCGAGGCACGTCCGTCGTCATCTGCTCCGCCGCTCTCGCCCTCCTCCTGGCGCTGGCCGGGCACGTCGGGCTCCCCGAGCTCCCCGGGCACCTCGGCAGCCTGGCCGAGACGCTGCTCCCGTGGACGGCTCTCGGGGTCCCCGCGCTCGCGGCGCCGGCGCTGCTGCGCGGATCACGGACGGCGACGGCGTCCCTGCTCCTGCCGGTGACGGCGTGGCTGACGGTCTTCGGCGGCACGCTCACCGACAAGTCGTCCGCCGGCGGGGACCTCACCCTGGTCAGCCACAACGTCAACCAGGCCAACCCGGACCCGCGGGGCACCGCGCGGAGCCTGATCGCCGCGCGGGCGGACGTCGTCGCGCTCCAGGAACTCGACCCGGACACCGCGCCCGCCTACGCCGCCGCCCTGGCCGACGCGTACCCGTACCACTTCTCCCAGGGCACGGTGGGGCTGTGGAGCACCCGCCCGCTGCGGGACGCGCGGGCCGTGCCGATCATGCCGTGGACCCGGGCCATGCGCGCCACGGTGGTCACCCCCGAGGGCCCGCTGGCCGTGTACGTCGCCCACCTGCCGTCCGTCCGTGTCGGTCCCTCCGGCTTCACCGCCGGCACGAGGAACGAGGTCGTGGACGTCCTCGCGGGGATCCTGCGGGCCGAGCGCGCCCCGCGCCTCGTCGTCATGGGCGACTTCAACGGCTCCACGGACGACCGGGCGCTGCGCCCCCTGACCCGGGGCATGACGTCGGTCCAGGCCGCGGCCGGCGAGGGGTTCGGCTTCACCTGGCCCTCGCGCCTCCCGCTCGTACGGATCGACCAGATCCTCCTCAAGGGAGCGCGGGCCACCGCGGCGTGGACCCTCCCCGCGACACCCAGCGACCACCTCCCCGTGGCGGCCCGCATCCGCCTCGACCGTGCCCCGCGGGCCGCGGCGGGGCCCTGACAGGCCCCCTCGCGCCGACGAGATCGTCGGCGGCCTCGTCGCCGACGCCGAGAGGATCACCGGCCGGCTCGCGGGCTCCGCCGACAGGAGGGGGATTGGCTCGCACGGCTCGGGGCAGGCGATGCCCAGGCGGGGAGAACGCCCCGCCGCGAAAGACACACAACACGGAGAAGGAGGGCGCCGGCGATCCGCCGGCCGCCCTCGACCACCGGAGGAGTTGTTTTCGCGTGAGTGAGCACGTGTGGAGCTACAGGTCGACCGCGGGCCACGTGGCCGGTACGGAACTGACCGGCTACAAGGTCGAGGCGACCGACGGCGGCATCGGGAAGGTGGACAAGCACTCCGACGAGGTCGGGGACGCCTATCTGGTCGTGGACACGGGGGTCTGGATCTTCGGCAAGGAGGTCCTCCTCCCCGCCGCCACCGTCGTGCGGATCGACGTGGACGACCGGAAGGTCTACGTCGAGCGCACGAAGGAGCAGATCAAGGACGCCCCGGAATTCCACCGGGAGAAGCACCTCGACGACCCCGCCTACCGCCACGACCTGGGCGCGTACTACGGACCGGGCGGCCCCTTCGGCGGCCCGATGGCCTGAGCGCCGTCGTGGGGGGGGGCCCGGCCCGCGGGGGCGGGGCCCCCCCCCCCCCCGCCCGGGGGGCCCCCGCCCCCCGCGGGCCGGGGCGACCCCCCCC